>BNWW01000005.1 GCA_025999115.1 Bacteroidia bacterium
TGGATCGCAACTCCGGTTCCTTTCTCCGAAAACAATTTTCCACTTTGCTTCAATACGGCGCAGAACGCATCTATGTGGCCATGTTTGATGAAATCGACGAAGGAACGGCTATTTTTAAATGCGCCAAAAAAAGCCAAGTTCCGCACAACGGGAAAATCGCGTTTGAAGGCATCGAAGACAGTCTTCCGACCGATTATTATTTGCAATTGACGGGCAAAGCGGCGCAAATGTTGAAACGAAAATTGGCAAGCAAATGAAACAATTAAAAACAAAACTCTGCTTTGTAATATTCTTATTACCAATTATTTCCAACGGACAAGGCGTAATCTTCCACGGCGATTTCTCCCCCGCCGAAGGCTTGGTTACCTCACAAGAAAAACCTTTCCGCGACGAAATTTGCCTCAACGGCTACTGGGAAGTCCAAGCTCTCTTCGCCCCGCAAGGCTGGAAACAAGGCCAAAGCAAAACGCTCGAACTACCATCCCACACCGCCGGAAAATGGGACGATGTAAAAATAAAAATCCCTTCCGCCATCAACGTAAACGATTGGGGAAGAGGCGCCAAGACCGGCGAAGGAACAAATCAATTTTATGCACCGAGTTCGGTTTATTTTCCAAGTTATCCCGAAAAATGGATTCACACCCGCATGGGATGGTTGCGCAAATATTTTGCAATTCCCGAATCGTGGAACGGCAAACGCATTGTCCTTCATTTTGAAGCGGTTGCGGGCGAAAGCACGATTTACATCAACGGAAAAGAAGCCGGAAAAAATTTCGACAGCCACTTGCCGTTTGAAATCGACATTACCGGTTACATCGTTCCCAATGAAAAAAACGAAATATTAATCGGCCTCCGACACAGCAAATTTTTCGACAAAAGTCATCCGAAATATCCGAAATTCGGAGCGACTTATCCAACCGGTTCCAATACCGACGATTTATTGGGGATTTGGCAGGATGTCTTTCTGTTTGCCGTTCCTGAAATCCATATTTCCGACATGTTCGTGAAACCGTTTTTGGATAAGAATTTATTGGAAATTGAGGTCAAAATTCAAAATCAAAGCGATAGAAAACAAAAAGTTTCGCTTTCGGGCGATGTTCGGGAATGGCTAAACCGTTCTGATGACTTTGCCGAAATCGCTTGGAAATTGGGCGATACGGCTTTAAAAATTTCTTCCAAAAATATCGAAATAAAACCGAATGAAACAAAAACGGTTATTATCAAGACAAAAATTGATAATCAACTAAAAAAATGGTCGCCAAAAACGCCGAATCTTTACACTTTGTTGTTGAATATTAATGGAAAAAAGCAAATTTTCGATTGCAAATCCACTCGTTTCGGATGGCGGCAATTCAAAATCGCAGGCGATGAATTTCAGTTAAACGGCGAAAAAATTCAATGTTTCGGCGATATTCAGCATCCGTTCAGCGCTTATATTTGTTCGCGGCGGTTTGCATACGCATGGTATCAAATGATTAAGGATTTCGGTGGAAATGCGGTTCGTCCGCATGCACAGCCTTGGCCGCGTGTTTATTACGATTTGGCCGACGAAATGGGTCTGATGGTATTGGATGAAACGGCGCTTTTCGGTTCGTCGATTCGTTTGAATTTGGAAGAAGAAATCACTTGGCAACGCTCTCAAGAACATCTTAATCGCTTGATTTTGAGAGATCGGAATCATCCGTCGGTCATCGGTTGGAGCGCCGGAAATGAAATGTTTGCCATCGCTTTATTGAATAAACCCGAAAAGGAAATTTCCGATCAATGGGATGATAAATTAGTCGCATTAACATGGAGCGCCAAGCAATTAGATCCGACCCGCGATTTCATTACCTTGGACGGCGACCGCGACATGAACGGCCGTCTGCCCGTGTGGAGCAAACATTTCAGCCACGGCTTGCAATTGGACGTTTTGCCGAAAGATTTACATAAACCGCTGATTGTCGGCGAATCGGGCGCTACTTATTACGGCAAACCGGCACAATTGTATCCTTTTGCAGGCGACAAAGCTTTTGAATCGTATTACGGGAGAAGCGAGGCTTTGGCGATGGATGTTTATCAAAATGTGGTACAAATGGCGCGACCGTTTTTGGCCTATTATTCGCCGTCAGAAGTCAGCTGGTTCGGCATCGAACATTTGAATCTCGGTTATCACGATTTTTCGCGTTTGCCGAATTTGAACGATGGCATTTTTGCCGGAAAACCCTACGAAGAAGGCAAGCCCGGTTATCAATACGAACGGATTCCGCCTTACGTTACCACTTTCAATCCCGGATTAGATCCTCAATTGCCTTTGTATAAACCGCTTCCAATGTTTGAAGCGTTGAAAGCCGCGTTGTCTTCCGAAAAACCTTTGCCTTGTCAATGGGATTCGTATAAAGAAATTTTGCCGCCTGTACCACTCGAATTTCCGCAAGCGAAATACGTTTCCGTCGCATATATTGGTAATCCGGATGGATGTGTAGGGGCGTTGCGCGCAACGCCCCTACACGCAACCCCCAACAATTTACCCGATTGTTTGATAATTGATGCAAATAGCGTAACCGAAACGGATTTAAAAACCATCGAAACCATCAAAAACCAAGGCGGCCTAATCTGGATTCTATTCTCCGAAAAAACCGAAAATCCGGCTTTAAACGCCATCATTCCCGCACAATGGAATCTAACCGGCCGAAAAGCCACCGCGTTGGAACCGAATAAAACAACCGAATGGGGCAAATATTTCGATTTACCGCATCTCTATTTTGCCGAAATGGAAGGCGATAAACAAATTATCAAATGTGGATTATCGGGCGAAATCGTCGAAAAAGGCAAAATCATCCTGACGGCTTCCCGCACCGACTGGTCGCTTTTCAATCAACAACCCGAAAGTAAAAAATGTGCGCAAATCGTTTTGTATGAGCAGCTTGAAAAACCTTCGGGCGCAGCATTGGTAACCATTCCGTTTGGAAAAGCAACTTTGGCGATTTCTACGATTGATTATCGCATTCAAAACAAAGAAACGGAGAAATTTTGGAAACGACTTTTCTCAGCTATGCAAATTCGGTTGTCGGATGAAAAAATAAAAAACGATGAAAAATCAATTAAAAATCACGATTTGCTGTTGGATGGTCCTGTGGATTAATTCGATTGGTTTCGCACAAAACATCGAATCGACTTATCGCAATCCCGTCATCCCCGGCGATTTTCCCGACCCAACCGGCATTCGTGTAAACGAAAATTATTACACCGCCGGCACCTCATCGGATTATGCGCCGAATTATCCGATCTATCATTCCGTCGATTTAATCAATTGGAACAGAATCGGTTCGATATTCAACACACCGCCCGAATGGATCAAAGGCGATTGTTGGGCGCCCGAACTCACGCATCACAACGGCCGGTTTTTCGTCTATTACACCGCGCGGCGAAAAAGCGACGGCGTTTCCTGCATCGGTGTAGCTTCCACCAACGACATTACACAAACATTTGAAGATCACGGAATTATCATCGAATGGGGAAAAGAAGCCATCGATGCTTTCGTGTTTCAAGACGACGACGGCAAGCGCTACATCCTTTGGAAAGCTTACGGTTTGGACAATCGTCCGATAGAAATTTTGTGCAGCGAATTATCGGACGACGGTTTATCGCTACGCGGTCAAGCTTTTTCACTGACCGATCCGAAAAAAGGATGGACCGGCCGCGGCGACGAAGGCCCCTGCCTCATCAAACACAAGGAATTTTACTACCTGTTCTATTCCGTCGGCGGCTGTTGCGACCGTGAATGTGATTACCACGTATTCGTCGCCCGTTCCAAATCGTTGAAAGGCGATTGGGAACAATACGACAAAAATCCGATTTTGCAAGGCGGCGGATTGTGGAAATGCCCAGGACACGGAACCATCGTCGTAACGCCCGAAAATCGTTTTTTCTATCTCTATCACGCATATCATTCGTATGATTTTGAATTTATCGGCCGGCAAGGCTTATTAGACGAGTTGCTTTGGGATGAAAAAGGCGGATGGCCTTTTTTTCGGTTCGGCGATATTCCGTCGGTGCAAGCGGAAACGCCGTTCAAAAACACGGTTCAAAAACAAAACACTCGTTTTTTCGACAATTTCCGTTCCAATGAAAAAGAGCTATTTTGGTCGGTTGATATGAAATTGACCGGATGTTTAGCCGATTCTTGTTTTCAGGTTCGCGTCATTCAACCGGTATCCGGCAATTACAAGATCGAAACAGCCATTGAAATTCCCGAAGATACAAATCTGAAAGGCCTCCTCCTTTACGGCGACTCCTCCAATTACATCGTTTGGGGAATCGAAAATCAACATTTAAAACTATATCAATGCACCAAAGGCAAGCGGTCGGAAACTTTTTCAAAATACCTCAACGCTTACGAAATTTATTTCCGCATCGAATCCATCAACGCCCGTTTTTTCCAGTTTCATTGGTCGGAAGACCGTGAGAATTGGTACTCTGCCTTGCATTTCGATCAAGTTTTGAATGGGAAATGGCTTCCGCAATGGGGGAAAGGGCTTCGGGCCGGGTTATTTGTCGAGAATCAGAGCGACGATATGGGGATTTTTTCTTATTTTTTGATGGAAAATCATTGAGAATCAATTGCCGAGTTTCCACACCATACATTTCAGCTAAATCCCAGTCGAGCATAACACGTTGTCCTCTGATTACATAAATCAAATTTTCAAGAAATAGCAATCCATATAAATATTTTCCGGTTCGAAAAATATTTTTTTTCCCAAAAAAATTGAATTAATAAAAATTTAATAAGCAAGTAATGCCAAACTACCAACTTGCGTAATAATATGAATATAACTTTGCCCCCACTAATATCATGATTGTTTAATTTTAAAAAATAATATGTTATGAAAAGATGTTTTTTACTTTTCTTTGTGTTTTGGGGGTTGATGAGTAATTTATCGGCGAAAGATGTTTATTTGTCTTCGACAGGAGATGACGACAATGATGGCTCAACACCCGAATTGGCAGTGGCAACTCTGCAAACAGCGTACAATTTAATTCCCGTCAACAACAAGAATGGACACATCATCCACGTTTCGGGATTTATCGACATTACGACAGCGGTTAATATGACTAACACTAACCAAACTGTTTCAGGAGTGAATGACGGCAGTAAATACCTAACCATTGATGGTGGCGATTCTATTACGTCCGGCTTCGATGGTGGCAATTCTATCCAATTAATCAACTTACAGGGCAATAAGGGTTCTATTACGTTCAGAAATCTGACTTTTCGTAATGGTAATGGATCTGGAAATGGAGTTATTCGGCTACTCAATAATAATCTTACTCAACCTATGACATTTGAGAAATGCCATTTTTATGGCAACACAAGTGGTAACAGTAGTTCTATATTGCACAACTATAATAGTCAAGTTATCTATGACGATTGTGAGTTTGATAACAATACCGGTACTAACCGAGGAGGAGTTTTTTACATTGCAATTTCAGCCATTGTAACTATCAAAAACAGTCGCATCCATGATAATTTTGCAAGTAATAGTAGTAGTGCAATTTATATAGATAATGCAGGAAACACAACTATTCAAGCATCATATATTAACAACAATAGAACTACAACTACCGGTGGTGTTATTTATCAGACAAATTCTGGCACATTAACCATTCAATCAACCAATTTTACAGGCAATGCAAGTGCAAATACTAACAATTATGTGATTGACTGGAATGGAGATGCTCTGACTTTAATTAATTGTCAAATTCAAAATAATACAATTGCAGGACTTATTTCTCGAAAAGCAACAGGAACTCTTTCTATTGACGGCAGTTTATTTAAAGGAAATAGCTCAACAGCCAGAGGTGGAGGTGTGTATTCTCTCAATCAGCATACCCTTATTAAAAATTCGGCTTTTATTAACAACTCAACTTCGCTACAAGGAGGAGCTTTAAGTCTTGCTATGGGCAATAGCAATTGCAGTTTCAAGATGATTAATTCAACGGTTGCACAAAATAGTTCTACCGGTTATGCTTACGGAACAGCTATGTATGTTAGCGGATATGAAAATAATACAAATGAATACCTTTTCGACAATGTTACCTTTACTGAAAATAATTCTATAGGTGCAGCAGGTACATGGAATACATCCGCTCTATATTTTTATACGGAAGGATATTTATTCAGTAAAGTAAGAATATACAATTCCATTTTTGAGAACAACTTGGCATCAGACAATACAACCAGTAGGGATATTGCCCATCGTTTAGGAAAAGATATTGACCCTTCTACGGAAGATGGTGAGTTTTTAATAAAGAATTCAATAATAGCAAGTTTCTATTCTCAATCAACTAATATCGCAGATGCTGTCAATTCTGCCGTAGGTGGGAAATTTACGTTTACAGGGCAAGCCTATAAACCATCCGGTCTTGGCGCTTTCAATTCCGCAGGCAATTACTATCCACTCACTTCTGCAACACAAGACGCTACGCATTATGCCACTAATTTAGGCAATGCCTCATACCTTCTTGATGCCAAATCCCAATCCGACCAAACCGGCACCACCCGCAAAAACATTGCCCGGGGTATCGTAGATGCCGGAGCAGTAGAATACACATTGCCCGAATATGTGATTGCCGACGAAGCAGGTACAAGCACAGATTATAAAGCCGGTACTTACGGAGATATTATTTTCACGGATGGCGATGATTTTACCGTAGCCGGCGGTGATGAAGCCGGTTCAAACTACTATGGTGTTAAATACAAAAAAACAGTGGAGGCAGGCAAATGGTATGCCCTCGGTTTTCCGTTCGATGTAGTCGGTTTTTATTGCGAAGATTTTGAATATGGCAAACCCGGTGACGACGGTGAAGGTCCTGTTTTAGCAATCTATAATGGTACTGATGTAGGCGATTTCTTTGTAAAAACATTAGAGGATGGCACGGGCGATGACTATCACGAAGGTTATCATTTTGCATTCCACAACGAAAACAAATTAGATGCAGGCGTGGGTTATATCGTTCGTTTCCCATTGGCTTTCGACGAAAAAGAAATTACGTTTGTTTCGGATTTCCATCCGGCATTGTCGAACAATGCGCAAATCAGTACGATCGCGGACAAAACTTATACATTGGTAGCCAATCCTTCGGTCGCCAGCACAACGCCTACTTCGGCACAATCCGATTTCTATTATTACGCACTCAACGACGATAATGAATTTGAACGCACTACCGCAACGATCGCACCTTTCGAAGCGTTTGTCGGTGTAACCGGCATTGCACCGGAAAGCATCTTGCGCGCCATCGCTATCGAACAACAAACCGATACACCGACCGATATTCAACGGGTAAACAGCAACGATAAAATTGTGGCTACGCAATATTATAATTTGATGGGACAAGCTGCCACCCCAACCACAGGTGTATATATTGTAAAACAAATTTACGAATCGGGTAAGAGTGAAGTCAGCAAAATAATTAGAAAATAATCAACAAATGAAAAAGACAATATTTTTAGCAATCGCCCTTGTATTAGCCGGCGCCACTTTTGCCGATAGAAGAAACATCAAAG
Source organism: Bacteroidia bacterium (assembly GCA_025999115.1). The sequence goes on from BNWW01000005.1 coordinate 7,547, forward strand.
ACCACACGGAAGCGTGGCTACAACGCGGAAACGCCGAAGAAACAAGCGGCAGTTTGCGCACCTCGCGCGGCCTTGATGACGTTCCCGGAACAGACACAGACCCTCGTTTCAAAGCAACGCCCATTCCCAACGCATTTCCGTTGCTCATTCTAATGGCCGCAGGATATGGTATCGTTTTGAATAGAAAAAAACAACGTGATTCGAAAAAATAATTGTATTTTTGAACTTTGAATATCATCTGTGGGTATAAATCCGGATATTTATCGTTTAAAATGAGTAATAATTTATCAATCACATGAAAACACATTGGTTCCTCGCAGGTTTCCTTGCACTGGGTTTGACGGCTCAACCCCAAACACTTACCACCGAATGGGCGAAAAAAATCGACCGGAATGCTCCCTTGCCCGAATATCCCCGTCCGCAAATGGAGCGGCAAAATAATTGGTTTTCCCTCAACGGATTATGGGATTATGCTATAACCGGTGTAGAGACGGGGCATGCCCCGTTTCTACCGCAAACATTCGACAGAAAAATTGTAGTTCCTTTCGCCGTTGAATCGGCCCTTTCGGGTGTCGAAAAAACCGTGGGGAAAGACAATAATCTGTGGTATAAACGTACTTTTGTTCTACCGAAAACAGCCAAAAACAATCGAATTTTACTGCATTTCGGCGCCGTCGATTGGCAAACGGAAGTATTCATCAACGGAAAATCAGCCGGCATACACGAAGGCGGTTTCGACCCGTTTTCGTTCGATATTACGCCGTTTATCAAAGGAAAAACGCAAGAATTGGTCGTAAAAGTCTGGGATCCGACAAGCGACGGGCCTCAACCGCGCGGCAAACAGGTAAACAAACCTTCGGGTATTTGGTACACACCGGTTACGGGCATCTGGCAAACGGTTTGGGTGGAAATGGTTCCCGAAACGTACATCGTATCGTTCAAACAAACGCCCGATATTGACAATCAACAATTGAATATAGAAGTTGAAACGGCGAATTTGAAAAGCGGCGATCAAATCAACATTACGGCTTATGATGGGGAAACCATTGTGGGGATGTCGCACAATGGATGGGCGTTGCGCGCAACGCCCATCCAAATCAAAAATCCTAAATTATGGTCGCCCGAACATCCGTTTTTATATGATTTAAAAATCAGCATCGAACGCAAAGGCAAAATCATCGACGAAATCAAAAGCTATTTCGCCATGCGCAAAATTTCCATCGAACCCGGTAAAAACGGCGTTCAACGCATCTTACTCAACAATCAATTCGTATTTCAATATGGCCCGCTCGACCAAGGTTGGTGGCCCGACGGTTTATATACCGCTCCCACCGACGAAGCCTTGAAATTCGACATCGAACAAACCAAAGCCATGGGTTTCAACCTGATACGCAAACACGTAAAAGTAGAACCAGCGCGTTGGTACACTTATTGCGACCAAATCGGATTATTGGTTTGGCAGGATATGCCGAGCGGCGACAACGGCGGCAACAAATGGACTTCGTGGCCCGGATTATATCCCGTGAATCCCGAAAAAACACGCTCGGCCGAATCGGAAGCCATCTACCGCAAAGAATGGAACGCGATTATCGACGCGCTCTACCATTTCCCGTGTATCGTGATGTGGGTGCCGTTCAACGAAGCATGGGGACAATTCAAAACCGCAGAAATCACGAATTGGACGATGCAAAAAGATCCGTCGCGCCTTGTGAACAGCGCCAGCGGCGGCAATTTCATGGATGCCGGACAAGTGTTCGATTTGCATCATTACGCAGCGCCCGCAATGCCTCATCCCGAAATATTCGGAAAAACACAAGCTGTCGTTTTGGGCGAATTTGGCGGTTTGGGATTGCCTTTGGAAGGTCATACGTGGACGGATAAAAATAATTGGGGCTATCAAAATCTCAATACAAAAGAAGATTTAGTGAAACGGTATGCGCAATTTATATCCGAATTGCCGGCGCTGATTGAACAAGGGTTATCGGCCGCCGTTTATACGCAAACCACCGATGTGGAAGTAGAAACCAATGGTTTGATTACCTACGACCGGAAAATTATCAAAATTCCGGCAGCGGAATTACATCAAATTCATCAAAAGCTCTATAAATGAATATGATATTCAAGCCCGCAATGACAATCCTATCGCTATTATTATCGGTACTCTCTTTTGCACAAACGCAAACCGTGAATCCGCTGGATTTGCAATTCCAACGTTTGGCCGTCCGTCGGTTTATTTTCTCCAACAATTTAATACTCAACGAATTAATGCCATCCGAAACCGTCCATTTCAAATCGATGCATCCTGCTTTTGCTATTTCGGAACAGCACGAAGCGAAAAGCGACGAATCATTCCGTCCGAAAATCGAAGCGGGAAAATTAATTTTGGATAACACTTGCGGAAAAAACGCCGCGAGCGTCTATATAGGCGGCATCAATCCTTACGCCACTTACGATTTGGAAATCAATGAATTATCCGGCGAATCGGAAACCGGTTTGGAATTTGCCCGTTCAGGTTTGCGTGATAAAATCCAAGTCATTATCCATCCCCAGAAAAGCGTTAATGCCTCATCCGGAATTTCCATTCGAATCATCAAAGAAAATCAAATTGTGCGCGACACTACTTTCGATTGCACGGTTCCGAAATCGAATTTTTCATTGAAAGTACAATTATACGGTCGCTCGTTGGGTGTGTTTTTAACGGAAAACGGCGAAACGCGCTACATCGGTCATCTGCCCGTAAAAGAACATTTCGGCGATGTTTTGGATTTTCGCAATCCGAAAACAGTCAATCAATCGACGTTTAATTTGATTTCCGATTTAAAAGGAAAAGTATCCGTCAATCGCGTATCGTCTTATCTTTCGCCGGGCATCGGGCAAGCCGATATTCGTCCCGTTTCGTATGAAGATTTAAGTCCGCTGATGGATGACGGACGGTTGTGGTTTACTTTTTCGTGTCGCGGATTAGATACGCCGCAATCGGTGCAGGGCGTGTTGAGCTTGAATCCCTCTGTTTTTGATGTGCGTTTGGAAGGCATGATTGTCTTCGACCACGGCGATGGTTTGTTGCGTAACGATTATGCGGCTCATCTGTTCTACGACCGCAACGATAAGGAATGGCGAGCCTTTGCCTGCGATTTTGGCGGCAGTTTTCAGAAAGAAGGGCGTGCTGCCACCGGTTTAATTACCGCTGTTTCCAAACACGATCCGCGCAAAGGTTTTTCGGTCATGCAAGCCAAGCGAGTAGAGCCTGCGATGTTGGAAGGGAAAAACGAAGACCCGTGTATTTTCTTCGATAGCGATGTCAAAAAATGGCGACTGCTGACAAGTGCTTTTGTTTCGGGCAATATCACGGCGCGAATGTATGAATCAGATAGTTGGAACGGCAATTATAAGATTATCACACAGCCGATAGCGCAAAATTCTACCGGAACATCCATGCAAAAAATCGGAGAGAAATATTACGCTTTGATGGGCGGAAAAGAAAATTTGCGCGTTCATTCCTATCCCGATTTGAAAGAATTGGGCGAATTGAAACTGAACTTGCAACCGCATTTTCCACAACCTGCCGGACGAATCTGGGCAAGTGTGGTGCCGTTGCCGGAAGGTTATCCTTACCGATACGTGCTGCTCACGATGGATAGACCGAATTTTCCACAAGTAAAAGGGGCGAATTGGAGTTATGGGGCATTGTATTTTTACGGTGCCAATTAAATTAAAATATCTCAATATCATGAAAAAACAGCTCAACTGTTTATTATTCTTGCTGATTGCAAACACGGTTTTTGCAACCGACATTTATTTATCCTCGAATGGAAATGATGGCAATGACGGCTCTACTTCCGAAAAGGCGGTTGCCACATTATCGAAGGCGGTCGCTTTAATTCCAACTAATTCAAGCGATTACATAATCAAAGTATCGGGAATTATTCCGGTTACGAGTGAAGTTTTAATCAATCGAAACATCTCTTTTACGATGGAAGGTGATACGGAAATGCTTTCCGGCTTCGATGGCGGAAATACTTCGCGCATTTTGCATCTTCAAAACGCAGCAGGCGCAACGGTTTTGAAAAATCTGATTTTCCGCAACGGTTACACAACGGCTGAAGGGGGTGCTATCCGCATTGATAATTCGGGGAAATGCACCTTGCTAAACTGCATCATCCGAAATAACCAATCGGTCAAAGCAGGCGGCGGCATCGCCCTGTTCAGTTCTGCGCAATCCGAGACTGCGGTAACGATTCAAAACACGCTAATTGCCAACAATGAATCGACCAACAACGGTGGCGGAGGTATTTTTATCGACAACAATAACGCCAATAATCAGAATACCGTGGCGATTATCAATTCTACGATTTACAAAAATCGCGCAAAAACCTACGGCGGTGCCATTTACGTTTCCGGCAAAGGTAACGGCAACAGTTCGCTTACGTTTGTGAATGTTACGGTAGTAGAAAACCGGTCGCAGGGCAACGGCGGACATTGCGGCGGCTTGAATGTGCGAGATGCTGACGGACAAGTTACGCTGAAGGTTTACAACAGTATTTGGGAAGATAACTTGGGCGAAAACAACGGCAGTCCTGCCTATCGCGACATCGGTTTCAGCGGTGGAACGGCTGGCGTTACGCAGGGCACATACGCAAGCACGGTATTCTTCAATCATTCGTTTATCGGCTTGATTGGCGGTATCACGGGGAGCGTTCCTGCCGGAAATACGGTTGGTTACGGCACGGGCAAGGCGGCAGGTTTAGCCACTCCGGGCGAAGATTACATTGCCTCGCAAAACAGTATTCCGCTCGACTTCTTTTCCGACGCCTTGGAATATGGCGATGCGCAATATCTTCAAAACCTGAATGTGAATACCGACCAAACCGGGAATATTCGGGCTTTTGCCGATGGAAAATGCGCAGCAGGTGCGGTGGAAGTTCCGGCAACGTTTGTTGTTACCAATCCCGACCCGCATGAATATCAACACTTTCTCATTTACGGGCAAAGTCTTTCGGTCGGGCAGGAATCGTTTTATCCCATTTCTACCGAGAATGTTCCGGGTAATTATATGATTGGCAATCAAATGTGGATCAATTACGGAAACACCAATCTCGACTTGCTGAATCCGTTGGTATCAAGCCGTCAGATTTCCTATCCGCTCACTTGCGAAAATCCGCTGGTGGCAGCCGTCAATCATTTGCAACAACAGAAAAATGCTGATTCGCCCACCGACAACACCCGTTTCATTGCCACTTCTTGCGGTACGGGCGCACAGCCCATTGCCAATCTGGCAAAAGGTTCGGAACGCGGTTTGTATGAGCGCGATTTCTTGACGGCAATCAAACAGGCGCAAAAGATTACGATAAAAAGCGGCAGTAGCATTTCCTGTCCCGCCATTTTTTGGATGCAGGGCGAAAATGACTATAATTCAACGAAATTGCCCAAAGACGAATACAAAGAGGCGATGCTGAAGTTGAAAACCGATATGCAAACCGATATTCGGCAACGATACCATCAGACCGAAAAGCCGGTGTTTTTTACTTATCAAACCGGAGGCGGATGGACGAACGGCAATCGTGAACTGCTGATTGGGATGGCGCAACTCGAAGCCTCGAATGAAAATGGCGATGTGATTTGCGTAGGTCCGGTCTATCAATTGAGTTTCAGCAACAATCATTTGTGTTCCAATGGAAGTCGCTGGTTTGGCGAGTACATGGCAAAAGTGTATTACAAAACGCAGGTGTTGGGCGAAGAATTTAAGCCTTTGCAGCCGAAAACGTTGTATCGCGATGCGCAAAATCCCAACAAGGTTATTGTCCGTTTTCATGTTCCGGTGCCGCCCTTGGCGTTCGATTCGTTGATTTTGGAAAAACGACAGAATTATGGATTTTCGATTTATAAGGATAATGCCAAGCAAACGATTTCCAATGTAGAGATAGTAAACGATTGTGTAGAAATCACTTGCACCAATGCTTTGACCGGAAATATTGAAGTACTGTACGGCGAAAAAAACACGATTAACGGAGTTGGCAATCTGCGCGACAGCGACCCGTATCTCTCCAAATCCACTTATGTGGATGGCGATACGAAGGACGAAACCGGCAATTATATTTATCCGCGCGTGGATAAAGAAGATTGTACCGGCGTACTAAGAGAATCGTTTCGCCCCGTCACGCGCGAGCCGCTGGACGAAACCGGCGAGATTATCTACGGCAAGCCTTATCCGCTGTACAATTTTTCCTTGGCATTCAATTACAAACTGGCAGCGGGACAAGATACTTTTGCCGTTCCGAATATGGAACAGGCAACAACCGGCTTGCCCCGGATTCCGGTTACGTACAATGCAGTTCCCAACAGCACAGAACTTTACAATTTGTCCGGAGTAAAAATCGGACAATGGCGGAATGCTGCGCAACCTGATTTATCGCAAGTTCCTTTGGGAGTTTATATTGTCAGGAATCAGTATGACGGTGGGGTGGAGACGAAGAAGATAGTTGTTAAATGAGATAGGACTTATTGGCAGCAGATGTCTCACTACGTTCGACATCTGCTGAAAGTCATTGCATCCTCCCCCATAATCTTTAGGATGAAATTCACCATAATTATAGTGAAACTTATCCTAATTATGATAAAATTTACCCTTCGTGCCGTGAAGCAAACTGCGCACATCGCGTTCCACTTCCGCGCCCGGAACCTGTTGACGAGCAGCTTCTTTCACGGCAAATACGAGGACACGAACAGCGGATTGGCTTTGGCACTGGCGTATCCGGCTTCGATGAAACCAATATTTCTAACGCCTGCCTCGATTTTCCGGCCGCGTTCCGCAGGCGTAAGCGTTTCGCCGTAAGCCGCAAAGTAGCCTTTTGCCTGATTGATGAAGTTGATGATAGCTCGCATCGTGCTGTCGGGAAAAACGCGAAGGTCTTGCTGTTCTGCCGACAAGGCTTCGCCCAATGCCTTGACTGCCGCATTGAGATCTTTGGCGGCGGTGGCGAGGGTTGTTTTTTCGTTTGTTACCCTAATGTTTTTATTTTAAATGATAAATACTTAACCTTTAATACTCAAACGAATAAAGTAATCTTTCTTGCCCATATTCTGTGGAATAAACAGCAGTAATATATCCGGCATCGTTAAACTCGTATCGGAATGTTTTTGTCAAATCATATTTGTCGCCGTCTTCATCGTCTTGAATAAGTTTGTGAATAAGATGTTTAGAGCGTTTGCCTATATGACTGTCAAAACACGGATATATTCCTGCGCCAGTATAATATTCACCGCTTGCCAAAAGGAATCCTATATCTATGTTGCCAAGCGTGTATTCAATATCGCTATATTCAAAAGTGGTGCTGAGGTATCCTTCTCGCGATACACCTCGCTGATCGCCTCGTATAAGCGACAGATTTCCGTTTGCATCCCATGTGTAATTGGATATAAAATAGATGTCACTCCCGTATGGATCAAAGCGGATTTCCTGCACCCAATTATTTACAAACGTATAATCGTATCTGCCATTGTGATTGTAGCCATCCCAATTATTTGCCTCCATATAGACTAACTCTCCATCGCTCATTAATTTTACAACACCATAATCGGCATACATTTCATTTCCAACACCTGTTACATCGCTATCTTCGTTGTAATATACTGTTTGTCCGTTGATTTTAGTTACCTTTCCGTAGGATTGTGTGCCCTTCAACGGAAAATCCGCCTTATTAAAGCCTGCCGGAAACGTGGGATTGACATTGCTGTAAGAGAAAGTCCAAGATATAATTTCAATATCATCCGGACCGTCATCGTCAACTAAATTTAGTGAAACCACTTGCCTGTTCTCATTCAATACGACTGTTACTTTATTTAAGCCTTCGCCTACACCTGTAAAAGTATTGTCCGAAACAGTCCAAGTAAAACCTCCAAACTCTGTGCCAAGATTAAAACTGCTTTCCCAATAATTGTCGGGCAACGTTTCTTTATGTTTGTTGCCGTCTTCATATACATAGAGAGTTAAGTCTTCTTTATACTCGAAAAACACAACAGCACCGGTTGTTTTCTCCTTTTCGATTTCCAACATTCTTTTTTGATTGACGTTGCGCTCTATTGACCCAATAGAGCCATCTCTTCCGTCAAAATCTTTTTCCATTTTTAGTTCGGGCGCATTAAAAGAAGTTCGGAAACTTTCCGTCAGCAAGGCGATAATTTCTGCCTGTGTCATTTCGGTGGGTACAGTACCGTCTTCCTTCGTCCCTTTTTGCGTAATCGTGATAGTAATATCCGTTCCCTCGCAACTAACCGTAATAACTGCCGTGCGGTCTGCACCGGTGGTGTTCGACACAAGCGTAATGGCTATCGTGTAACTACCTGCTTTGTCGCCGCTTTCGGGAGTGATTGAAAGCCATGTTGGGGCATCGGCAGTGGCACGTAGGGTCGTTGCGCGCAACGACCCTACATTGGTGGGTTTGTCCGTAATTTTGGAAGTCCACGCGCCTGTGGTTGTGAACGTGACAGCACTTTTCCCTTGCGTGTCGTCTGCAAAAACATTTTGAGTTAATGCGCCTGTGTTTGCTACGACAATCGGCGCGGGATTGTCTTCTTTTTCATCGCAAGCAGTAAATACTGCTGCCGCCCAAAGAGTTAGATACAGAATTTTTGTTATTGATTTCATATTTTTTAGAATTTATTGATTATAAGTAATTTCATATACCTTATGGATAGTTTCACTGATAGTTTCATCCTCGAAAATTTTTGTTACATATCCATTTTTATCGGTTTCGTAACTGTAATCATAGTGTACATCTCCGGGATAATATTTTTTCGATACAGGTAAATATTTTACACTTTTTCCAGACAAATCAAATAGAGGTAAGTTTCGTCCACCCCCTATTACTTCAGTTATAAATTGGGCAATATCAATACCACACGGTTTATTTTCAAAAAACTCATCCTGTTTGCCATCACCATTTAGGTCAATATTGTATGCAAAAGTTAGCGTTTCTCTCATTAGACTCCCGTTCATATAAAATGAAGAAATAAACGATGTCAAATTTCCATTTTCCCACGTATAAACGACCAAGCCATCGTAATTTGTCATACTCGTTAAATATCCGGCTGTGTTGTAAGTATAAATATTAGAAGCAATGCTGTCATTTTCGTTTTTTTGTGAAACAATATAGCCATTGTCGTTTAATGTCAATAAATAAGGGGGATATCCATCCTCGTAAGACATCTTTACTGTATTGTTGGATGGATATGTTATCGTTAGTGTTGGCATCCATTGACTTTCTATGCTTGCAAGACGATTTTGATTATCATAGCCAAACGCCCACCACCAATTGCCTTGTTCAATGCGAGTGACCAATTTAGTGGTTGGGTTTACGGGCACTGTTCCATCCTCTTTCGTTGCTTTTTGTGTAATCGTTATTGTAATTTCCGTTCCATCGCAACTAATCGTAATAACTGCTGTGCGGTCTGCGCCGGTGGTGTTCGACACAAGCGTAATGGCTATCGTGTAACTACCTGCTTTGTCGCCGCTTTCGGGAGTGATTGAAAGCCATGTTGGGGCATCGACAGTGGCACGTAGGGTCGTTGCGCGCAACGACCCTACATTGGTGGATTTGTCCGTAATTTTGGAAGTCCATGCGCCTGTGGTTGTGAACGTGACAGCGCTTTTCCCTTGCGTATCGTCTGCAAAAACATTTTGAGTTAATGCGCCTGTGTTTGCTACGACAATTGGCGCGAGATTGTCTTCTTTTTCATCGCAACCGATAAAAAACACTATAAATAACAGCAATAAACTAAAACTAACTAAATTTACATTTTTCATATTTATGAACTTTTTAGAATGAATATAATAGTATAAAAAAAGCCGCAACAGGACAAAAAATCCTGTTACGGCAGTTAATTATTTTACCAAGAGTGGTTTTTAAGTAATTATTACTCGCGTAACTTGTTGAATATAAGGAATTTACCCCCCCCCGCAAATTTGGGTTAACCCCTGATAATTCGGGAGTTACGAAGAGTGAATGCTGGGAGTAAGTTTGCATGTGATACAATTTTATATATATTTTTGAATTAGACAAAGGTAATTGTTTTGTCCGGAATCAACAAACAAATTATTGAATTTAACGGATATTTCAAACAGCACTTTACAATTTGTCCGGAATAAAAATCGGGCAATGGCGGAATGCTGCGCAACCTGATTTCTCGCAAGTTCCTTTGGGGCTTTATATTGTCAGGAATCAGTATGACGGTGGGGTGGAGACGAAGAAGATAGTTGTTAAATGAGATAGGACTTATTGGCAGCAGATGTCTCACTACGTTCGACATGACGATTCCCTTTCGGAGAGGAGGTGGGGGAGGTTTTTGGGTGGCAAACTAAAATAGAAAAACTCTCTATCCCTAAATGACTTCGTGGGCAGGGTTGGAATTGAAGTAAGTGCCGGAATTCAATCCGATTATTGATTGTTAAATATCTTGTCAAAAAGTTGTTTCAAATCATCGCGTACAGTTTCATATTCAGGCAGTTTTCCCTCTTTTATTTGGTGCTCCAAACTGTTTTTCCACGTAGATTTTAGAATTTTGTCGTTGTGTTCATTTATCAAATCTTCTACGCCTGAATATTGCAAATTTTTGTATTTTACTTTTTCGTTAAAGCCACTTACAACCTTTTTCCAATCAATATTTTCAACCTTTTTGCTCAAATACCAAATGTCATAATAATCTCTTGGCGCGGTATATGAACGTTGTATCAATGCCCGAAGTTTTTCTGAAAGCACTTCGTAAATGCTATAAATTGGTATATTTTGAGCGTTTTCGGTTAGTTTGTCGCTGTAATTGTGAATGATATTTGCAATTTCCGGCTCAAAAATCATTTTTTCGTACAAAATTATCTCAATTTTTATGCTTGTTTGCCAACGGTTTGGCTCTGGTGGTTGCTGATTTTTACTGTGGTCTGCTCCCCAAAACTTAACTTTTGCACAATAACCCGTTAGTTGATTGTTAAACTGCAAAATTTCAAGTGATTGAATATACAAGGGTATTTCTGTACGCTCGGAAATCAATGCAACAATCTTTTTTAGCATTTTCATATCAAACACAAAGTTTGCATTTATGGCTGTAAAATCAAGGTCTTCAGAAAATCTGTAATCGGGAAAACGACACTTTTTCAAACAAGTTCCGCCCTTGAAAATCAGATTTTTGCGACATTCGGGAACGGTGTAAATTGCATCAATAAAATGTCCTAAAACCCAATCTTTATCAATGGTTGTGGTGCGAACTTTTTGCTCTGTTGCCAATCTATTTATCTCGTTTTTACTAATCATTTCAATATTGATTTTGAACAATTCCCCAAATATCTTCTTTCGATAAATTCATTCGCAAACGCCAAACGCTGTTTATTTCGCCTGTGTTTTCGCCAAAAGTATCAAAGAGATTATAGCTGCGATTTACTTTTGAGCGGGCATATTTAATAAAACTCTGTAAGTTTTTCTTCTCAAAAAGTTCTGCCAAAAATCCAAGTCGCTTTGTTACCGCGATATTATTCACTGCTTCGCAATATTTTTTCAACTTTGCAGCGTTTAATTTTGCATTATAAAACGCTCTTATTAACTCCGCAAAACCGCCTGAATAGTCCGGCAAATCAAAACAATCTACAATCGTTTTTTCAATGTCGGTAATCGGATATTTGTAATTTCCGTAACCGTTAAAAACAATTCCTGTTCGCTTATTGGATTGAATTTTAACGAATTGGTATGTTGTTCCTGCAAATTCGACCTCTTTTTTGAGTAGTGTTGTTTGGATAAAAACCTTGTTAGGAAACTGCTCTGTAAGTCCGTGCAAGTTCAACGCTGACCAATAGGCAACAGCACTGTTTTTGGCAAGAAAAGTGCCGATTACATTTTCATCTCTAAAATTGGCACGACAATATTTTCCACGTTCAAGGCGAGCGAGAAAACCTTTTACAACAAGATTTTCGACAATTTCGTTGATAGTTCGATTGTCTAAATCAAGTTCAATTTTAAGTGTTTGAATTTCAAAAATCTGAACTTCCTCTTCTTCGAGATATTTAATAAAATCGCTTTGTGTCATATTTGCGCTTTTTACTATTCTATATCCGTTTTAATAACAGATATAGAATTTATAATTGCGACTTCAAAGATACAGCTTTTTTTGAAAATAACCAGCATGTCGTCTAAATAACCAAGAATGGGTATGTTGTCAAATAGGGCATCTTGGTCATCAAAAACATAAGTCAACTTCCAAGTGAGTAAAGTTTCATCTGTTGTGATCCATTTCAAAATCAGCCATTTAAATATCATTTATTGCCCCCGCATTGATTTTGTCTATAATTGCTTTGTAAACTGTTCTATTTTTTTCATCAATATAGTATAAACTGTTTAAAATAAGCACTTTACCAAGTTTGTATGGAAAATGATTCAAAAACTCTTTAGCAGCTGGAGTTTGTTGAGTAAACAGAAAATTCAATATTGCATTACAGCAATAGAATAAAAAAATAAACGACTAACAACCCGCGAAACCCCGCAATAGTTATTAGCCGTTGTAAAACGCAACAAAGATACAAAATAATTTGTTATAGAGCAAAAAAAGATTTATATTTTGATAAAATTTACCCTCCATACCCCAAACATTTAGGGTACAGAGGGTAAAATTTATCATCGCTTGAACAAATTATGCCTTGGCTGCCGCATTGAGATCTTTGGCAGCGGTGGCGAGTGCTGTTTTTGAGTTTGTTGCCATAATGATTTATTTTTAATGAAATGAATAATAACTGTTTCCGGTTTTGGATAGATAAAATTTCAGAGAAGAGTGAACAACAATAAGATAATTAATCGGATATGCATTGTCAGGAATCAGTATAACGGTGGGGTAGAGACGAAGAAAATAGTCGTTAAATAAAATTTTGGCTTGTTGTTTTAAAAAAAACACTACCTTTGCAGTCGACAATTGAAAAAAGGAATGACAGACACAACGACTCATTTTCACCTCTCTTTTAGCACGGCAGTATTGTTAGGCTCCAGTTCGCTTGCCGGAATGTTAAAAAATATTAACGGTGGGGTAAAAGCCTCATTTACAAGTAGTTGCGATAGTGATATAAAATTTTCTGCCCTTTCGGGCATCACCCATAATAGCCGTAGCAGGGATCTTTCCCTGTTACGGCTATTTCAGTTTTTCCTGTTTCCCTCAGTGGAATTCTGCCGTAATACACACAATAATTATTAATTTTTAAGTAACACAAAAAATGAAACAAAAGAGTTTAATTGTAAGTTTACTGTTCTTTGCAGCAGTAGCAGGTATGCATGCACAGGTTACTATCGGCAGTACCGACACACCTACAGACGGGGCTGTTTTGGACTTGTCTCGAAGTGGAAGTTTAGGTTTGATGTTGCCTCATGTAGAGTTGAACGGTACCACTACCTATCAGTTGGGTGATGCAACGACTGCCGCCAAGGATCAGTATATTGCCGGTATCGGTACTGTAGTTTATAATACCGGAGGTTCTTTGTTGGCAGGTCTCTATGTTTGGGACGGTAATAATTGGTTGGCAGCCGATGGAACGCTTACACCACTTGAAACTCCTCCACTTCCTCAATCTGTTCAAGATTACATTGACAACTTGCAGACAATTTCTGCGGGCACGTTTACATTGGGTGGTGCGACCGACCATTACGTTGCTATTGCGAACAGTCATGATGTAACCATCACTAAGGCTTTCCAGTTGGGTCAAACGGAAGTAACTCAGCAGTTGTGGTTAGACGTGATGGGTTGGAATCCAAGCCAATTCCAACGTGCAGGCAATGTAAACTATGCAACCAATGCTCCCACTAAACCCGTAGAGCGTGTGTCTTGGGAGGACGTAGTCGGCACGTCTGCCGCCCGTAGTACAGGCGATTACACGACTGATTTCGCTGCGGCTACGTATAGTAACGCTCTTGCTATTCCAGCTGGCACATCAGTTGTTACAGTGAACGGCGTTGAGTACTTCGACAATGGTTTTTGCTATAAGTTATCCGCGTTAGTAGCGAAAGACAAAGGCTGGGTAGCTTCGACTGCTGACGATGCCACTGTTCGTGCCTACTTTTCCTCCAATCCCACTAAGTTGTTCCGTTTGCCAACTGAGGCAGAATGGGAATATGCAGCTCGTGGCGGCAACTATACGAATAACTTTGCAGGTGCTACGGGTAGTGCGCCTCCAACAATACAAACAGTACCCAATGATGATGCCAACTTATTGAGTGTAGCATGGGTGACAGGCAACAATGGCTCAGGTGGTACTGCAGCTTATGGCACGAAGCCAGTAGCAGGCAAGTCTGCCAACGGTTACATTCTCTATGACATGAGTGGTAACGTATATGAATGGTGTAGTGATTGGTACGGTGACTACGTGAATACCACTTCTGACACCGACCCAATTGGTGCTGCATCAGGCTCTTACCGAGTGTATCGTGGTGGTAGCTGGGGCAGTAGTACTGCTGATAGCCGTGTGTGTAGCCGTAACCGCGACACGCCTGCCGATCACAGCAACGGTCTTGGCTTCCGGCTTGCTTTCAGTTCTGCCGAGTAAGTCAACCCACCGCCCGTGCTCCAAAAAGCTCATCTGTCAAGTAGCACAACAGTGCGAAAGACAGGTGAGCTTTTTTGTATAGCGTGCATAGATAAATTATTGCACAGGCAGAAGAAACTAATGTTTTTGTACGGTGAACTAATGTTTTTGTAGGCACACACTAAGTGTTTCATAGTTGTGAAACAGTTGTTTCATAGCTATGGAACCAATCTGGCAATTCAAATGGAAGGTACAGCAGGCAATGGCAAGCAGCAAACGTTACCCGCTAACAGGAACGGTTTATGTTGACGAGTTTTTGACTGGCGAATACGAGGAAGGCAAACCGGGTCGTAGCAGCGACAGTAAAAAGAAATTGAGCGTTGTAGCTTTAGAAATATTGAAAGATGGAGGTGTCGGCAGAGCGTATGCACAAGTGATAGACAGTTCTTCGACAAGAGAGTTCAGACCATTTTTTAAGTCCTATATAAGTTCTGCAAAAAAGATGGTTTTCAACAAACCTATAAGATTGAATGATAGCAAATTAATAACAGCGACTTAAACGCTTATACCTATTATTGAATTTAACGGATATTTCAAACAGCACTTTACAATTTGTCCGGAATAAAAATCGGGCAATGGCGGAATGCTGCGCAACCTGATTTTTCGCAAGTTCCTTTGGGGCTTTATATTGTCAGGAATCAGTATGACGGTGGGGTGGAGACGAAGAAGATAGTTGTTAAATGAGATAGTGCTTATTGGCAGCAGATGTCTCACTACGTTCGATGTCGGTCTCTAAGAGTTGGACGGGAGAAAGCGTTAAAACACAACTTGAGAAGGCAGCGGGAAAAGTGGGTCGTCTGCCTGAATACGCAATAAGCGATAATGCTTCCATCATGGCCAAAGGCATGCAGATGTGAAATTCAAACACAATTGGATGTATATCATGCGCTCTCCTGTGAGGAGCAATCCATATTTTCTTTTATCCCGGCTAACGCCTGGCTTATCGACGAATTACCGGATGTGGTTGATTGTGTGGAAAGCATTGAATCTATTTGTAAGCACCAGGGCTTCTCAAGAGAATCTTCCCGTCAATGCCAATGGCAAATCAGAAAAAAACTGTTTACCGGTAACTCTCGAATGATTCAACCGGGATGTGACATACTCAATTTCTTACACACAGAAGCATCTATGCTTAAATCAGATAAAGAGGTTCACAATAACTCTTCCGATATTATAGAATCTGTATTTGGAACCTGTAAGGCTCGAAAATCGCCAAACAAGTTACACGGTGTTACGCCATTCATCCTGTTTATTCCTGCACATACGCAGTTACTAAAAAACAAGAATGAGAAAAACTTCTTTTTTAAAGAACGCCTGGAACGAATACGCCTCAAGGATATAGACGCTTGGACGGCTGAGAAGCTGTCGCCAAAGACAGCGATCATTCCTTCGGACAAAATTTTATTTTTCAGCGGATTGAAAAATAAAAATCACTACTTTTGTGTTTTCAAAACAAAAATGCAATTGAAAGAGGATATAAAACAATATTTGGAGAAACGACTGAAGGCCGAAAATTCTTTTTGGTCTTTTGATAAATCGTCGTGCCGAAATCTTTCGGATTGGAATTTGATAAAGTATGTGTTGCTTCGATTGGATTTAGACGATATACAATATTTGTTTCAACTTTATCCGAAAGAAAAAATAAAAAAGGTTTGGTTGGAAGAATTGGTGCCGCAAGGCGATTTCCTGTTGGCCATGAATATGTGTTTTGCATTGCTTTATTTTGATGCACGGAAACCGCATCAATATGTTAAAACGATGGAAACGAAGATGTTAAATAAAAAAATGAACTATGAGAGAAGCGTTGGTTGAAAAAACTTTGAAAGTGATAGAGGTAATTTCTCGAAAGGAATTTGTTAAATCTTATTTCTTAGTAGGCGGTACGGCTTTGGCGTTGCAACTCAAACATCGCTTGAGTGAAGATTTGGATTTTATGTGCTGGAAACAATTCAAAAAAGACAAACAAAATATTGACTTAGAGAAAATTAAAAATGAACTCACACAAAATTTTACGATTAATAAAATTGATATTCTGGGGAATAATCACGTCGAAATTTATACGGATGACGGTGTGAAATTGTCGTTTTACGCTCCTGACAAAATAAAACCGATCATAAAACCAGTATATTATCTTAATAATTTGATTTTAGCGGATGAAGATTGCATTGCTTCTTTAAAAATGGAAGTGTTCTTGCGAAGAAATGAGTTTCGTGATTACTATGATTTGTATTGTATTTTGAAAAATAAAAACATAGAAACAACTAAACGAATAAAAAACATATACTAAATGATAAATTCAATTCAAATCCCCTCCTTAGATGCCATCCACGCCGCCGCCCAACAATTTATCGCCACCATGGACGATCGCACCGTTTTCGCCTTCAACGCTTCCATGGGCGCCGGCAAAACCACCTTTATCAAAGCGATTTGTGAAGTTTTGGGCGTAACGGATGTCATCAACAGTCCCACGTTCGCGATTGTGAACGAATACCGTTCCGATACTACCGCCGAATTAATTTATCACTTTGATTTTTACCGGATTAACGATGTGAAAGAAGCGCAAAATATCGGTGCGGAAGATTATTTTGATAGCGGCGCCCTCTGCTTTATCGAATGGCCGGAAAAGGTGGAAGCGCTTTTGCCCGCCGATACCGTTTGGGTAACGATCGAAGAACAACCCGGTGGTTCCCGTTTACTATTTTTACAGTCATGAATATGAAACGAAAATTTGGATTTATATTCGCTGTTGCTTGGCTGTCCGGCGCATTGGCCGCTCAAAATCCGCAAATTGTAGCGCATCGCGGCTATCATACGATAGATAATGTGGCTGAAAATTCCATTGCTTCTTTGGCTAAGGCGCAGGAAGCGGGTGTTTATGCGTCGGAATGTGATGTCTGGCTTACGTTGGACGGCGTAGTGGTTGTCAATCACGATTCCCATTTGTCCGGGAAAGTCATTCAAAATCTAAATTATTCTCATATTCAGGAAGATACCTTGTGCAATGGCGAAAAAATCCCTAAATTTTCGGATTATTTGCTTCAAGCCAAACAGTCGCCGGATACCAAATTGATAGTGGAAATCAAAGTGCATGATTCGGCGGAAAGAAATAATTTGGTGGTCGATTCCGTTATTGCTATGGTACAAAGAGCGGAAATAGCGGATCAAGTGGAATATATTTCATTCGATTACAATATCTGCAAACGGTTGGCGGAAAAAGCGCCGGCTAATTTGACCGGTTATTTGACCGGCGATAAAGCGCCGAAAAAAGTATTTCGCGACGGTATCAAATCCATCGATTATCACATTTCCGTTTATCGTAAACATTCCAAATGGATTAAGCAGGCGCATAAATTGGGTATGGTTGTCAATGTTTGGACGGTCAATTTGGAACAAGATATGGACGATTGTATTCGTTGGGGCGTTGAGTATATTACGACTGATTTTCCGTTAATATTAAAATTAAAATACAAAGAATAA
Organism: Bacteroidia bacterium; assembly: GCA_025999115.1. The sequence continues at coordinate 25,623 of BNWW01000005.1, forward strand.
TATGAAAAACATCAGTTTAGTAATTTTAATTGCATCAGTTTGCGTATTAACAGGATGTAAAAACAAGTGTGAACAAACGAAAAACTGGGAAATCCGTCCTTCGCAACCGCTTTCCGCCGGCGTGTGGAAAAAAGAATTGACGGAACGCCTTATAAACAAGAAGAGGTCGATTTGATTCGATCGTTAACGAAAAATTGATATAATATACAGTATATGAGAAAGATACTTATTTGCTTCTTTTTCTTAGGATTATCTATTTCGATCAACGCACAAATCGCTTCCATTGTTGGCGAATGGAAGACGGTAGATGACAAAACCGGCGAATTTCGCGCGGTAGTTAAAATTTATCAAGGCACAGATAGTTTGTATTACGGAAAAATTGTCAAGATGCTTAAATACGCCGATGCGGTTTGCGAATCGTGTGAGGGCAGCGACAAAGGTAAACCGGTTTTGGGAATGATTATTATCCGCAGCATGAAAGTGGATGGCGAAGTGCTGAACGGGGGGTATTTGCTGGATCCTGAGAGTGGGAAGAAGTATTATGGGACAATCAGTTATGATGCTAAAACAGGGAAATTGAAGTTGAGAGGGTCGTTGGATAAGAGAGGGTGGTTGGGGAGGAATCAGTATTGGGTGAAGTAGTGCAACACCATTTTCTTAAAACAATTCCAACTGCTCAATGCTTGCTTTCTCTTTTACTCCTTGATTGTGTTGTGCAAAATTGTTTGTATCAAAATTACAAACCAAAGCTTCCACAACGGCTTTTCGATTTTTGATATTCGCGCCGGTGTGATAAAAATGATCCCGGGTAATGATATTAAATTTGTTCCAATATTTTTTTATCATTTCGTTTTCGCGCCAATCGTTGTGGTGCCAAGTAGAAAGAATAAATAACACATCATTCCATTAAACCCCGCTCTTGACAGAAAAATAAAATCAAAAGGGGAATATTCCCCGCTTGTTAAAACGTTTGCGAACAGTCAGATAATGTTCATAACCGTCATTATCGGCTTCTTTCAATAATTTTCCTTCCTGTTCCAAATATTTCTTCATTGCAGGTGCGGAAATTGCACCCGTACCCACAAACGGCTCTATTCACCGCCCTTGAAAATCGCCGAATTCTGTACGTGATTTACAAACAACGGATTGTGTGATTCCGATTTTTTGTTTCAATTGTGCATAGTCATCTTCTTTCTCGAAAAAATCAACAATACCCGATTGTCCTTTCAAAACGACATTTATTTCTTTGAAAGACATTTGACCGTTCTCTTGAAAGAAAGAGAAAACAGAAAATGATATGTTTATTTGATTGAAAGTCATTTAATTAAAAATCAAAAGTTCGTTGTTTTAGTGGTATTTCTCTAACTTGATTTATTTTATACTGAATTTCAGAAAGTACATTTTTGAAATCCTTTATATTCGGAGGATTACCAAAGAACAAATCATCCATTAGTATCTCAATATCTTCCTCCTCTAAACATTCTTTGATTAATTGCTCTGATTTCAAAAGGTATTCTTCTTCGTCATAGCAATCCATAGCCAAACAGCCAAAATGTAAAGTCAAATCGTGATTAAACATTTCTGCTGTTAAAATTACTGCTTTATATGTTTCTTGTGATAAATCGTCTGTATCCATTATTACCAATTTAATGTTTTAGCATATCTATTCGTATTTTTCATAAAATCTTTTGCAAAAAGTTTCTTTTTGATAGCATAGTTTATCAACAACTTGGAAGTAAAATTCCGCACATTTAATCTTATTGTTTTCTGCCCATCGAAATAAAGCGAAACACCCACCGATTGCAGCAAAAACTACTGTGATTACAGTTAACCAATTTTCTATTGTAAAATCCGTAAATAACAACATATTTATAATTTAATTTTATTCCACATTATCCACAATTTTTATAATTCCAGAAACATCCTCTTTAAGTGTAGCAATTCTGCCATATTGCAACCGCCATTGCAAAGCATTTGAAATGGTAAGATAACCAATTTCCGGCGGATTTTTCAAAATCTGTTCCGCTATTTGCATCAAAGTCATTTCATCGGCAGGAATATTCTTATCATTCAGATAAGCAAAAATATCGTCAGCATTTGCCTTGTTTTCAATCATTTGTAGAATAGTCGTGGTAGTTTGATAGTCAGCCGTTCTCTCTTTTTCAATAAACGAACAACTAACAAAATCCAATAAAGCCGTTTTCTTTTTTGCATCGTCATGCTTGTCGTAAACGAACACCAACAAATTGTAACCCAATCCAAAAATCTTTTGCTGTGCATTTTTGAACGGGCAAGACGATTGCGGTTGCTTGATTGAAGCAATTTTTATGTCCGTATTGATTTTAGACGAGGGCAAATCAATACCATTGGCCGAACTACCCACTTGCAACTCGTATTTTGATAGCAAAAAATCCTTGAACTTATGTTCAATGTAAGTGTCAACGGCTTTACCATCGGTTACACCAAATAGCTCGCTGTTCGGCGTTTTGGACTCTTGCTCGCAAAAGGATTTGGCGCAGGAGATTAGGTTGGGGATTGTGAGTGGTTGTTTTGACATAATCGTTTAGCTTTTAAACTTCCGTTTAATAATATTTAAGAATGTTGAATTGCGTGTTTCTGCATCCTTAATCATAGCATCTAAATCCATAATAAAAATACCCATAGGAACTTTTATTGTGGGATTTAATTGCAAAGTTACTTCTGTCGGACGATAATACACTTTACCATTGGAATAGAGCTTGTGATAACTTTCATCAGTTAAATGTAATTCATATTCTTCATTCAAATCTACGACCCCATAAAACCATATCTGTTGGATTTTTTGATTGTAATATTGCATTAATTTGCGAGCTCTATTTTTTAACTGAATTTCTACAATTGAATTGTTTTCCGTAGAGAGTCCTTTTTTCTTCAACTCTACAATTACAACATCTACTTTCTTATCTTTATTAGCATCATTTGGATTTCCTGAAAAGACTAAAGCAATATCCGGTCTATCGTCATCTTTTTCTATTACTTCGCCTTCTGTGATGACATTTATAACTTTAGACATTTCGGCTTCACTTAATACAGTATCGTAAGTCATGTATTTATCATCTAAAACCCAAACGTTATTACGATATAAATCATCCATCACATTTTCTCCATCAAATTGCTCTCTTCTGGGAACTATCAAATTATGAATGTCATATTCTGAATTATTTTTATTAAATGTTTTAAATTTATTTACAATAATTTGACGAAATAGGATGTATTCTGTCAAAGCTCGCGAGGAAAGTTCCAAAGATTCTTTAAATTGATCTTCCGTCAAATGAGAAGCTCCTAATATTTCTCTTTGCGCTCTGAAAAATTTCTCTTGAGCTTTCTTTAGAATATCATTTTGAGAGTTATAACCAATACTGTCAATTTCAAAATAACCATTTAAATGTGGAAATTGATTAATAAGTCGTTGTTTTCTTTCTTGATTTCTTTCTGTAATTTGCGGAACTTTTTCATCAATAATGTGTGCTATATTTTGTTTGAATATTTTTTTTACTTGCTCAATGGTAGGCAAGGTAATATTATCTCTCGAAGCATCAACTTGACCATTAAAATAATCCGAAAACAAAAGGAATACCATTTTATATCCTATCGGTAAATTTTCTTCCGCAATAATATCCATCGGATAAGTTCTATTATCAACAGAAATTGCAGTAATTACACTACTTGCTTGCATTGGCAATTCTTCAATATAGTAGTAAAGCTCTATTTGTGCAAACACATCTAATGAATGTTCAACTGGAATAAATTGAAATTCTGGTATTTCTTTTGAGGATAAAACTTCTGTTGCAGATTTGTCGTCAATTGTTGTAGAAATGGATATTTCTATCTGTTTTCCTGCTTGTTTTAATTTGTATAAGCGTGAATAAAACTTTTCTAAAATTTTATTTTTTAAATATATTGGTTGAACATAACTATATTGTGCTAAACGAGTTAAAGTATAACCAGACAAAGAAATTTTAGTCTCGCTGTTTTTTATTTCATTATTTTTTGTAACAATTGACTCTTCCTTAAAGTTATCGGAAAATTCAAAAGTTCTATGGTAATATTGGTCATAGTTGCTCGAAATAATTGCTTTTTCAAAATAACATAAATATACCAAACGCCCTAATCCCTTGTGTGAAGATTCATCAACATCAAATAATTGGCTAAACTTGCCAAATCTTTCGTCTGTAAAACCAACGCCATTATCAGAAATATCTATTGTCAATGTTTCAGGCTGGCTATAATCTTGGGCAGAAATAGTAATATTGATTTTGTTTGCTCCTGCATCTAACGCATTTGCAATTGCTTCAAAATAGACCATTTCTAAGGATGAATTTCCAAAGAACATTTTAACCGCTTTACTTAATTTAACTCGCATAAAAGTATATTTTTGTTATATTTCACTTTTCCTTCCGCTACTCTCAATGCTTGCAATGCAATGTGTATTCCCAACATTGAAATATTCCGCAAATTTAACGCAACCAAATACCCCTTACTTTATCGTAATAAACGGCATCTGCTCCCCACCAAAATACTGCGGCAATTTCCCATCCCACTTGTTGATCGCCATTTCTTGCAGCACCATGGCCGAAAGGGATGCTTGCTTAATGCGTTGGGCTTCGGCTTCGAGTTTCATTCGTTCGAGCGTGAATTTTGCTGTGAGGGCGCCTTGTTCGGCGATTTTTTTGTCTTCGATGGCTTTGTTAAATTCGTCGCTAAAATCGTGATTCACAATCAATAAGTCTTTGACTACAATGCCGCTTCCGGTTACTTGATTGGAAAATGCCGTATTGATTCGATTGGAAATTTCGGCGCGTTTTTCCACAAACGTTTCGATGGGATATTCGGCGATAATCGCATTGATTTTTTCCGATAAGGCCGGACGGAGCAAGGTTTCTTCGATGCCGATGCCGTAACGTTGATAAATTTGTCCGACTTTAGCCGGATCGAAGGCGTAAACCATGCCTACATCCACCGTAATGGTTTGAATATCACTCGACGATACTTCGATGTTGACCGACAATTTACCGTCGCGCACTGACATTTTTTCTACCCGGTCGATAAAGGGTAATTTGACATGAAGTCCTTCATTAATAACTGATTGTAATCTTCCGAAGCGCAATACTACACCGCGCTCGCCCGTGTTGATGGTGCAAAAACTGCCGGAAAGAAGGATGATTGCAAACAAGGCAACGAGGCCGATAATCGTGTATTTTTTAATGGATTGTGTGGTTGGGGCAAATGATTTGCTCATTTTTTTATCGTTTTTAAATATTATCGTGCAAATTTATTCAAAAAAAACTAACTTTGCCTCATTAAAAACAAAAAAACAAATCGAAATGAAGTATTTTTTAACAACCGCTCTGTTTGCAATCGCCTCTTGCGGCGTTTTCGCACAAACAGCGGACAATCAACCCAACAACAATATGCAATCGGTGTATGATTTTTTGAAACAAGCCGGCACTTATTTTATCGCCACTACCGAAGGTGATCAGCCGCGCGTGCGCCCGTTCGGTACAGTCAATATTTTTGAGGACAAGTTGTATATTCAAACCGGCCGTTCAAAAAACGTAGGGCAACAAATCCTTGCCAATCCGAAAATTGAGATTTGCGCCCTCGTTGGTTCCGAATGGCTTCGCGTGGAAGCTACCGCTCTGGAAGATGCTCGCACGGAAGCCAAAGAAAGTATGCTCGATGCTTACCCGTCGCTCAAAAAAATGTATTCGGCTACCGATAGCAATACCTTGGTGCTTTATCTGACGGATGTTACGGCTACGTTTTATGGCTTTGGGAGCGAACCGCGCACGGTAACTTTCGGCGGAAAATAAATTTTATTTCAATATCTTTTCCACAAATACTCCCGAATCCGTCAACACTTTCACAATATAAATCCCTTGCGTAAGCGATTGATTCCTATTGATTTGTTTCCCCGATAAATCAAACAACTCCACTTTTTGAATCGCATCGCCGATGACTTTCAATTGGGAATCCTGAAAATAGACAATGGGGTGATTTTGCGATTCGATAGAGCCGATTTTATCCAATGTATCGAATGATAAATCGCCGGCAACAAGCTTTTTATAAAACACTACACAGAAATTATACAAAGGATATTTTTGATCATAAATCACTTGCCCGTTGGCATCTTTCGGCTGTTGCCGGGGGCGAAGTGAAGCGTTGTCTTTGCGCGGATAGTAGAATACACCACCGGTATTACGATCTAAATCTTCGTAAGTGGTCAGCGCTTGATAGGGATCGCTGTCGCGCAAGTTGCCGGATTGTATATCTGTGCCGGCATAGGAAATTTCGACTTCATCCGTAGCAGATAGACTTTGAGCGAGCGATAAAATCACGCAATCGCCTTCAATGCTTACGCCACTGACCGTTACTTTGGTATTGTTCAGTTTTACTTCAAATCCGTAATTGGCTTTATGTGCAATCAAATTATCATCCAATACCAAAGGTAAATGCGGGACTAAAAATTTGATTTTCAGTTCATTGGCGTTATTTGTTTTGTAAAACGCTATGGGTTGCAAAGGCTTAAATTCTTCTTTTAGAATTTGCGTTTTGTAATACACTTTGCCCAACATTTCGCCATACCAGCGATAGCCGTTGGAATTGGGATGCGCACCGGAAGTGGCAATCGTGATCGGGTAAACCGGTCCGGCGCAAATGACATCCGCATTTTCGTTACTGGCTTCGAGTTGAGCCATTGAAATAGGCAAGTCATAGAAATCTTTCAACCACGGTCCACTCGTTTGATAAGTAATGAACACCGGCGCATCGGATTGTCCGTACTTCGTTTGAATATCGGATTGCATATCGTTTTTCAACTGCAACAATTTGGTTTTGTATTCCGCTTTGCCGGTGGTGTAGCCGCCGGTATTGATGACGGTATTCGCCTCGCCTTGCAACCAGAATATTGCCGGACAAGACAGCGAAACTTCATTTCCTAAAGTTGCTTTGGCTTTGTCGAGTGCTTTATTAAACTGATTGGAATAAAGATTTGTTCCTTTTTCCAACTGTTCGATGGCCGCGCCACCGGTTCCGGCAGATGTTGCCAAAAAGCGTGTCGCATTCGCCGTTCCCTGTATTTTTGTTTGAATATGATTGACGGCACTAATCAAGGGATGTTCGCCCATGATGGCGTAATTGCGGTCTTTGGCAATATCGGAATAGGGAATATTGGCAATCAACGGATTGACTTGATTCAAATCGGCTTCGGGATGTCCGTAGTTAATCCAAATCTGGCTGCCGAGCATATAATTGCCACGCACCGGCTCGGTGGAAAGTGCCGGATAACCCTGTGCACCGCACGAAAGACTTTGTCCGTACATCACCAAATGTTGGTAGGTTTTTGCCAATGGGTCGTTGTCTATCGTTTTGCAAAATGCTACACTGAAATTATACAGCGGATAGGGTTGGTCGTAAATCGGATTTCCGTCAGCACCTTTCGGTTCACCGCTTGCCGGAACATACGTCCAATCCACGTGACGTGGGTCGTCAAATACATTGTGCGGATAATCGTAATCTACGCCGTTGCTTTTGCCTTCCGGATTGCGATAGTTGTAATAGCCGACTGCGGTGTCGCTGTCGCGCAAATTGCCGTGTCCTGCTTTTTGACCGGAGCCTGTGCCTTGTCCTGCATAAACTACGTGCACTTCGCCTGTCAAACTATTGGCACAAGTCAGTTTAACAGCATCTGCACCCACCAATTCCACTTTGGAAATCGTTTGTTTATTCGCATTTTCAAAACCATCCAAATAAACTTCAAATCCGTAATTGTCAATGGATTGTACCGTTTTCGTATCTAAAACCAAGGGAGGAACAGGAACGTAAAAATGAACCGTTATCTCTTGTCCGTTAATTTCCACATCGGTGGGTTGCAGCGGTTTGAATTTCTGTCCCAACACTTTGGTTTGATAATAGGCTTTTCCGAGCATTTCGCCGTACCAGCGATAGCCGTTCGCGTCCAAATGTCCGTCCGGCATGGATGTTACCGGATAAACGGGACCGGCGCAAATGATGTCGGCATTTTCGTTGGCGGCTTCTATTTGAGCCATTCCAACGCCCAGACCGCCTTTGGTGCGTGTCCAACTGCCGTTGGTTTGGTAAGTAAAGAACAGCGGTTTATCGGTTTGGTCGTAGCGCGACACGGCATCCGTTTGCATATCGTTTTTCAATTGAATGAGAGCCGTTTTGTACGCATTTTTCGACAAACTCGGAAGATTGGTGTAATCGGTTTCCCCTTGCATCCAAAAGATGGCGGGACAAGAGATGAAACTGCCTTCTTTGCGGGCAATGCTTTGCGCCGATTGCAAAGACAACACATAATTGTCGTACAATTTCGTTTCGTGTCCTTTCGAGAGTTGAGCGATAGAACGTCCGCCATCGCCTGCCGAAGTCGCGATAAATTTGTCGTTGTCGGTCAGCGAACTGCCGTAAGCCAAACGAATATGATTGAGGGCACCTGTCAACGGATTTTCACCCGTATTCGACATATTGTGATTGAAATTGCTCACCAAGGGTTTCAGTTGGTCGAGATGGGTATTTCCGTTAGAAATCCAAATTTGTTCGCCGATCATATAGTTATTCGGGAGAGCCGGTTCGGTTATCGCCTGATAGCTTAATTTGCCCACCGACAAACTTTGTCCGTAAATGATAAAGTGCTGATAATTATAACCTTTCGGGTCGTCCACAATATAAATGTCCGGTCTTTCAACGGCTCCAACGGCACATTTTCCATCCGTAAACTCCCGGATATTTCCGATTTGGTCGGTCGTAATATTCAAGTCTTGCAGATATTGCGCATTTCCTCTGGTAAGTGCTTCTGCATCCACCAATAGCGGAATAGAATTTTGCGTATCCATGTAGGTTTGACTGGGTGCCGCCAAACCCGAAGCGTGCGCTTGTGCGTAACGAATTTTGTTGTTGTAACTTGCCACATCCACATATTGATTCATATTTGCCTGTGTGGCAGCTACATAGGAGTTACGCAGGAAAAAGTCGATTCCATCGCTAATCGCATAACTTGATGTAATATCGGTATTTTGAGGATTGCCATTATTCAGCGCAATATTGTCTTCGATAATACTGTTGTAGATGTAACGTGTCAGACTTGCAGGCGAACAATCGCGGAAATTGATACCGGCACCGTGTCCACCGTTGCCTTGCGTGTTGTTTTCGACGATGGTAGCATTGATGAATTTTACCGTACTGCCGACAGCCGTATTTCCGGTAACGAAAATTGCACCACCGTAGGATTTAGAGATATTCTTATACACGGTGGAATTGATGAGTGAAAATTCCGTCTTGCCATCCGCAACGGCGTTATTGATATAAATACCTCCTGCATGACTATTGACTGCTTCGTTGTTGGCAATCAGTGAGTTGAGTATCACAACGGATTTGTCGGTCATCGTACTTGCACTGGCTGTTACGACTATACCGCCACCCGTAGTAAATACTTTATTGCCGCGAATGATACTGTTTTTCAGCGTAAAACCGTTGGGATTGGCGAGATAAATACCGCCGCCCATCGAACCGTTGATTGCCGAAAGGTCGTTGTTTTCGATTAAACACGAATCCATCGCAATGGCGCCACCGTTGTTTTGATAAACGCCGCCGCCCAGTTTTGCCGAGTTGTTGCGGAAAGTACATTGGAAGATTTTTGTGTCAATAACGTTGTACAGATGCAGTGTACCGCTGTTTCCGGTAGTGGAATTACTGCTGAAAATACAATTTTCAAACACCAATTCGCCGGAATTGATACTGCGGACAGCACCTCCTTCGGCACTTTTCCCGTTTTTGAAAGTCAAGTTCTTAAACGTTGCTTTCCCGACTGCACCTTGGAAATTGATGATTTTAGTTGTTCCGCCCCCGTCAAAACCATCGGTGGCATTGTTTTCGCCTTCGATAGCGAAATAGATTTTCTTGTTTACCAAAACGCCGTCGGCGTTGCTTACTTCGTTTTTGATGTTGATGAAACCCGAAACTTTTATCACGTAATCCGTTGCGTTGGCGGGAATCAGGCTCACGGCTTTTGTCAGCGAGGCTATCGCTTGCTCGGAAGTGGAGCCGTCATTGCTGTCGTTTCCGGTTGCCGACAAATAAATATCTGTCGTGGCGGCTGTTGTTGTAAGCAGCGACACGAAAAAGCATAATGCTACTATTGCGATTTTTTTCATGATCTTTTACACATTATTTGTTGATAATTGTTTTGCTGACTTCGCTATTGCCCGATTCGTAAATCTTTTTTACGATGTACACGCCCGGTTGTGAGGGCAAGGCACGCCTCGCCCCTACGAGATTGTAATATTGAACAGCTACTATTTTTCCGTTACTCTTTGGAATATTAATTCCTGTCGGAACATCTTTTTTGAGCGAAGGAACTTCTAATTTGGCTTCTCCGGACGGAATCGTATAATAGAAAGCGGCGCTGAAATTATACAAAGGATAAGGCTGGTTGTAAATCACATTGCCATCGGTATCTTTCGGTTCACCGCTCGCGGGCGTATAACTTGCGAGGGTGTCGTAATGCGGATAAACATATTCTTCGTTTTCATTCTTTAAATTGGGATCGATGTAATTGAAAAAGCCTTTTTCATCGTCGCTGTCGCGCAAATTACCGTGTCCGCGACCGTTGCCGCCTGTGGCATTGGTGCCGGCATATTCGACTGTAATTTCGCCGGTTAAATTAGCGGCACAGGTCAGGATGACCGTATCGTCCACTATTTCTACGCTGCTGATGGTTTGTTTGGAGCCGTTGTGATAAACGACAAAACCATAATTGTTTACTTCTTTCAAAGTATTGGTATCGAACACCAAAGGCAATTTCGGAACTATGTATTGAATGCGGATTTTCTTCGCATCCGAAGCATCACGTGACAAGACTTTGGGTTGCAAGGGTTTGAAATCTTCGCCCAATACTTTGGTCTTGTAATACACTTTCCCGATCATTTCGCCATACCAGCGATAACCGTTTGCATCCAAATGTCCGCCTACATCGGTTACGGGATACACGGGACCTACGCAAATCATATCGTCCAATTCGTTGGAAGCCTCCAATTGCGCCATTCCGGCTTGCGATTCGCCACGGGTATATTGCGCGCCCACTTGATAAGTATAAAACAACGGACTTTCTGCTTGACCGTATTTCGTCACTACATCGTTTTGCATATCCGATTTCAGTTGAACCAAAGCATCCCGATATTCGTCTTTGGGAGTAACTGCCACCGTATAGTCATTTTCGCCTTGCATCCAGAAAATGGCCGGACAGTTGATCGTACTTCCCGAACGAACGGCAATGCCATAAGCCGATTTCAAAGCCGATTTGTATGTATTGTATAGATTGCTGGCATTGCCTTTTGAAAGTTCGTCCACCGTTTTTCCGCCCATACCTACCGAAGTTGCGATAAAGCGGTTGTCTATTTCCGGCGATTCAAGTGCCTGTTTCAAGCGAATATGATTGACTGCGGTGGTAACCGGACATTCGGCAATCGCAGCCGAATTGGTTACGCTGGTCGAAACCAACGGATTCAAAACATTCAAAGCAGTGTTGCCATAATTTGCCCACACTTGACTGCCTATCATATAATTACCCGGAACATTGGTCAGCGACAAGGATTGATAGGCTTGATAACCCACCGACAAACTTTGTCCGTAGATGATGAAATGTTGATAATCGTGCGGATCGGGATTGGTAACCACAAAATCTGCCGGAATTTCCACTGCACCTGCGGCACATTTTCCATTGGCAAAGGCACGGACATTGCCCAATTGGTCGGTGTTAATACCTAAATCCTGTAAATATTGCGCATTGCCAAATTCTAAGGATTCCGAATCGAAATCCAATGGAACGCTGTTTTGCGAAGCAATATAATCGGCGTGTGGAATAGCCAAACCTGCACCGGCAGTGCCTGAATTGATTAAATTTCCGGCAGTGCTACCTGTAAGATTTCCAACATTCGTTCCTATGATGGAATTATGTAAAAAGACATTCGTATCAATAAGACCTTGCGGAGTAATGCTTCCACCGCTAAACCAAAAATCGCTATATATCTTGGTTGTTCCGCCAACACTTGCAAAATTGCTTTCAAAAATTGAATTGTAAATATACGTTGCAATGTTTTGGTCTGCACTACGCACGCTTACTCCCGCGCCGAAACCGCCGTTGTTATTGGTGGATTCATTGTCGGTTACGGTACAATTGATGAATCGCAACGAACTGCCGGGTTGCGCTCCGGTGGCAAACAATCCGCCGCCGTGTTGAGTCGTTTTATTTCCGAAAATCGTGGAATTTATAATGGAAACATCTACTGAGTATCCTGCCGCAGCGTTATTAATGCTTATTCCACCACCACTATTGCCGGTCGTTTCGTTATTGGCAATCAATGTGTTTTTAATGACGACCGTATTGTCGGGATTATTACTTGGATTGATACAGATGGCGCCGCCGTTGCGTTTTACTTTGTTGTTGCGGATAATACAATTCTCAATCGTCATGCCGTTTGGATTTGCCAAATAAATGGCGCCGCCATCGGAATTATTGACTGTTGAAATGTCATGGTTCTCAATACGGGTAGATTGGAGAGTTAACTTCCCGTTACCGTCTGCGTAAATTGCACCTCCGTTGCCGTTGGTAGCTTTATTGTCATGAATCCGGCTATTTTTGACAGTTGCAATAGCATCCGCTCCGATAAAAATAGCGCCGCCGCGATTGCTTCCGGTATTATTATCGAACTCGCAATCGTCAACAATAGCATTGCAACGATAGATATGTAGAATGGAACTGTTTGCCGTACTGGTATTATTGTAGAAATGGCATTTTTCGAATGTTTTGAGTTGATTGGCGCCAACGCCGGTATTGACCATCCGGATAGAACCTTCTCCCCGCGCATTGCGGAAAGTCAGATTTTTGAATGTTATCGCACCCGTGTTGCCTTGCAGGTTGATTAAACGGGTAGCATTGCCGCCATCGAAGCCGGAAGTAATAGAATCGCCACCGTCGATGGTCAAGAATTTACCGCCGTCGTTCGTTCCGGGTACCGTTTGGTTGGTGTTAGTCATATTCACTTCTGCCGGAATATTGATAAATCCCGAAACGTGGATGATGTGTCCGCCGTTGTTATTGGCCGGAATTAAATTGTAGGCTGTTTGCAGAGTGGCTACGGCCAATTCAGGTGTTAAACCGTCGTTATAGTCATCTCCCGAAGAAGAAAGATAAATGTCTACGGCAAAAGAAGGGATTGCCATACCAAGCAGCAATAAAATGCTCGTCAATTTTTTAGTAATGTTTTTCATATCGAATGAATTATTAGAAATTAAGCAAAATAAAATCAGCGACAAAATTAACAACATTGGATTAAATTTCGGGTAAAATTGTTATTAGTAGCTTATTAATTTTTAATTAAATTGAAAAGGCGGCGTTTTTTCTTTTAATAAGAAGCTGTAATTTGAAAATAAATAAGTATATTTGCAATATTAAAAGATTCCAACGAAATGAACGAACAAATTTTATCGAACATACGCGAACTGAAGCGCAAAATATTGCCTAATGACAGCCTGATTTTATTCGGTTCGCAGGCTCGTGGCGATGCCCGCCCCGATTCGGACTGGGATTTGCTGGTTATTCTTGACAAAAAAGGCAAGCACAATTGGACTGAGTTTGATAATTTTGCTTATCCTTTTGAAGAGTTGGGCTGGGATTTTGGAGTAGCGATTAATACGCTTTTATATACAAAAGAGGAGTGGAATAAAGGAAAATCTTTCCCTTTTTACAAAAATGTTACTCGTGAAGGAGTAACAATAAATTAGAAACTATGGGATTGACGGAAGAAGAAAAGAAATCAGTTGTGGTTTACAGAATGGAAAAAGCGAAGGAAACATTTGCAGAAATTCCAATTCTAATTGAAAACAAGTTGTGGCGAAATGCCGCAAACCGCTTGTATTATGCTTGTTTTTACGCTGCCGCGGCATTGTTGATTAATGATGGACAGCAGGCACATTCGCATAATGGAGTTAAGAGTTTACTCTCATTGAATTACGCAAAAACAAATCGAATTGAAAAGTCACTGATTAAAACATACGGACAACTTTTTAATATGCGGCAAAGAGGCGATTATGAAGATTGGGTAGTTATTGATGAAGAGGATATAAAACCGCTTGTTGAGCCTGCCGAACAATTTATACAAACAATAGAAAAATTAATTTTAACAAAATAAGATAAAATTTGCCCATGCAAACTTACTCCCAACATTCACTCTTCGTAACTCCCGAATTATCAGGCGTTAAGCCAAATTCGCGGAGGGGCGGTAAATGCCTTATATTCAATAAGTTACGCGAGTTATAATTGCTTAAAAACCACTCTTGGTAAAATAATTAACTGCCGTAACAGGTAGGGTGTTCAGTAAATAGTATCAAAAATTACGCCGCTCTCATCAAAGTTTGAGTACGTTTGGCGACCAGATTTGGCGACAGCTTCTCAGCCGTCCAAGCGTCTATATCCTTGAGGCGTATTCGTTCCAATCGTTCTTTAAAAAAGAAGTTTTTCTCATTCTTGTTTTTTAGTAACTGCGTATGTGCAGGAATAAACAGGATGAAGGGGGTACACCGTGTAACTTGTTTGGCGATTTTCGTGCCTTACAGGTTTCGAATACAGATTCTATAATATCGGAAGAGTTATTGTGAACCTCTTTATCTGATTTAAGCATAGATGCTTCTGTGTGTAAAAAATTGAGTATGCCACATCCCGGTTGAATCATTCGCGAGTTACCGGTAAACAGTTTTTTTCTGATTTGCCATTGGCATTGACGGGAGGATTCTCTTGAGAAGCCTTGGTGCTTACAAATAGATTCGATGCTTTCCACACAATCAACCACATCTGATAAATCGATGTCTTTCAATTGGTTCGAGAGTGATTGCAGTTGTTCTTTGCTCAGTTCGATTTTCTGTTCGCCTTTTTTTAAGCTCTTTCTGCAACTTTGATTTCCGGGAATTGGCTGTCGCCAATTTTTGAGTATATGCAATTATGTCATATCCAAAAAATTTAATGTTATTCGACGACAAAAATACAAAGAATTTTTCGATAATTTCCGTACCTTTGCATCTCAAAAAAAATAAAACACAAATATGCAATTCACAGCAAAATTAATTCAAGCCCTTCCGGTCGAAACCGGAATGGGAAAAAACGGCGAATGGAAAAAACAAAGCATCGTTGTAGAAACCGACGGTCAATACCCGAAAAAAATCTGTGTAACCGTCTGGGGAGATAAAATAAATCCCGCTCAATTGCAACCCGGAGTTATGCTGACCATTGATTTCGACATCGAAAGTCGCGAATTTAACGGCCGCTGGTACACCGACGTGAAAGCGTGGAAAGTAGAAACCGCCGGCGCACCGCAAAACAATTTCCAGCCGATGCCGGAACCGCCGGTTCATTATGATTTGCCGTCGCCTCCGCCACTCGAAGCGCCGATGCCGAGTTCCGATGATTTACCTTTTTAAGAATTAATGAACCGCCCTACCCCATTTTTAAGCCTCGTAGCCAACGATTTAATCCGTCGCTTCGGCACCGACCTCTCGGAAATCATCGTGGTTTTCCCCGGCATCCGGGCGAGTTTGTTTTTCAATCAATATCTATACCAACAAGCGAAACAACCGCTGTGGGCGCCGCAATACCGCTCCATCGAAAGTTTGTTTGAAGGCGCCTGCGAAGGGCAAAAAGGCGACACCATTCAGCTAATCGCTGAATTATATGAAAGTTACACGCAAGTTTATAATGCACATCATTCCGAACCTTCCAGAGAAACGCTAGACGAATTTTTCTTTTTCGGCGAAATTTTATTAAATGATTTCGACGATGTGGATAAAAATTTAGTCTACGCACAAGCCTTATTCAGCAATTTGCAGGATTTGGATGCTTTGCGCGACGATTTCAGCCACCTTTCCGAAGAACAAATCGAAGCCATTCGCCGCCACTTGGGCGCTTTTCACGGCGAAAGCGCACTCAAAAACGCATTTTGGAACATTTGGAGCCTCTTGGGCGAAGTCTATACCGTTTTCAAAAACCGGCTGCAAACGCAAAATATTGCCTATCCCGGCATGTTGATGCGCTCGGTCGTCGAATCCGAAACCGTAGAATTTCCGGGGCGACATTATGTTCTTGTCGGATTTAACGTATTGAGTAAAAGCGAAGAAGCATTATTCAAGAAATTAAAACACAAAGCTTCTTTCTATTGGGATTACGACGAATATTACCTGACCATCGAAGCCGGACGATTCATCCGAAGCAACATCCAAAAATTCGGTTCGGCCTTGGATAACAACTTGTTTAACACGTTTCTATCATCGGAGAAAAAAATCACATTTCTGGCCTCGCCTTCCGAAAGCGGTCAATCGGCAAGCATCGACCCGTGGATTGATTCTTTGGAAAAAGAGCCTTCGTTTACCCAAGCCGACTCGGCCATTGTGTTGTGTAACGAAACTTTATTGCCCTCGATCATGCACTCCATTTCTCCTCAAAAGGTTGAAAATGTGAATATTACCATGGGCTTTCCGATTACGCAAACGGCTATATGCAGTTTTCTGCAAGTATTGACCGAAATGCAAACCAAAGCGTATCGCGTGGCCGACCAATCGTTTTGGTATCGCTACGTGCTGCCTGTGTTGCGCCATCCTTACGCATCGCTCGTCTTTCCCGAAGTCGGCGAGATCGAAAAAGAAATCACTCAAAACAATATTTTTTATCCTTCAGCGAAACAATTGCGCGACCCACTGCTGTTCGCATACGCATCGACTACCCTCGATTTGGCGCGCTACCTGCTCGAAATTATCCAAAAAGTAGGTCAATCGTACGAAAACGAAGCCGAAAACACGTACACCGGTTTGTATCAGGAATCGATTTTTCGCGCCTATCAAACAGTCAATCGCTTGTACGGATTACTTTCGAGCGGAAAATTGCAATTGGAAAAAACCACTTTTTTGCGTTTGCTGCGCAAATTGCTTTCAACCGTCCAAATTCCGTTTCACGGCGAACCGGTCAAAGGCCTGCAAATCATGGGCGTTTTGGAAACTCGCACCTTGGATTTCGATAATCTTTTGATTTTCAACATGAACGAAGGTTTTATGCCGGCCACGAACAACGACAATACCTTCGTTCCTCAATTCCTCCGCACGCATTTCGGCATGAGCGCCATCGACCATCAGGATTCGGTTTTCGCCTATTATTTCTACCGCTTGATTCAACGCGCACAAAACATCACCTTGGTTTACACCACCGACAAATCACAAACCGGAAAATCGGAAATAAGCCGTTTTTTACTGCAATTGTTGGTCGAACCGAAACTCAAAGGAAAAATCGAACGATTCGCCTTGCAATCAAACATACAACCAATTCATTCCGAAGCGGTTATCATAGAAAAAGATAATATTTTAATCGAAAAAATCAAACAACAATACGATTTGAATACCAATCCCGAAGCTTATCGATTATCTCCCACAGCCTTAAATACTTACATCAATTGCAGTTACAAATTCTATTTGGAATACATCGAAGGCTTGCGTGATCGCGAAGAAACAGTCGATGAATTGGACAATTCGATTTTCGGCTCCATTTTCCACCGCGCCGCCGAATATTTATACAAAGAAATCATCGCAAACAATTCCTTGCCGTTCACGATTTACAAAGAACATTTTTCCGGCTATTTGGAATATCCGCACAAAATTGAACGCATTGTCTTACAAGCATTTGAACAAGAATATTTCAAAAATCGAAAAGCAGATAAATCCGATTTCAACGGCGAACAATTAATTAATTTTCACGTCATTTGTAAATTGTTGGAACGCTTGCTTCAATTCGACCGGCAACGTGCTCCCTTTACAATTCTCGGATTGGAATATCCTGTAAAAGAAGAATTTAGCTTGAAATCGAAAAACATTCGCCTGCACATCGGCGGCATCATCGACCGTTTGGAAGAAAAAGACGGAACGCGCATCATCCTCGACTACAAAACCGGCGGTAAAGCCAAAGAAATCAAAACATTGGAAGATTTATTCATCGCCAAACCCAATCGCGCGGCGCACATCTTCCAAACATTCGTTTACGCTTCGGCGCTTCTGCAACGCCCTGATTTTCAATATCCGATTGTTCCGGCATTGCTTTATATCCAGCAAGCCAACCAAGCAGATTATTCGCCCGTTGTCCGCTACGACAAGCAGCCGGTGGAAGATTTTCGCGAATTAAACGACAATTTTCAAGCGTTGCTGATGGATGCGATTCGTGAAATTTTCGATTCCGCCCATCCTTTCAGTCAAACCGAAATAGCGGAGAATTGCCGGTATTGTGATTTTCGGGCGATGTGCAATCGGGGATAATTGAAAAAAAATTAAAAATCTATGAATCCGGAAAAAAAGAATCAAGGGGAAATTGTCATCTATCAAACTCCAGACGGCACGGTGCTATGGATGGCAAAACACAAACTTCAACAGTGCAATGCTACAATCTGGACGTAATTATTTCTGTTGGATATCGAGTAAAATCTCAACGAGGCGCTCAATTTCGCATTTGGGCAAATAAAGTACTAAAAGATTATATTATAAAAGGTTATGCCGCAAATGACAAAC
Source organism: Bacteroidia bacterium (assembly GCA_025999115.1). Next base: position 44,268 of record BNWW01000005.1, read on the forward strand.
TAAAACTTAATCAATACAATGACTTAAAGCAAACGGTAAAACTTTTATCAAACGTAATTCAAAACAAAGAATTGAGTAACAAGGAAGTTTGTCTGTTATATTGGGTATTATGAAAGTTTATCCCACACTTGAAAAATATGCAGAAAAAGAAAAATTCAAAAGCAGTCCTGTTTGCGACAAGGTTTTGAAACGTGCGAAACACTTCCGCATGGTTTCAGCCTTTTAGTAAAGAAACTGAATCCGCAAGCTGAAAATCCCACATTCAGGGAATCTGTAAAGAGTGGCGAATGTGAGCACAAACAAGGCATTGCGGTTTACTATTCCAATCGTTGTCCGTTTACCGAGTATCATATCAACAATTCATTGCAGGAAACAGCCCGAAACAGAAATCTGCCGCTGCACATTATCAAATTGGCAACGATGGAACAAGCGCAATCTTCGCAGACACCTGCAACTATTTTCAGTTTGTTCTACAATGGAAAGTTTGTAACGACAGACCTGAGCGCTTGTATGGATAGCCGATTTGACAAAGTTGTGAAGATGGAATAACAAAAAGAGAAGCCATTGCGCAGATGAAAAGGAACTTGGGGCGTTAGAGAACAGAGAAGGCAAATTAATTCGCACCCTTTTTTTTATTTTTCAATATTTCCCTCTCCAAATATTTCCCAAAACCCAAAATTTTCCTTACCTTTGCCCCCGAATCAAAAATAAATTACCTGATTAGCAAGACGACAAATTCGTTATGAAACTAAACACACTTACGGCGATTTCCCCCGTTGATGGCCGGTATCGCGATAAAACGGTAAACCTTGCCGGCTATTTTTCCGAATATGCTCTTATTCGTTATAGGGTTTTGGTCGAAATAGAATATTTTATTTCGCTCTGTGAATTGCCGATTCCGCAATTAAAAAACATTGTTGCAACTGAAATGTATGAATCGCTTCGGAATATTTACCGTAATTTTACACTGGAAAACGCCGAACAAATCAAACAAATCGAACGAACAACCAATCACGACGTAAAAGCGGTCGAATATTTCCTGAAAGAACAATTCGACCAACTGCAATTATCCGGTTATAAAGAATTTATCCATTTTGGATTAACGTCGCAAGACATTAACAATACCGCCGTTCCGCTCTCAATCAAAGAAGCTTTGGAATTGGAATATTGCCCGATGTTGAGCCAAATCATCCAAGTTTTACAACATTACGCCGGCGAATGGGCGGATGTTTCGATGTTGGCCAAAACACACGGACAACCGGCCTCCCCCACCCGCTTGGGCAAAGAAATCCAAGTATTTGCCTATCGTTTGGAAAAACAATTCGCGGTATTGCAATCCATTCCGCTGACCGCAAAATTCGGCGGAGCCACCGGCAACTACAATGCACACCATCTGGCCTATCCGCAATACGATTGGAAAGAGTTCGGCGACCGCTTTGTGTATGAAAAATTGGGCTTGCACCGTGAGCAATGGACTACTCAAATCTCGAATTACGATGCACTTTCGGCTCTTTTCGATGCCATGAAACGCATCAACACCATTCTCATCGACTTGAGCCGTGATGTATGGCAATACATTTCGATGGAATATTTCAAACAGAAAATCAAGGAAGGCGAAATCGGTTCCTCAGCCATGCCGCACAAAGTCAATCCGATTGATTTTGAAAATGCGGAAGGCAACCTCGGAATAGCCAACGCTTTACTCGAACATTTAGCCGCGAAATTGCCCGTTTCCCGTTTGCAACGCGACCTAACCGACTCCACCGTTTTACGCAACATCGGCGTGCCGTTTGCACACGTTTTCATCTCCTTGCAGAGTTTACAAAAAGGATTATCCAAATTATTACTCAACCGCGAGGTTATTTACCAAGATTTGGACAAGGCTTGGGCTGTGGTAGCCGAAGGCATTCAAACTATTTTGCGACGGGAAGGTTATCCCAAACCCTACGAAGCCTTGAAAGCATTAACACGCACCAACGAGGCCATTACGGAACAATCCATCAAAGCGTTCATCCAAACTTTGGAAGTGAGTGACGAAGTGAAAAACGAATTAAATCAAATTACACCTCAAAATTATACAGGTATATAATCAAATCAAATTTCAAATTTAAAAAAATGGCAGAAGAATGGAAGCCCCGCTACAACGACGGGCAAAACGGAGATGGTCAGAATCGTGAGAGAAGACCATACAATTCGAATCGTTCGAATTACAACAACCAAGGAAGTTATGGAAGAACGGATAACCGGGGAAGTTACAACCGTTCAAGTTCGGATTCTTACGGCTATCGCGAAGATAGCGGATATCGTCCGCGACCTTCTTACAACCGGGAAAACAACACCTACAATCGCGAAGGCGGTTCTTTCAATCGCGAAAACGGTAGTTCTTACAATCGGGAAGGCGGATACAACAACCGTCCTTACAATCGTCCCAACTATCAGTCCAACGATGGTTACGACCGGCCGCAACGCAGTTACGACAATCAATCCGATTATCAAAGCAGCGGATTAGTGAAGAAAAGACGTCCCCGCGTAGGCGAAGCGGTTACACCGTCCCGGCAGGCAGGCAATTACGGCGATCGTCCGTATCAACCTCGCCAACAGGATGGCTACCAACAACGTCCGGGCGCGAACCGGAATCAGCCCATGAGAGGAAGGCAACCCTACAATCCCAACGCAAAGTACGGTGTACAAAAACAACTGAAATACCGCGAAGAACATTGGGATCCCGAAGAATTGGTTCGTTTGAATAAATACTTGGCCAATGCAGGCGTATGTTCGCGCCGCGAAGCCGACGAATTTATCAAAGCCGGATTAGTGGCGGTAAACGGAACCACCATTACCGAATTGGGTACGAAAGTAAAACGCGCCGACGAAGTTACGTTCCACAACGAACCGGTAAAACTCGAACAAAAAATCTATCTTTTATTGAACAAACCGCGCAATTGCGTTACCACTGCCGACGATCCGCAAGAACGTCTAACCGTGATGGACTTGGTAAAAACCGCTTGTCAGGAACGCATTTTCCCTGTGGGACGTTTGGATAGAAATACCACCGGCGTATTATTGCTGACCAACGACGGCGATTTATCCTCAAAACTGACTCATCCGAAATACGCGAAAAAGAAAATCTATCACGTTTGGTTGGATAAGGATGTGGAAATCGACGATATGCAAAAATTGGCCGACGGCATTGAATTGGAAGACGGAGAAATCCACGCCGACGCCATCAGTTACGTTACCGATGAAGCCAAAGACCAAGTGGGCATCGAAATCCACTCCGGCAAAAACCGCATCGTACGCCGTATGTTTGAAAAATTAGGCTATCACGTAACGAAATTAGACCGGGTCTATTTCGCCGGATTGACAAAAAAGAATTTGAAAAAAGGACATTGGCGCTTCTTGAACGAACAGGAAGTAGCAATGCTTCGAATGGGGTCGTTTGAATAAAACGGGATAAATCTAAAAAAGCGCTGTGAAATAATTCTCACGGCGCTTTTTTCATTCTATCGCTTTTAATAACAGTGGGATAAATTACTGATTTTATGATTAAATTGATTATTTTTGATAGAAATCCCCGATATTTTAATCGCCGGGATTGCTATGAGCAATACTTTACCTCTTGCAACACTAAACCGAAAACATTTTGAGAGGATAAATGGGTTGAAAATAATTTTTAATTAAATCGCAGTACCAGCCTGTTCCAAGATTTTCACTACCAGCATCACATCACAAAACTGCGCAGCCAAATCAATAATGATTTTATGCGCATTCGCATCATAACGCCACGCGCCGTTTGTCCCTTCGATTTCAATGTTTTGAGGTTGTTGTTTTGCCAACAATTCCAAACGATAAGCGCGTTGACTGAGCATTCCTGCAAACGAACCTTGACGAGGATAAATCGTGCAAACGGTTGTATTTTCCGTAGTGGATTGCGTGATTTTTGTCATCGTAAAATCGCCTTTTTCGTAATGATCGTTATCGTTTTCATCTTCGTAAAACGATAATTCGCCAAAATTGCCGGGAGCAAATTGCAGAATCAACAAATCGGGGCGATTTTTCAGATGATTCATTTTCGGATACAAGGGAATAATAGCGCCTTGCCGGTAATAATACGGAATTTGTTCGCGTGTAAAATTTCGCTGAACGACTTGATTTCCTTCGAGTAAGGTTCCGGTAGCCACTTCATACCATTTTCCGCCAGGTAGCCAGACGGTTTGGGTTACGCTTCCTGTCCCGTTGTCGGATTGCGTAATTGGAGCCGCCAGAATATCGTTTCCGAATAAATATTGTCCTTCGTATTGATAAGCTTCTTCGCATTCGGGATAATCGTAATACAAGGGGCGGCAAATTGAAATGCCTGTGTCGTATGCTTGTCGCGCCGCTGTGTAGATATAAGGAACGAGTGCGTAACGCAATTCCAAAGCCTGCCGCATCAACGGAAAATTCGGATAATGCCAGATTCGCCGTTCGATATGCGTAGCATTGGTGGCGTGCGTACGCAAAACCGGCGAAAAAACCGCATATTGAATCCAACGCAAATAAAGTTCGGGATTGTTGTCGCCGCGCTGAATATGGCCGCCGATATCGTGACTCCAATAGCCGTAGCCCACATTGGAAGCTGTAGCCGTGAAATAAGGTTGAAAAGCGAGCGATGGGAAAGACACATACGTATCGCCCGAAAAACCGATTTGATACCGATGGTTGCCCAATCCGCCCCAACGATGGAAAATCATCGGGCGCGCTTTTCCCTGCAATTTTTTATCACTAAAAAACACGTGATTCAGCCAGAAAGTATTGCCCAGTTTTTTTTCGTTGCGGGCAATTGTCCATTGTTGCCAATCCAACCACCAAAAATCCACGCCGATGTTTTCGTGCGGACGGAGGATTCGATTAAAAAAAGCTTGATAAAATGGTTTTTTCTCGATATTCCATTTTACGGTTTTTTTGACGGAAAGTCCCAAATCCTGCGCCAACAGATCGTGGTTGGCTTCGTAAATTCCAATACCATCAGCCGGATGCAGATTAAGCGTGGTTTTCAGATTTTTATCGTGCAGCCATGAAAGCAAACCAGCAGGATCGGAAAATAAAGTCGGATTCCAAGTCCAGCCCGTCCAGGAAGTTTCTTTATCGCTGCCGTTGAAACCGTTTTTATGCCAATCCATATCAATCACCATAACATCCACCGGAATATCGTGTGCATTGATTTCGTTCACAATATCTTTAATATCCTGTTCGGTATAACGTTGATATTTAGAATACCAATAACCGAAAACGTACATGGGCGGCAATGGAATTTTCCCGGCGATTTGCGTAAAATCGTACAAGGCTTTTTTATAATCGTGGCCGTAACCGAGGAAATACCAATCAAGCGAATTTTTATCGGCGCGTTGGGCAACCCAATCCACGCCGGCGCTTCCATCGAACATCAAGCTATGACTTCCGTCTTTGCGCGGTTGTTTTTCATCGATAACCGCCCAACCCGAACGCGAAATCAGGCCGTCTTCCAAGCACAAACGCACATCTCCGTCGGCGCCGTCCAAAGTGCGGGCGGTGCCTTTCAGGTTTTGCGGATCGCTTTTGCCGGGATACCATATTTCCTCTTTTCCGTTTACCAACAAGGTAATTTGTAAATTCGGATGATTCGGATGATTGTTCACGGGATGAGCGCCGGTTTTATAGCGCAAGGTCAATTGAGCGGTAGCAATCGACAAATAACCGTTTTCTTCTTTCACGG
>BNWW01000006.1 GCA_025999115.1 Bacteroidia bacterium
AGGCGCTAAAGATAAATGCAATGCCTTGCAAAAGAAGAAAATTTGTGTGGCACCCGGAGAGACCTCCGGAAAGTATGACTGCTGAAAATCAGTCGGTTAGCAGCGGTTGATACGCAATGTGGGTTAAAATATGCGGATTACCATCAACAGGATTTAAATACATATCGGAAAATTGAGAATGTTTTAAACTGTCAGTTCCTACAAAAAGAGGACTTGTGATACGAGTATAAGCGTAAGATGCCCCATCTTCAAAACCTTCAATATGATTAAGTTCTATTTCAACCGTTACTAATTTATCATCATTTGGCGCACCTTCTACTTTTACGTCAAGCCGTTTGATTTTTCCCGGATAGTCGTAATCGGGGTGCAAGTTCAGCACTTCAAAGGTTAAATGGTCGGGGATTTTGGAAATATAGCGCGTTCCGTGCATAATGCGGTCGCGGATAAATTCATATTTCGGCAAAGAGCGCGACATCAGCAATTCGGGATTTTTCAGGTAATGCGCCACCGATTCTGCCATATCTTCATTGGGATTTTTGGCGTGAGCATAAGCGGATACAAATTCCGTGTCTTTTGTTGTTGACCAACCGTCTGCCGCATTAGGGTCAGGATAGCAGCCGCCCAACGTAATCCAATCGTTTTTTATTTCTTCCGAAAAAGTGTAAGCCCAAAGGAAATGCGTTTTTTCGTGCAAAATCAGGCGTAAGGTTTCAAATCCGTTGGTGTCGCCGCCAAAAGCCGTTTCCATAAATTCTATGTAGCCATTATCCACCCCCCAAGCAACGGCTGCGGCTTCGGGGTAAAGCGGATGTTTCGTGCCATTCAAACGGCGAATCAGATAATTCAAATGCGGTGTTTTATGAAAACCTTCGGGCAATTCTTCATACATATTATAATGCTTACCAATTCGTCGGGATTGAAGGGCTGAAAACGACCGGCATCTTCATCAGTAATACCGGCAGTCAATGCCGAGTAATCAGGTATATCCGTAGTACAACCATAACGTTGGCTCAAAATATAATTTACCCGTCCTGTATTATTGCCGAAATCGGTTGCAAAATCTACCAAAGCGTGGTGCAGTCGTTTAGAAAAAAAGCGTCCACGCACACCGTCAAGATTGACCAAAAACGGATTGGCATAAGCGAAACAATCTTTTGAAATTCGCACCACTTTTGCCGTATCTCCGTAATTTGTAACCGTAATATCCTCAAACAAATGGTCTTCTGTCAATATAAATTTTGAATGTTCCAATTCACCCACATAATAAAAATATGGAATTGTTTTCAATGTTTCCACCAAACGATAGGCGTATTCCTGTGTCCATTTTTCTTCCTCATCGGAAAGAATAATGTTGTAATTGTTTTGCAATACACCCGTAAAAGGCACATCGGAAGGCACAATCGGAACCGAATGACACAACAGAATGATCGCCTGTCTGCAAACCGGCTACACTGTAATTCACAGTGGCCGTTTGAGCTAAAGCGCTTACCAAACCCGGCAACATTGCCGCTGCAAAAATAAAAAATGTCTTTTTCATTACTCTAACTTTCTATTTATTAATAATTTATGTTATATATATCCCATTCAAATTCGGACAATAAAAAAAGCGTGATACTTAAAATATCTGCTCTCTAAAGGTATTTGACGGGACCTGTTGTACAAATAAGTTAAGTTCACGCCTCAACGTGAACACCAAACTTACCTTTCACAACTTCAATCGTCAAATTTATAGAGAGAAAGATAAAAGCTTAATGCTTTTTCCAAATTTACATATTTCCGACCGCCACCATCAATATTCATTCGGTAACTCCGCCAACTGCGCCGCCGTAAACACCGGCCCATCCTTGCAAACGTAGGTCTTACCCACATTGCAACGGCCGCATTTGCCGAAACCGCATTTCATCCGGTTTTCGAGTGTCGTGTAAATATTTTCGTCCGAAAATCCTAATTTCTGCAATACGGGAAAGGTGTTTTTAATCATAATCGGCGGGCCGCAGACAATGGCGACGGTATTTTCAGCCGAAGGCGCTTTTTCGCCTACAATCGACGGCACAAAGCCTACATTGCCTTTCCAATCGGGCGTTTCGCCTCCCGGATCGACCGTGAGATGCAAATTCACATCCGGCCGGTTCGTCCATTCTTCCAACTCGGATTTATAGACCAAGTCATTGGGCGTGCGTGCACCATAAAAAATCGTAACATCTTTGTAATCAGCGCGATTGTCCAAACACGACCAAATCACGCTACGCATCGGCGGCAGTGCAATTCCGCCGGCTACAAACACCAGATTTTTGCCTTTCCATTCGTCGATGGGAAAAGTATTGCCGTATGGCCCGCGAAAACCCATCACAGCGCCTTCTTCCAAATTGAACAAGGCGGTCGTTACCCTACCCGCTTGCCGGAAAGTACATTCCACGTAACCGCTTCGGGTATGGGGAGATGCAATGCAAAAAGTGGATTCTCCTTCACCGAAAACGGAATATTCGGCAAATTGTCCGGTTCGGAAACGGAAATTACGGCCTTCTTCTTCGTTCCGGAATTTCAAGCGGAACGTTTTTACGCCGGGCGCTTCGATCGTGATTTTTTCGACGATCATTTCGTAGGGGAGATAGATATTTTTTGACATGAAAAACGATTAAAAGTTATGAGTTATGAGTTGGGAGTTGGGAGAGTTGTTCGCTTAAATTCATGTCCACGGGGCAGCGGCGAGAGCAACGGCCGCAGCCGACACAGCCGCGAACGTTTAATCGTTCGGGCATATAGGAGAATTTATGCATCAATCGTTGCCGCCAACGGGAACCTTGCGTTTCGCGCGGATTATGTCCTGATGTGTGGAGCGTGAATAAAGTGGAACCGCAACTGTCCCAACAACGTAAACGCTTGCCGTTCTTGCCTTTACTTTCGTCTTGAATGTCGAAGCAAGCGCAAACGGGACAAACGAAGGCGCAAGCCGAACAACCTACGCATCGCATCGCCTGCGTGTCGAAAATCAGCGTATCGAAAGCGGCTTGCATCTTGGTTTCCAAGTCTTTATCGTCGAAATATTGCGGAATGGAGGCTAAATATTTTTCTTTTTCCGGTTCGCCGGCATCTTCAAATAATTCGGGAGCGAGTGCGATTAATTTTTCGCCTTTTTCGGTCAGAATTTCAACCAAATAATCGTCCGAACCGGTTTTTGTGAGTTGTAAATCGCTGCCTTCGGTGTTGCCGGGACCGCCGCCGATAGAGGTACAAAAGCAATATTCGTCCGAACGGTTGCAAGCATAGGAAACAATCGTGGTGCGTTCGGCGCGTTGATTGAAAATCGGGTCTTGCGGTTCCCAATTGAAAATGGCGGCGAGTTTTCGGATTCCGGCCGCATCGCAGGGACGAACGCCCAATACGATTTTTTGCGGAATGGCTTCCAAATCAATATCCTGCACGCTTACTTCTTCTTTATTTTTCGTGAAATCGAATAATTTTTCGATGGCCGGAAAAACGAAGGATTTAACCGACGAATCGGGCAGAATATAATCGCCGTCAATTTCTTTCGAAGAATGAATGCGTTGATAATTAACCCGTTGGCCGGTGCGAACCGGCGCATAAATCCTTTGTGCATCCAACAGTTTTTGAATCCATTGCGGATAATTTTCCTTGCGTAACAATTTGATTGTATCTTTCATAAATTCAATGTTTTATCCGATAAAATTTTCTTTATCTCCCGGTAAGAAAGTCGCCATTTCGCAACCTTCCGCGCGGCTCATTCCGGTTTTTGAACCGTAACTTTTATAACTTTCTTCTGCCAAATGAATCGGCAAAAGATGAATGGGAATGCCCACAGGACAGGCCTCGCCGCATTGTCCACATTCGATACAACGGCCGGCCAAGTGCATTGCCCGCATCACATGCCATTCCAGATTGCCCAAAGGACTTGCCTCAACGGGAATCCATTGCGGTTGATTCATTTCGACCGTGCAACGGACACAATAGCACAGCGGACAAGTCTGCCGGCAAGCGTAACAGCGAATGCAGGCCGCCATTTCGTTTTGCCAAAATGTCCAGCGTTCTGCCAAAGGCATTGCTTCCAATTTTTCCAACAAAATTTGGTCTTCTTCGGAAAGTTGCGGCGCATGTTCGGCCAAATAACTTTCGATGGCATCGAACGATTTCAATTCCGTAACCTCTTCTTTGTCAATGGCTAATGCGATTAACGAATCGCCGGTCAATTGTTTTTCGGCAGCCAATCGAATGATAGCGCGCAAAGTGGAAATATTGGCTACAACAGCCGGTTTTCCCAAACGGACGATTTCTTTTTTATAGAGATAAACCGCTAAATTCTGTACGCAACGTTCATCGTAAATCAACTGATTTACAGCATCTTCCGTTGAAACAAAAACGGGGCGAACGCGCCGGTTGCTTCCTTCACCGTATCCGATAACGACTTTTATATCGCCGCTTTTCAGTAAACCGGCGGCTTTTTTTCTTAATGATTCCATATTATTCAATGATTTCCGGTTGTCTATAAGATTGATAAGGGCCTAATTCTCGTATTTTTTCGGCGGTCGAATTAACGACATCCGCCCATTTTGCGCCTTCTGCGGCCGAAACCCAAGTGAATGTGATGCGATTCGTGTCCACTCCCATAAAATTGAGCATCGAACGAAATGTAATCCAACGGCGGCGAGCGTGAAAATTGCCGGAAGTGTAATGGCAATCGTTAGGATGGCAGCCCGAAACGATGATTCCGTCTGCGCCGTTGGCAAAAGCCTTCATCAGCAACATAAAATCGATGCGGCCGGTACACGGGAAACGGATGATTTTCACGTTGGGCGAGTATTTGATGCGGCTCGTCCCGGTCAGGTCTGCACCGGCGTAAGTACACCAGTTACAGACGAATGCTACTATTTTCGGTTCAAAATCCATATTTTTATAAACTTATACGGTTATCTATTTCTTGTTTTAATAATTCATAATTGTAATCTTCAAAGCGAAGAACCTTTATTTTATCGCTGCTTTCGAGAAAAAATTCGCCAAAATCATACTCGGTTACAACGCCGCTTGTCCCTTTCCTTTTCCCTCTCTTTTTTGCCCAAAACTCTGCTTGTTCACGCAATTGTGTTACATAAAATCCTTGTCCGAAATCTTTACCCGTTTCGCAAAACGACAGATCAATGAGGTCTATTTCGGTATAACTACCGTGATACACTTTCATTTTACACCTCCATTTTCATAACAAACTTCGTACAAATCTCTAATAGCCCAGAACGGATTATCTGTATGTAACGCCCACCAATGTTCATCAAGAAAATCCATTCCGCCGTATTTTTTCAGATACAAATAGGCTTGCTGGCTGTTCATTTTATAAGCGCGAGCAAATTTCGTAATTATAAAAGTCATGAAATTGACTTTGTCACTTGTTTCTTTATTTATTGTTGCCATAATTTTATATCATAAATATTACAATGCAAAGATAGAAATCTTTTTGTTTAATATATCAATGGTCTTACTATCAAAATTTCCATTAAACGTGTCCCAAGAATTGGATGTTTCAAATAATCCTTTGCTTCTTCAATGTCTTTTATTGCATAAAATTAGGCAGGTGACAAACAGCCTCGTTATCGACTGGTGTTTGTTTTTATTCCTCAAACTTGATTACTTTTATTACTCCCTTTCCTCCTTTTTCATCATCGTGTTTCTTTTCGCCTTCTACATATATGTCATAATTTAATTGGTCGCTAATTTGCAATATGTCGTCATAATATGTTTTTTTTCGTTGATAGTTTTTCTCCTCTTTTCTATATTTTTTCTCTTCCGCATATTCTTTGAATTTTAGAGAATGATTTTCATTGTTCTTAATTATCTCTTTATACAAGAGAGTTCTAATCTTTTGCAAAAATTCGATTCTTTCATTGATATTATCTTTTTCTTTGAAATGCTTTTCTACTTTATCATCATTTTTGTAAATAGGTAGCACATAATTCTCCCCCGCTTTTATTTTCTCTATTTCCTCAATCTTTTTCTCCTCTTTAAATAAATTTAGGTCATACATCAATTGAATAATAGTATCGGTTAAAAGCCCACACTTATACTCAAGTGTTTCCAAACTATATTTTTTTCCATCTACAGGAAAGTTTTTTGCTTTCAAATGTGTGTAAGCCACTTCGACTTCTATATTAGTATTTCGACACAATAATTTTAATTTGTGCAAATCATTAAAGCTGTTAGAAGAATTCGCAAATCTGTCCAATGCTAATTCCTCCAATGGAATTTGTAACTTTAAGATATGTTCATCGGAAGGATAATGAGTTTCATATCCATATTTGTCTAATTGCCATTGAAGTGCGCAAATAATCACTTTATTTCGATACAAATGCCTTATAAAATCAAATAATATATATCCCTGTTGCTCTTTTTGTATCTGTCGAATTGCGCGAGTATTTAATTCTGCTTGCTCTTGCCACTCTGCTCCTTTTTTAGTCCACTTATAAGCCAAATATGAAATAAAACAAGCAAAAATTGCAATAAAAAGCGCATACCAATCATTCCAACTCAAGCTTCCCAACAACGAAGAAGGTTTAGTCTGCCTGACAATATCGTCAGTATGTTTGACAATTGTATTTAATACGGTTGTTGTATCAGTTGTTGCCCTCGTATTTTTATACTTATTTGACACGCTTACCGTATCAAACACAGTCATTAAGTATTCATATTGTAAAGAATCTTGTAATGTTTTATTTGCAAGATTTAATTCCAAATGAATTGAATTTGTGTGTTTTCCACATCCAACGAGCAAAAATGCGGAAAGATAAATGATAAAAAAGACATTTTTATTCATAACAATTAAATTTTTATTTTGTCTTGCCGGTTTCGCTGTATAGTCCGCCGCTTGCCGATAACCCATAAATACGCAACTTCCTAAAAAATCAATCTCCATTCTTTAGAGAAAATCAGTTCAAAATCATTGTCATATTTTGTTGTTTTACCGAATCCATGATATAACATATTTCGCTTTATCGCTTCGCGGATAATTCTCCAAAAACTCAAATTTTCCGTTGATATTCAATTCTTTACACGTTTGTTCAAAATGACAGAGGGCGATGCCGATGTCGACTGATTCAAAGTTCAAATAAGGGATTTTGTAAAAATGCAAAATATTATCATTCAATACGATACGCCATTCTTGCTTATTGCTGGCCGAAGGAGCCAATCGCACCATTTCGAGCGGTTGGGCGAAAATTCCGGCTTGAATTTCCGTGAGCGGACGGGCGAAATCGCTATCGAAAAATATTGCGCCGAAAGGTTTGCGGGTCGCATGATTTTTATCGGCATTCACGATATGTTTTTCCAGAAACCGCAATTTTGTACCGGTGGGATAGCCTACCGGAGAAACGATTCTTATTTTTTCGTTCGATTTCAACGGAATTTGTTTTTTGAAATCGCTACGATTGAAGGAACCGCCCAGCCAACAAGTTCCCAATCCCAGACTTGTACAAAACAGAATGACTTGCTCAAACAGGTAAGCAGCAGCCGTTTCGGCAAACGGAGCTTCTTCGTAAATCATTGCAAGATAATTATTTGCGCTTTTTATCCAACCGTATGTCCCAAGTTTGATTGGCTCTTCATCTGCGTGAATATTAATCAATTCTATCCTTACCCGGCAATTCCACTGCGTTTGTAACTCACTGATATATTGCTTGATTTGAGTTTGATGTTCCCGGCTCAACGGTTCGCCGGTGTAGGTGCGGATGGAGCGGCGGGTTTGAATGGATTCTATGATAGTCATTTCTTATATTTAATGTACATTAATCTTCCAACAAGGCCATCACTTCCGCATACATCTGTTTATTGGTATATCCTTCTAAATCAATAGATTTAGAGCGACAGAAAGCTACGCAAGTGCCGCATCCCTGACACAATCCGGGATTGATGCGGGCGATGGTTTTGACCGTTTCGCCGTTGCGATTCTTGATTTCTTCCTTGTCAATCGCTTGATACGGACAGATTTGCATACACATTCCGCAACCCATACAAGTGGAGAAAACCGGCGGCGGCATCCGGTTTACTTTGGCGACAACCGGTTCGCGGGTCAATTCACTGTTGGAGAACAAACCGAGGACTTTGGCGGCGGCGCCCGATGCGGCGGCTACCGATTCGGGAATGTCTTTCGGCGCCTGACAAGCTCCGGCCAAAAAAATACCGGCCGTATTGGTTTCTACCGGCTTTAATTTGGGATGCGCTTCGGCGAAAAATTTATAGGGGTCGTAAGAAACGTGGAGTTTTTGCGCCAATGATTCCGAACCTTCACACGAAACGGCGGCAGTGGCCAAAACTACCATATCCGCTTCAATTTCAACGGGTGTTCCACCTAATAAAGTATCGGCTCCCTTCACTATCAATTTTCCGTCTTTTTCGTAAATCGTGGAAACGCGACCGCGAATGTATTTTGCTCCGTCTTCTTCGATGGCGCGGCGGGTAAATTCATCATAATTTTTTCCGGCGGCGCGAATGTCCATATAAAAGACGTAGGGCGTTCCTTCGTGGACTTTGTGTTTATACAACATGGCATGTTTGGCCGTGTACATACAACAAATTTTCGAGCAGTACGGAATGCCTTTGGCCGGGTCGCGCGAGCCTGCACAAGCCACAAACACCACTTTTTCGGGTGTTTTTCCATCCGAAAGACGACGAATTTGGCCTTGTGTCGGCCCCGATGCGGAAGCTAATCGCTCGAATTGCAAGCCGTTGATGACGTCTTTATATTTTCCGTAACCGTATTCGGGGAAAAAGCCGGTATTTTTCACTTCAAAACCGGTAGCTAAAACGATAGCGCCCGCCTTTACTTCGATAATTTCATCTTGTTGTTCAAAATTGATGGCTCCGGTCGGACACATTTTTTGGCAAACCTGACATTTACCCGTTTGTATGTAGCGACAATGGACTTTGTCGATGACCGGTTTATTTGGAACCGCTTGTGGGAAAGGAACATAAATAGCCGGTCGAAAAGCTAAGCCTTGTTCAAATTCGTTCGGAATTTTCTTGTTCGGACATTTGGTTGTACACAATCCACAGCCGGTACACAGTTTTTCGTCCACGCATTTGGCTTTTTTCCGAATCTTCACATTGAAATTGCCGATAAATCCGTCCATACTTTCCACTTCTGCATACGTGTAAAGTGTAATATTCGGATGTTGAGCCACTTCCACCATTCGCGGCGTGAGGATACATTGCGAACAATCCAACGTCGGGAAGGTTTCCGAAAGTTGCGACATGTGGCCGCCAATCGACGGGTCGCGCTCCACCAAAATCACTTTATGTCCGCCGTTGGCAATATCTAACGAAGCCTGAATGCCGGCTACACCACCGCCAATCACAATCGCCGTTTTGTTTACCGGCACTTTGATGGGTTCCAAAGCGTGGTTGTTTTTCACTTTTTCGACCAAGGTACGCACCAAATCGAACGCTTTGCGCGTGGTGGCTTCGCCTTTTTCATGCACCCACGAACAATGTTCGCGAATATTGGCCATTTCGCACAGATAAGGATTCAATCCCGCCTCGGCGCAGGCTTTGCGGAAAGTCGGTTCGTGCATCCGGGGCGAACAAGCCGAAACAACTACGCCCGTGAGATTGTGTTCGCGGATAGCATCCTTGATTTTCGTTTGTCCCGGGTCGGAACACATATATTTATAGTCGGTGCTGAAAACAACGCCCGGCAGATTGGCCGCTTCTTGGGCAACCGACGGACAATCGACCGTGGCGCCGATATTTTCGCCGCAATGACAGATAAAAACTCCTATTCTTGCCATATCAATTCGTTTCTATTTGTTTGGTAAGACTTGCCCAATCCACTTTTACCAAATGGCGTTGGGTTCCTAATTGCTTCTGTGTCAATCCGCAAGCCATTCCTATAGCTTGAGTAATATATAAAACGGGAATATCGGTTTTTGTTCTCAAAAACGTGTCGATGGCCGAACGCCGCATATCCAGATTGGCATGGCACATCGGACAGGCGACAATCAACATTTCGGCGCCGCGATCGACCGCTTCTTTCACGATTTTACCGGATAATTTGCCAACCAGACTCGTGCGACTGACAGACAATCCTGCTCCGCAACATTCGGTTTTAAACGGCCAATCAATTGGTTCCGAGCCGATTGCACGCATGATTTCGTCCATGCTTTGCGGATCTTCCGGACGGTCGAATTTCAACACATCGTACGGACGAACCAATAGGCAACCGTAATAACATGCAGCTTTTCGTTCTAATTTTTGTTGGATTTTATTCGGTATTCCGGGAACAATGTGAGCATCAATAAATTGCAACACATTGAAAATCCGTAGCGGTTCATCAATCGATAAACCGACGATTTGTTCCACTTCCGATTTTAGATTGAAATCAGCAAACAGTTCGTGTTGAACCACTTTCAGACGATTGTAGCAAGCGGCGCAAGGAACAATCAGGTCAATCATTCCGGCTTTCCGGGCTTGCGCCAAAATACGAGCGGGCAAGGCGAGCGACAAAGCTTTATTCAAATTATGCGCTGCCGTGGCTCCGCAACAATTCCAATCGGGAACCTGTTCCAAGTCAATATCAAAGAGTTGCGCTAATGCAACCACCGATTCGGTGTATTCTTTTGCCGTTCCTTCCAACGAACAGCCGGGGTAAAATCCCATTTTTTTCTTTTCCATCTTCACGCTTTTTTTGATTTTTTAAAAATGGATTGGATATTTTTCCGGTCGCGAATGGTTTCGGGAATCAAAGGCAGTTTTCCATGACTTAACATATTGGGAACCAAGGTTAAATCTTGGAAAAAATCCTTACTGCGCAATTTGTAATCGACTACCAAACCCACTTCATACGAGCGTCCCGTCCATCGAATCATATCCAAAAACGAACGATGGAAAGGTATGATATTTTTCGCCGCTTTTTTGTTTTCCAAGCCTTCTCGGAGCGAACGTTGCCGCAAAAAATCCATGATTTTCGGAATATCAATTGACATCGGGCAGCGCGAAATGCACATTTCACACGAAAGACAGAGCCATATCGCTTCCGAT
Source organism: Bacteroidia bacterium (assembly GCA_025999115.1). Next base: position 11,032 of record BNWW01000006.1, read on the forward strand.
TGCAGGATTTGCCGGTCGGTTTCGTCGTCTTCTACTTGCAACATTCGCAATACCGTATTCGAAGTCAAATTCATTTCTTCGGCCAAGGGACAGCCTGCCGAACATTTTCCACATTGATAACAGCGAGCGACATTGACTCCGGTTGCTTGCAGGATGTCACTGCCAAGTGTTTTTCTATGATTCATTCTAACAACAGATTAGATTGATAATTAAAGAGTTACTCCGGTTTTAAAAATAGCGATTTCTTTAAATCCGATCAATTCTTGTTTTAATTTTTGACCATTAGCTACAGCGAGGACAAAAGTAATAAATTTTTGTAATAAAACATCCATTTTTTCGCCTTCAAGTAACGTTCCCGCGTTAAAATCGATCCAATTTCGCTTAAAATCAAAGAGTTTTGTGTTGGTCGAAATTTTCATTGTCGGAACAAAACTGCCGAAAGGCGTGCCACGACCGGTGGTAAACAGCACGATTTGACAACCCGAAAATCCCAAGGCGGAAGCGGCTACCAAATCGTTGCCGGGCGCATTTAAAAGGTTCAGACCTTGCGTTTTAATCGGTTCTGCGTAATCCAAAACATCGACGACTTCGGCCAAACCGCCTTTTTGCGTGCAGCCCAGCGATTTATCTTCCAAAGTGGAAATGCCGCCGGCCTTGTTGCCGGGTGAAGGATTTTCGTAAACCGGTTGGTCGTATTTTCTAAAATATGCTTTAAAATTGTTGATCAACAAAACGGTTTTATCGAAAACGGCTTGGTTTCGAGCGCGATCCATCAAAATGGTTTCGGCGCCGAACATTTCGGGAACTTCGGTCAGGACGGCTGTACCGCCTTGTGCGACTAACCAATCGGAGAAACGGCCGACCAAAGGATTGGCCGTGATGCCGGAAAAACCGTCGCTGCCGCCGCATTTCAAGCCAATTTTCAACAACGAAAGCGGTAATTCCTGCCGTTGATCGTTGCGGGTATATTCGACTAATTCGCTTAGGAGCTGAAAGCCTGTTTCAATCTCATCTTCCACTTCTTGAGCTATCAAAAAACGGACACGGTTTTCGTCCCAGTCGCCCATCGCTTTTTTGAAATCGGCTTGCTGATTGTTTTCGCATCCCAAACTCAACACCAGCACGCCGCCGGCATTGGGATGTTTGGCCAAAGCGGCTAAAGCTTTCTGCATATTGTTATGGTCATCGCCTAATTGTGAACATCCGTAATTGTGCGTAAATACCCGAATATCATCCAAATGAGAAACATCCAATTCGGCTTTCACGCGATTAACGATGACTTGCGCTTGTCCGTTTACGCAACCGACGGTCGGCACGATCCACAATTCGTTTCGGATACCCATTTCACCGTTGGAACGCAAATATCCTTGTACCGTCAAATCGCTTTTCGGAATATCCAAGAGCGTTTTTTTCGGATGATAAGCATATTGGAGATTGTCGCTCAAATTGGTTTTCAAGTTGTGGGTATGCACGTGTTCGCCGGCTTGAATATCGACCAAAGCGTGGCCGATGGGATAACCGTATTTGATGATGTTTTCGCCTTTTTTGATGTCGCGCACGGCGAATTTGTGGCCGGTTTCGAGATTGACTTGGACGTTATCGGCGGGGGTGATTTGAAAAAACCGGATCATAAGACAGATAATGCGTTTTTCATTCCGTTAGCTAAAATCGACCGAACGTATTTTACGACATCCGCTTCAAAATAAGAAATCTCCGATATTTTTTCCGTCCACATCGCGGGATGATGAACGATGCCTTTTACCCACGATTCTATATTGTTTTCGTTAAACGTTTTTTGAATAAATTCTACCGATTCAGGTGTATCGTTGGGCGTGAAATTTACTTCGGAATGGCCACTGTATAAAACCAAAAGCGCGGCGAACGAGAAAGCTGTCCGGTTGGCTTCTTTGTTCAATTTCAGGGAGTTGTCTTTCAATGTCGGGAAATTGCGCGCTTCCCATTTCGCCAAGGAATTGAGTGAAATATCTTTCAAATAGTGCTTAATGAAGGGATTATAAAAACGTTCGACGATTTTGTCGGCAAATTTTTGCAGTTCGACCGGATCTTCATCAATCGCCGGAAGAATTTCTTCGCGAACCAGACTCCGGATGAAATTTTCAACCAAAGGCTCGTTGAAAGCGTCTTTTACGGTTTCGCATCCCATTTGCAGGGCTACGGGAACCATCGCCGTGTGCGAACCGTTCAAAATACGCACTTTTTTGGCGCGGAAGGGGCGGATGTCGTCCATAAACAAAACGTTTAATCCGGCTTTGTCCAAGGGCAGTTTTTCTTTGACAATCGGATCGCCGCCAATCGCCCAAACGTGGAAATATTCGCCTTTGACAACTAAATTGTCGTCGTAGCCCAATTCTGCTTTGATTTCGTTGATGGTTTCGCGTGGAAATCCCGGCACAATGCGATCGACCAAAGTATCGTAGAAATGGTTGGCCGTTTTAATCCATTCGATGAAATCATTACCCAAACGATTGTGTTCGGCGTGTTTCAAAACGTATTCACGAAGCGTAGATCCGTTGTTTTCGATTAATTCGCAAGCAATGAACAGCAATCCCTTCTCTTTGGCTCCGGCAAATTTTTGGAAACGTTGGTAGAGCAAAGCCGTAATTTTAGCGGGGAAAGATTTAGGTGGTTCGGCTGTTAAATCGTCGCCCTCTTCGTAGCGGATTCCAGCTTCGGTGGTGTTGGAAATAACCATTTCCAAAGCTTCGTCGAGGAAAAGTTCGCGATAGGCTGCATAATCTTCGTAAGGATTCAAGACTTTGTTCAGACTTTTTACCAAAGTAATTTCTTTGATGGGTTGTTTGTCTTTAATTCCCTCTAAATAAACGTGATATAATCCGTCTTGTGCATTAATCAACGGCGCCATACCTTGCGCAATCGGTTGGACGGCTACGATGCTGTGGTTCATCACGCCGGCTTCGTTGGCTTTGTGAATCATCCAATCGACGAAAGCGCGGAGGAAATTGCCTTCGCCGAATTGCAGAATTTTTACCGGTAATTCCGGTTTGTTTGTTGTTTGTTTGTTGAGTTGTTTCATGATTTTATTTTTTTATCCGCAAAATTGAGTAATCAAAGAATGCAAATTACGTAATTTGCGTAATTGTTAAATATCTATTCATTGTGTGTATATTAAACATTGTTTTTCTCTATTCTACGATTAAATTCCTATCCTTTGGATATTTCACTTTATATTTGAGTTCTAATTCCTTTTTCTCGGCCGGTTTCAAAGAAAATTTCCAAGTTACGGCGCCGCTATCCTTATTCAATTCGCCGCCATCGAGTTTTTCGGGCGAAACTTCTATCTCGCTCATGGTGGAAACGGGGATTTGATCGAGTAAAATCATTGAAACCGGTTTGCTTTTGTTGTTGCGAACGGAAATCTTCCAATTGCGCGTAACTTCGATTTTACTGCTTAAAAAACGACTTTTGTTGAAATCTTTCGATTTTTCCCGCTGAACAATAATACTGCGGTCGCGCCCAAGCGAAACATCCAAAGTGTCTTTCATATATCGCACATCGAGAATGGTTTTGCCCACAAATGTATTTTCAAAAAAGATATTCGCCTCGCCTTCCAATAAATTGTATTGCTCCCAATCGGTAATATGAGCCAACAGGAAAGCGTCTTTTTTGATTTTCGGAATACAAAAATATTCATATTCGGCGGGAATTTCGTAACGTTCCATTTCTACAACCGTGTTTTTATTTTCGGAAAGAATGGTATAAGGCGTTCTGATTTCAAATTCTATGGAAGTGGTATTTTCAATCTGCGCCACGGGCGGAGGTGTGGATTGCTTTTCTTCCTGTTTTATTGAAGAAACGCCTCCCATTTTAATACCTGACAATGCACCCGTCAACGTTCCTTTTAAAGAATTTGTTCCGTAACCTACAACTACAACTTCATCTAATTGTTGATTGTTTGGCTGTAATACAATATTTATATTGCTACTATTGATATTTACATTTTGCGTAATAAAACCAATATATGAAACTTCTAACTCGCCCCCATTTGCAGGAATTGACAACGAATAACGTCCATCTATATCAGTTACAGTTCCAATCGTACTACCTTTTATTTTAACTGCAGCGCCAATAAGCGGATCGCTATGATCATCATAAACGACTCCCGAAATTGTATTTGAAAAATTATTATCAACATCGTAACGTGGCGGTTTTGTCCAATAATTCAACTTGTAAGTTTTGAGTTTTGGCGCAACATTCCCCACATTCGGCTCGGCCGACGAAACTTTGAGTTTTATGTTTTTCCAAACTTCTTTGGTATTCTGACTGATATTGGCTTTGTAAGAAAGTTCAATCGGCTTGTCTATGGATTTTGCGCGAATGTCGTAACTCGGATACCAACCCGCTGCTGTGGTGTAATAAGTGAGTTCAACCGGCGCACGAATGGGCGATTTTGCCTCCACCGAAAGCAACATTTCACCGGTCGGCTCGGCTTTTACGCTACCGAAATTGGCAATTTTCCGGTCAAGCGTAACTTTTTCCTCATTTAGCTTTTTCAACAAATTATCCAATTCCAACTCCTTGGTTTTCAATTGCGAAAGTTGCGTAGCATAATAATTGTAAGTCGCCTGCAAATTAGCTAAATTGACGCCGGTATTGCTTCCGCCGATTTGCTTGTTATCCGCCAGAAACGCCATTTGTCCGTTCACAATTTCCTTATCCGTTTTAGTGCGAACTATTTTTTGCTGCAATGCTTCGTTTTCGATACGAAGTTTTTCCAATTCGCTCGAAGGTTGCACCGTATCGTTGTAATTCAATTGATAATTAACCGACAAAACGGTAACATCCGCATCCAATTTTACCTGCACACTTTGAGCATCGGCATAAGGTGAAAGATTGACAAAATGCAAGATCGAACGTCCGGCAGGAATGTTTGCCGTAGTTTTACGCAACACCTGCGCTCCTTTGATAAAAACCGTCGCTTCCGAAACATCCGTTTTCAGCGTTATTTCATTGGTTCCCTGCGCATTGGCAGAAACGACGATACCAACAAGACAAACTAAAAAAACAAGCTTTTTCATATTCAAAATTCAAAATAACGTTTCGCATTAAAATAAGAAATATCTTCCACCATTTTCCCTAAAAACGGCAATTCGGATGCCGGCAAAAGCCCTTGTTCCACGTCATTACCAATCAAATTGCATAAAAAGCGACGGAAATATTCGTGGCGCGGATAAGACAGGAAACTGCGCGAATCAGTTAACATTCCCACAAAACGGCTCAACAGGCCTAATACCGATAAAGAATTCATTTGCGCTTCCATTCCGATTTTTTGGTCTAAAAACCACCATCCCGAACCGAATTGGATTTTTCCGGCCACGGGACCTTCTTGAAAATTACCCAACATCGTGGAAATCATATCGTTATCGCGCGGATTCAAGTTGTATAAAATCGTTTTGGCCAATTTGCCTCCGGAAGCCAAACGATTCAAAAGTTTCGACATCGCTTGGGCGGTGTTCCAATCGCCGATGGAATCGTAACCTGTATCAGGGCCTAATTTCTTGATCATCACGCTATTATTATTGCGCAACGCGCCGTAGTGAAATTGTTGTGTCCAACCTTTTTCCCAATCTAATTTCGCAAATTCGTACAACATGCACGATTTGAATTTCAGGATTTCAGACTGCGTCAATGCCGTTCCGCCATATACCTTATTAAATATAGCTTCGATTTCAGACAAAGTATAATCTTCGGCGTAAAATTCTTCGATGCCGTGGTCGGAAAGTTTACAGCCAACGGAAGCAAAAAAATCGTGGCGAACGCGCAAAGCCTGCAACACATCGCCGAATTTTGAGATGGAAATGTTCGAAACTTCCGATAATTTTTCGATGTAAGCGCGAAAATCGACCGGATTTTCCACCGCCATCGCTTTGTCGGGACGCCAAGTGGGCAACACCTTTACCTCAAAACCTTCCTTTTTCAAGGCGATATGATATTCGAGCGAATCAATCGGGTCGTCGGTCGTGCAAACGGTTTCCACGCGATAATGCTTCATCAGGCCGCGAGCCGAAAATTCGGGCGTTTGCAACAAAGCCGTACATTGGTCGTAAATTTCTTTGGCCGTTTCGGGTTTCAGAATTTTATCGACGCCGAAAGCGGTTTTCAATTCCAGATGTGTCCAGTGATACAAGGGATTACGCATAGTGTAGGGAACGGTTTCCGCCCATTTTTCAAATTTTTCCCACCACGAAGTTTCCTTGCCGGTGATGTAGCGTTCGTCAATTCCGTTCGTGCGCATCGCACGCCATTTATAGTGATCGCCTTCGAGCCAGATTTGCCCTAAATTTTCAAATTGACGATTATCGGCAATCATTTTCGGAACCAAATGACAATGATAGTCGATAATCGGTTGATGTTTAGCGTGTTCGTGATAGAGTTGTTGTGCTGTTTCCGTCTGCAGACAGAAATTTTTGTCTAAAAAAGTCTTCATTTTATAATCGGTTTAAAATTTAATCTATTCAAAACTTCATTAATACAACGGTCGAAATCGGCTTTTGTTGCGATTTTTTCCCAATCCAATTCCCAAGTCGCCATAAAATAATAATCAACCAAACCGTTTTCGGGGTTTAATACAATCACATGATTCAGAGCATCTTCCGTTAATTGTTTCAATTGATTTTTGCGATAGAAAACGGCTAAACCGGATTTGTCGTTGTTCAGACTTTGTTTTCCGAATGTAGCGATATAAGCCCATTCGCCCGATTCTCCGGTAAATAATTCGGCGGCAGTATCTTTGATAATTCCGGTGGAAATATTATCTAACGGCTTGTCTGTCACCAATTCAATATGCGAAGCGCGACTGCCGGCATCGATCGAAATCAGCGATTGAAGATTGCATTTCACGCCGCCGGCATCCCAACCGTAATAATTGGTTTTCACTTGCGAACGAATTTTCCCATCAGCCGGAATGTAACAAATCGTACTGTCTGTTTTTTCTACGCGAACGGCTTTTTTACCGTTCCAAACCGCAATCGAACCAAGACCTAAACCCTTGCCTACGTTCTGGTTATCCATTCCCCAAATCGCCAATTTGTGATAGTTTTCGTAACCGTCCACACCCACAAACGGTAAAACAATATCGGGAACCCGTTTCGCATACACGTCGATTCCGTTGCGCCAATCGAGGTAAAAACGGAAGCCCACTTTGTCACTTTCCCAACCCGGCCCTTCGTATTTGATGTAATAGGCATGATCGGTAAAATGATCCGGCAAACGCAAATAATTTGGTTTTGCCCACGAAAAATCACCTTGGTATTGTATCCAATAATGCCGGTCGGTGCGGTCGGGTTCGCCGAATTGCCCGCCGATTTTATGCGCCAATTCCGCATACGTTCGTTTCGGATATTGAACGGCTTGTCCTTCAACGATTTGAATTATTTTCGTTTCATCCGGAAGAAGTTTCGCAACCGGAACAATCGCCTTGTTTTTCCCATCTAAACCGGTAATGATTTCTACCGGAACTTCCTGATTATCAACGATCGCCTTGTAATTTCCCAAGATTAATTTTTTCAATTTCGCCGTCGGCAATTCGAGTGTATAATCGACAATCGTTTGCGTGGAATGATTGGTTATTTGTACCGTTTGCTTTTTCTGCGCATGAAGCGGACACAAAAAAACGGACAAACTCACAAAGAAAAGAAGTTTTTTCATTACTATAATATTTTAGATTGTAAAAATCAAAGGCAAAGGTACATATAAAAGCCGAATTGCAAAACATTCATTTGTATCAATCCGGACAGATAAAAATACCATAGTCAATATTTATTGAACATCCACCTTGATTATCGCCGGCCGTTTTTCCGCCGGATCCAAGGCATTTAAATGAATATTCCGCAAAGCGATTCCGTTTACGTGGCGGATATATAGACCGTAAGCCGGCAATTTCCCGAACATTTCGCCGCGCGGATACACTGGTTCCAATTCGGGAATTTCCGTTGAAGGTTCGGCGACCGGACGATTGGGATAACCTTCAAACAGCAACGGTTGCCGGCCGTCGCAAAAGTTTAAATGAATATGATCCAAGACAATATTTGTGGGTTTGAGGTTGGGAAGTCCGGTGATTGAGCATCCGTAACGTTCGATTTCCGTGCCGTAAATATTTTGAATCAGGATGTCTTGCATCGTTCCCAAACGCGGTTCGTCGTTTTTTTCATACAAGGTTCCGCGATTGGCCAAACGCAAAAACAAAGCGGTTCCTTTAATATTGCGCAGGGTGATATTGGAAACGAGGATTCTCTCCATACTTGCGCCGTCCACCGTCATCAAACCGATGGCTGCGCCGCGCGTATCGTAAACCGAACAATTCGTAATACTAATATCGGAAAAAGCGCCGGCCGATTCGGTTCCGATCTTGATTCCCGAAGCGTTGGTCGTTATCACACAATTGGTTACGGCAATATTAAAACATCCGCTTTGACGTGAAAAACTTTTAAAAACGATCCCGTCATCACCGCTGTTGATGTTGCAATTGGCGATGCGGACATTGCGGCAATCGACAATATTGCAGCCGTCGCAATTTCTTCCGCCGGGGACATCAATAAAACGCGCTTGTTCGATGTTTTTATTTTCGCGTGAATCGACTGTGATTCCGTCGATTAACAAGTTGTCGCAGGATTGGTATTTTTGAACCCAAAAGGCGGCGTTGTACAATCGGATGTCTTTGATTTTTATGTTTTTACAAAACCGGAAATGGATAATATGCGGTCGCGGACGTTCCATGACATCCAAATCGTCGCCACGACCGTCGATGACTCCATTGCCTGTGATGCCGGTATTTTCCGCTCCCCCGGCGTAAATCAAGGCTTTACTCGTTTCTATTACCGGATAGTCGGCGGGATGATCGCTGCCTCGCAAAACGGCGCCCGATTCGATTTCCAAATAAACATTGGATTTTAAATAGATAGTACCGGTCAAAAATACGCCGTTTGTAAATAATATTTTCCCGCCTCCTGCTTGATAACAGGAGTCAATTGCTGTTTGTATTTCTCTTGTATTCAATGTTTTACCGTCGCCTTTGGCTCCGAAATCGACTACATTCCATTGAGCAAACGAAGAAAGGGAAAAAAGCAAATAAAATATTGTTTTTAAGAATTTTTGCATGGAGAATTGAAATATTTATATCCCAAGAAAAATTCGGCATGACCCAAATTTTCCGATTGGGTGGGTTGATTTTCGAGGATGGATTGAACTACTTGTTCGATTTCGTCCGCGATACCGGATAATTGTGCTTGTCCGTCTAATATTTTTCCGGCATTGATGTCCATATCATCCAGTAAACGATTGTAAATCATAGAATTAGAACAAATTTTTACGACCGGAGAAATCGCCGAACCGGCCACACTCCCCCGCCCTGTCGAAAACAAAATCAAGTGCGCGCCGCAAGCGATTAATTCGGCAATTTCGGCATTGTCGCTCACATTCGAGAAACCCCATTTGACTTCGCCGTCGGGAATGACATCCAAAAAGTACAAGCCCGGTTTTTGAGGAATTTCGCCCGGTTGAATCACGCCCGAAATGACGCTTTGTCCGCTTTTGCAATACGCTCCGAGCGATTTTTCGATGATGGTGGTCAGTCCGCCTTCGGCATTTCCCAACGAAAAACTTTCGTTTCCCATTTCTTCGTAATACGCAATGGTTTTGTGCAGGGCGTATTTGATTTGTTGTTTCACTTCATCGGAAACGGCTCTACCGGCCATTTGTTCGATGCAACCGACCAATTCGCCGCCTTCTTCAAAAATACCGGCGCCGCCTTGCGCGATAAAGCGGTCGAAATACATTCCGATGGCCGGATTGGAAGTTATGCCGCTGTACCCATCGGATCCGCCACATATCGTTCCGATAATCAATTCGTTGGGAGAAATATTGCACAAAGGCGTTTTTTCCATTTCCGAAGAAATTGATTGAACCAATTTCAAACCTTGTTCGATGGCTTTGCTTGTTCCGCCGATTTCCTGAATCACTACATTTTCCGCCGGACGTCCCGAATGGCGTACCGTTTCGGCTAATCCTTTGAAATCCAAGTTTTCGCAACCTAAAGCAACAACCACAACGCCGCCTACATTCGGATGCGTACAAAGTTGTTGCATCATGGCGGAAATATATTCATTTGGTGCACAACCACCCGAACCGATCAGCTGCACACCGGGATTCGCCGCTTTTTCGACAATTCGCTTGGCGACAAACGAAGCGCATTCCACCGTATAAACCACCAACAAACGATTGCGAATACCTTTCCGGCCGTCTTTTCGTAAATATGCCATTTTATTCGGATTTAAGATTATGTAAATGAACGTGTTGGCCGGAAGAAATGTCTTTTGTGGCCCAACCGATTGGAAATCCGTATTTCACAACGGCTTCTCCTGTTTGAATAGGACAAATCGCGATTTTATGTCCCGCCGGAATATCATCTATTAAAGTAATCGTTTGATTATCAAAGACAAACGAATCGTTTTTTGCGAAAGCATGGATCGCAACGACTACGTTATCTGTTGGATTTAATTGTATTATTTTCATTTCTTATTAAAAACTAATGGAAGCGCCGAAATCGACCGGAAGCAATACGCCGGAAACATATTTGGCCGCATCGGACGAGAGATATACGGCCGCATTGCCGATGTCTTCCGGCTGACCGAATTGTCCCGAAGGAATGCGCTGTAAAATCCGGTTTTTGCGTGGCAGGTCGTTATCAATGGCTTTGTGCAACATCGGCGACTCAATCCAACCGGGCGCAATGGCATTGAAACGAATATTGTCTTGTGCGTATTCGACTACCAAATTGCGCATCATGCCCAAAATGCCGGTTTTCGCAGTGGAATAAGCGACCACTTTTCCTTGTCCCATGATAGCCGTCATCGAACTTAGAAACAAAACGGAACCGCCGCCGCGTACTTTCATGCTCTTTATCGCTTCGCGCGTTAAAGCGAAAACCGACAAAACGTGCAGGTTGAGAATCGACATAAATTCCTCATCCGTAACTTCTTCAGCCATTTTTTTCAGATGATTACCGGCGTTATTGACCAAAATATCGATGGATCCGAAAATCGTTTCCGCTCGCTGCCACAAACCGGGCAATTGCGCGTGATTTTGCAAATCGGCCACGATATAGCGACAGTTTTCGCCTAATGCTTCAACAGCTTGCTGCAACACATCTTCCCTTCGTCCCACAATTACTATTTTTGCGCCGTTTGCGACAAACGATTGCGCAATACCAAAGCCTAAACCGGTGCCGCCTCCTGTAATCAAAGCGACTTTTCCTGTCAAACTAAACGGATGATTCATATTATTTTTCGATGATTAATTTTTCGTAAAACATTCCTTTTTGTGTTTCAAAACCAACGATATAACAACCGTTTGGCAAATGATTTACCGGTACAATTTTCGCCGGACAATTTTCGGAGAATACTGTTTTCCCGCTAATATCAAAAATGTTGATTTTGTTAATCAATTCATTATCATTCAGATAGAAATTTTCTCTTACCGGATTCAATATTATAAAATGTTTATTGACAATTGCTTCGTTGATTTCCGTTACCGGATCGACGGTATATTCATAAGCGCCTAAATACGGCGGATTGCCTCGTTGGACTCCTCGTTGGTCAAATGTGGGAATCGCAATATCCGAAAAATTCGTACAACCCGCACGAGCTGCAATACCCGTCGCCGTTACCGGAAGCGTATGTGTAGCATTGTCCAAAACCGGAACCGTTCTACCGTTAATCGTTGTATATGAGGTAAATAAATCTTGATTCGGGTTATACGGCAAACTTCCCTGCAAATTCAAAACGCTTTTTCCGGCTTTCGATTCGATAAGATTATGGCTGCCGCTTTCGACGGATTTAGCGCCGACATAGATAGCGCCCGCACCACCGTAATTATACGCCCAAATATTATTAACCAAGGTAAATTGAACGGCGGCATTATCGCGCGCATAAAACGCGCTACCGTATTGCGTGGACGTTCCGGTGTTGCCGGAAAAAGTAGAATGGACGACGATAAATTTGCCATTATAAGCGTAGAATGCGCCGTGGCTGCTGCGATTGTCGTAAAACGTGCAATTGGTCAATATTGCGCTCGACGACGAGGAACCATTGCCGTAAAAAGCGGAACCGCCATCGGAATAGGCATTGGTATTGCTTTCAAAAGTAGTATTTTCAACATTCATTACGCCGTTGTTGCCGTCAAAACCATAAACCAAAGCGGCTCCGTTGCGGTTGCCGGGGTTGGCGCTGTTTCCTTTGAAATAGCAAGTTGAAATCGTTGTATTGATGCCGTAAGAAGCTACCGCCGATATTTCGTTGGCCGTTTGATTATTCAAAAACGAACTGTTACGCACCACGATTGGACCGCTTCCAGCCAACATACAAGCGCCGCAACGAGTGATCGCCGAATTATTCTGAAAGACGCAGTTTTCGATTAAAATCGAGCGAGTAGAAGGATGACTGGCCATCAATCCGCCGCCGTATGTGGCTTTTCCATTGGAAACAATGCAATTTTTCAGGGCAATGCTCAGGCTTGTATTGACGAAAACGGCGCCTCCGTATGAAGCGCTGTTCTCGGTTTCGTTGGCGCTCACATCGCCGCCCAGAATGGTCAAGTTTTCCAAGCTAACCGTTTCGGGATTAGCCGGTTTGGAAGTATTGCCGACAGCAAAAACACGATGCGCGGAAACGCCGGGATTAGCCACTTGAACAGTTGCGCCTTGCCCATTGATTTTTAAGGGTTTATTCAAAGTGATTTCGCTGTTTAAGCGAATCGTAAAATTAGCAGGAATGACAATCAGTTCATTCTCAAAAGCGCCGGCTATGACTTGTCGCAATGAACCGGCGCCCGAATCGTTTTCGTTTGTAACCTCGCGTTGCGGATATTGCGTTTCGGCGGTTTCGGCAACTACCGTAACCGGAACCGAAAGCCCGTTAGAAAGGCGGAAAAACATCATTCCACTTTGCCGGCCGTTGGTAGCACTTGCGCTTAATGTGAGTGTCAGGGTAGAATTGGATTGAATTTTCGATTTATCGACTGCAACTTCCAGCCACGTCATTTCATCATCTTTTCGAATCGAAAAAGCGGTTTCCGAACCGATATTTCCGATATTCAATGTGATCGTTGCACTTGGATTCGATTCGGTCAGTTCCATATAATATTTATCGGACGAAATATTCAAAGGGCGAATGGGAAAAAGGGAAGAGGCGCCTCGCTCAAAAGCGCCCATATCGGGAGCGGCGCCTTGGTATTGATCCGAGAAATTGGCAATTCCGATTCCTTTGTCGATGGCGTTATTGTCGCTTTTCAAGGTTAATACGCCGTGGGCTTCGTCTTCAAATTGAGGCAGCGCAAAAATACCGTGGGCTTCGGAACCTTCCCGCGCCCAAATCGAACCGGCGCCATTGGCATTGCTTGTATTACCCAATAGATCGTAGTCGTAATCGCTGCCGGAGGTTTTGTGTTGGTCGGAAATACACAAACCGGATCCGTTGTTTCCGTTCGGATTGACGGGCGTTGTTTGTGAAATCAGGATATTATTGCGCGTAGTGGCGTGGAACATTTCGCGTTGCGTTCCATCGCCGTAACCCACGCCGGTAATGCCGTTTTTGGGAGCGATAAAGGTATTGTTGAAGAAAAAATTCCGGCCGGGATATTGTCCCAATTCCGCATTGACCATATCGCCGCCTCCATTTTTGACGGAAACATTGGTTGAATTTCGCGAATCACCCAAATTCCATACTACATTATTAAAAAGATACGACGGGCCTTGCCGGTTGGGAGCCGTCGAGATACCGCAATAAGTTTGCTCAAAGCGGTTGTTGAATGTGCGGATATTGCATTGTCCGCCGTCGAGTTCGATGCCGTCGTCCTGACCGAAAGCAATCATATTGCCGTAAATATCGGCATCGCGATTAAATCCGCCGTCCCAATAACTGTTGTCGGCCGTTTCCACCGGATCGTTGTAGCGATGCGATTGACTGCCGACAAGGTCGTTGTAGCGAATGACCGTGCCTCCCTTTCCTTGATCAAGGTAAATGGCGTTGGGACCTTGCGGGTGCGATGAGCTGAATTTTTGTCCTTTGTAATCGCCCAATTCTACCGTTCCGCTCCAAGCGTTGGTGCGCGATTTCGTGTCGTGGATATAGCAGCGTTCAACGACTACATTCAAGGTTCTATGTAGAAAAATGCCGGCATCGTGATTGATTTCTTTGCCGTCTTTATCAAGAAATTGTCCGCCTTTGGTTTGACCGATAACCGGTCTTCCCCATTTGGAAATATCGCAATTGACAATCCGCATATTATCACAGGTAGTATAAATAACGATTCCGTGGCGACGGCCTCCTTTGACGGTTAATCCGTCGAGAATCACATACTGCGAATTGGTTACAGCCACCACAATATCGTCTTCGTTCACATTTTCAATATCGGTTTGCAGCACCTGTGAGGAGGTAATTTTGATCCATCCGTTTTCCGTTCCTTTCACTTTGTCGATCACATAGACATTGCCTTTTTTGTATTTGCTAATATCTTCGGTTTTGGAAACCGGTACGTTGCTGTTCCATGTTTTGAAATTACCCGTAAATTCGGTTATTTTGCTTGCGCCCAAATATAATTCGGCCTTTACCTGATAACCGGTATTTTCAGACAGGCGTACCAAACTGACACGAAATTCTTTTTTGCCTTGGTCGTAAACCGGCGTATAGGCTTGTTTCCAAGTTGATTCGCTTGTTTTTTTGTACGAAATACGACATTCGATTTCGTTGGCATAAGGCAGATATACACCACAAGATTCAAAAGTCGGCCGCAAATCCAAATCCGCATAAATCGCAGGACAAAGGAACAAAAATAAAACAATACCTAATGATTTGATTTTCATGATGTTAATTTTTTCACATGATTCCATATTTAGCAAAAGCATCCACGGTAGTCATTCCTTCCTGCAAGGCTTTTTTGACTAATTTTTCGCCCCGAGCTTTTTCCAAGGCTTTTATAAACACTTCCGATTCAACGACTTGCGGAACAATCACTACGCCGTCGCGGTCGCCAAACACAATATCGCCCGGATGAACGGGAATGCCGCCAAACTCAATCGGAACACGATAATCGATCACTTTGCCGCGCACACCTTGATCTTGTGCGTAAGTTCCGGCCGAAAATGTCGGAAAATTGAGCGCTAAAATCTCGTTTGTATCGCGCGAAAAACCATTGACAACGGAGCCGGCGCATTTCACTTGCATCGCCCGTGTACTCATCAATCCACCCCACAAAGCATAATTGTGCGACGAACCCGAACAAATATAGACTTCATCTTCCTGTAAACCGTCTAATGCTTCAAACATCAATCCGAAAGGCTTTTTCATCATCGGATTGTGGCTTTGCGACGATTTTTCTTCAAACACATCGGTTTCCAAAACCGGCATCGCACGGCCGATTACCACCATTTCGGGCGACAATGGCTTCACATATTGCGGTAAGAATTGATGCGTATAATCTAATTTATCCAACACATCGCCCACCAAAGCGGTAAAAAGTTCTTTTTTAGCGATCGCAAATAATTCTTTGTCTGTTTTCCATTCCATGTTTTTATTGCTTTTTTTCATCCAAAATCCGTTCCATAAAACCGGCGATGTAGGCCGCTTGCAACGATCGCGTAGGCAAATCGTAATGCACGTGGTCGGCAATATGCTCGATACCCAGATTTTTGCTGAACGAATACAAATCAATGCACGGAATCTGTTTTCCGGCCATAATCTCGTCGGCAATGGCGTTGTAACGAATCACATCATCGCCGTAACGACGAATGGAAGAAGATTTGGCATTGTGAATGCTATCGACCACATAAGTCGTCCGAATCCAAATCAATTGCGTGTGATTTTTTTCCAATAAAGCGACAATTTCATTCAGGTTTTTCCGGTAATCTTCTTCCGGAACTTGAATGACACCGGTTTTCGGATCGTGTTTCACATCGTGGAGGCCGCAATTCAACAAGAGGTAATTCGGACGGAATGTTTCATCTGTGTATTTCGAGCGCAGATATTCCAAGACCATACGCGAATCACCGCCGTTGGCTCCGGCCGGCACATCGAGGTTTTTTTCGGCTTGGCCGTTGTCTTTTTTGCGTTCGATGTCGCTTACTTCGGCTAAATATTCTTTCAGATAGGGCCAATATTGGACTGAAATGCTGTCGCCGACCAGGAAGATTTTTGGCTTTTGAACGGCAGTAAAAGCCATACAAACGATCGCTATCAGAGCGAGTGGGATTGTTTTTTTCATGATTATTTTATTTTGAGGACTTTAATGAGATTATTTGGCGAATATCCAGAATATAGAGTTGACGGCCGTCCCAATTGGGCGAATCGACAATCACAAAATTGCCATCCTGACTGCTGCGCGGATGCGTATCGCAACGCCATTCTCCCTTGTATGCGAGCGGAGAATAAAAATCGGCGAGCGGAATCCGTTTACCGGTCGGAACATGATAGAGATATACCGATTGCAGGTGCGTTTTCGGATCGGGATAAGTATCGTTCAAAATCCATTCGTTGTTGTGATGCGGAAGATAGGTGCAATGGCCGTTGCGGAGCATCACATCTTTGCCGATTTGTTCGATATTTTCGACCGGAGAATCTTCAAAAAGATAGAATCCGCCGCCTTTTTCAGGAAGATTTGTCCACGCTAAAATATGGTTTGTGTCGCGCCAGATAAAATGCGAAGTGTAATTGTAAGGATCAATGATGCGAATATCGGAACCATCGGCGGCGGCAGTCAGCATCCGGGTTCCCCAACCGCCCACATCGGCGTATTTGGCGGTACGTTCGGCATCGGGATAACGCCAACGATGCAGAAAAATAAAGCGCGTTCCGTCGGGATTAATCAACAAGTGATTGAACCAATGTTTGGCTTCGGCCGTTTCGGTATCGTAGGGATTCGTCATTTTCGCCACTTGTGCAATGGAGATAATCAATTGAGCTTCGCCGGTTTGCATATTAATTTTCCAGATTCCGCTGCTGTTGGGCGCCAATTCGTTTTGATACGGATCGGGGATTCCTGCATAACCGTATCCGGGACGGGTGTCGTTCACCCGGCGATAATCGGTGGTAACCGCCCATTTGCCGTCGGGACTGAGGGCGTAAATCGTCCATGGAATCGTGCGCATTTCTCGCGTTTCGATGTTCATAATACGGCAAACGAAACGGTCGCCCTCTTTGTCGTTCCAAACCACTTCGTTGGACGATCCGGGAATGAATTGCAATTGACAGCCTTGTTGCCAACCCCACGCCTGCGATTCGCCAAGTTTTATCCATTTAGAATTGTCCTGCAAATCGACCATCCCGATTTCAATGACATCTTCCGGTGTCGGGGAACGATGTTCAAAAGAAGTTTGCATGCCCAGCACATAACGATTGGTCGGATCCGTTTCGATTTTGTCGTAATAGGCAAACCAATGATAACCGGGATTCGCAGTAATTCGTTTGACTGGAACATACAACTTGGAAAAAGAATCCACCTCGGCAATGGCTGCATTGTCGGTTGTTGCAAATAAATCGGGTGTTTTTTGTGTGGTGCAGGCACAAGCGAAAAAGGCGAATGCTGCGGCAATTAATACGTTTTTTTTCATGTGATTCATTTGTTTTTTCATGGCATCATGTCATTATAGAATTGTTTCATAATATAGAACGCTTGTTTCTTTTCCTCTTTTTCCGAAATCAATCCTTTGCGATTGTAATAATCCTGAATGCCGGTCAGCGGACGTTTCGGGGAACGAAAATCGACTAATATCCAAGGTGTTGTTCCTCGCAAGAACGGGATTTTCTTCAGCATGGCAATATTTTCTTCAAAAAAGGAGGCTTGAAATTCTTCCGTCCAGCGGTCGGTTTTTGTACCGTGTTTTCCGGCTAATGCACCCGCTCCAAATTCACTCATAATCAGCGGTTTATCATAAATCGTTTTCCATGTTTTTGAGGGCGATTCAGCCGGTAGCACATCGCCATACCATCCCAAATATTCGTTGCAACCGAGTACATCCAACTGTTCGCCCAAGGGGTCGTTGATGATAATCGTAGTTGGATCGGCGGCTTCGGTATGTATTTCCAAAGCGGCTGTGAGCAATCGGGAATCATCCAAACTGCGGATATATTGCGCATAATTGGTCAAGAATTTCAACCGCGCATCGCCCAAAGGGGTTTCGTTTGCCAACGACCACAAGATGACTGCCGCCCTGTTTTTATCGCGGTTGAACATTTCGGTAAACTGATTTTTTGCATTATCGAAAACCGATGGAATTTGCCATTGAATCGTCCAATACAACGGAATTTCCGCCCAAACCATAATGCCCATTTTTTCGGCTTCGCGTATCATGTTTTCATTGTGCGTGTAATGCGCCAACCGCACAAAATTGCAACCCATTTCTTTTGCCCAACCAAGCAACAAACGCGCGTCTTCCACGCTGTATGCACGACCTCCACGCAAAGGATTTTCTTCATGCACACAGGTTCCGCGCAAAAACACCGGTTTGCCGTTTAATAAAATATCTTGTCCGCGTGTTTCGATGCTGCGAAATCCGATTTGGTCGGTTATCACATCTTCTCCGGCAGCCAATTCTACAGTATATAATTTGGGGTTTTCGGGCGACCATAATTCCAATTTCTTCGTAAACGTGATTTTTGCCACTCCATCCTTATCGGTCTTATACGATTGTTTGAATTTTAATTCCGGTATTTGAATCGTAACGGTTTGACCTTGTAGGGACGTTGCGCGCAACGCCCCTACCTTAATGTTGCCGGAAATGACATCGTATTTCCCTTTTTCCAAGTGAATGAAATAATCTTGAATATACACTTTCGCTGTTTCGACCAATGAAACCGAACGGGTAATGCCGCCGAAATTCCACCAATCGCTGTTCACAGTGGGAATACCGTCAAGGCGGCGCACATTATTGACTTTTACAACGATAAAATTAGTACCATCGTTCACTAAATCAGTGATTTCAAAGGCGAAAGGTGTAAATCCACCGATGTGTTCACCCACTTTTTGTCCGTTTACATACACTTGAGCCTCGTAATTCACAGCTCCGAAATGCAGAAACAAACGCTTACCGGCTGTTTTCCGGTATTCAAAATCTTTTTCATACCATATCGTGCCTTCATACCACAACAATTCAGGACTCTGACTGTTCCAATCGCCCGGAACCTGCAAGACAGGCGCCGCACCGAAATCATATTCTATCAATTCGGTTTTGTCCTTTACTTTTTTATTCAGAAAAAAGCCATCGGGTTTAGGCTCGAACCGGTAATCGTAATAACCGGTTTCCATCGGGTCTATCAAATAATGCCAAGCACCGTCTAATGAAACGGTTTTGCGATTATATACATTTGCCGGCTGAGCAAAAACGGTTATTGTCAGCGTAAGAGCAATGAATGTAAAAAATGTTTTTTTAATCATTATATTATTGTTTTACAGGTTCAAAAGAGGATTTTTCGACTGTAGCCTCCGTAACGTCAGCCAAAATAACTGCCGGACGTTCGTCTGCTTCCATCGTGCGCAATTGAACGTTATTAAAATGAATATTGTCCGTGTGGCGCACATAAAATCCGTAAGCGGGTAATTGACCGAACATATCGCCGCGCGGGTGTTTCGTTGACACTTCCGGCACATTGTCTATTGTCAATTTTTGTACGGCTTTGCCTTCTTCGCCTTGAAACCACAGCGGCTTGTTACCGCCTTCAAAGGCAAGATTGATATTTTCCAAAACGACATTTTGAACACGCGCGGTGGGAATGCCGGTTATCGAACAACCGTAGCGACCGATTTTTGTACCGTAGATATTCTGAATGGAAATATCTTTGACAGAGCCGGTTGCAGCGGTTTCACCGTTTCGGTGCATCCGTCCGCGATTGCCCAAACGAACAAAAATGGCGGTTCCTTTGATGTTGCGCAACGTAATATTGGAAACCACGATGCGTTCGGTTTGTGCGCCATCGACACACATAATGTCCACGCCGCCCAACCGGCAATCGTAAATACTGCAATTCGAGATGTTGATGTCCTGAAATCCGCCCACCGATTCGGTACCGAGTTTGATGCCCGAAGCATTGGTGGTAATCACGCAATTGGTAATCGTGATGTTGCGACAAGCCTCTTTGCGCGATAAACTTTTCAAACAAATTCCGTCATCGCCGCTGTTGATGAAACAATTGGCAATACGCACATTCCGGCAATCAACAATATCCAAACCATCGGTGTTGCGACCGGGTGCATCGGCGAAACGCGCTTTTTCGATGTCGTTATTTTCACGGCTATCAACCGTGATTCCGTCTATTAAAAGGTCTTCGCAAATCGAATAATTTTGCACCCACGAAGCCGAATTACGCAAAGTAATGTCTTTGATTTTTATGTTTTTGCAAGCCCGAAGATGAATAATGCGCGGACGTTCCTTCAAAGCCTCCAAACTGTCTATACCGATAAAATTTTCACCGTTGCCATCTATCGTTCCATTGCCGGTGATAGCGATATTTTCGGCTTCTTCTGCAAAAATCAACATTCGATTACTCAACAATTCACCGTGATACGATGGATGTTTCGTTTTTGTAACCGGATAATCGCTTTGCTGCGGACTGCCCAATAATATGGCTCCGGCTTCGATTTCCAACGAGATATTACTTTGTAAATAAATGGTTCCCGAAAGAAATGTGCCGTTATGCAAATAGACTTTTCCGCCTCCGGCTTGCGCACATTGGTCTATCGCTGTTTGTATGGCTTTTGTGTCCAATGTTTTCCCATCGCCGGTGGCTCCAAACGAATACACGTCCCACACGCCGGTCGTTTGCGAAAAAAGGGTAGTCGCAATCAACAATAGTATGAATAGGGTTGAAAATCGGTGCATATCAACGAATAGTTATACCGGAAGTACCGGTCTGTCGAATCAATTTGTCTTGTGAACGGGAATCGCCCAAATACAATTCTTGCAACACGGCTCCCTGCACATCGTCCAACACAATAGCCGGACGTAAATCAGGATTCAGCAAACGGAATTGAATGTTGTTCATACGCAAATTTTCTACGTGGCGAACGTAAAAACCATAAGCCGGTAAATCGCCGAACATTAAAATTTTCGGATAGGCTTTTTCCTCTTCGGGAATTTCACGTTGCGCCTGTTGGTGGGTGCCGTTGCCGTATAATTCAATAAAAATATCGGATAAATTCAGATTTTCGATGCGATGACCGGGAATGCCGCAAATAAAATTCTGACTGTTATCGACCCCCGTACTTGCCTCCGCCTGTGCGATTACTGCTTGCACGTGGCTGATTTGCACATTGCGAATCCGTCCTGCCGAGTCCAATTGTTTGTCTTTGGGGATGTTGTAAGGTCGCATCCGGGCGCCTAACCGCAATTGAATGGCTGATTTCACATCGCGCATCGTGATATTCGAAATCGTTACCCCGTTAATATCCGCGCCATCCACCGAAAATAAATTGATGCCCCGTGAGCCGTAAATAGAGCAATTGCTGATGCTGATATTTTCAAAATTGCCTACCGCTTCCGTTCCGATTTTGATGGCGGAACAAGTGGAGGAAAGGATACAATCGGAAATCACAATATCGGAACTCCGGTCGCGTTGAAACGATTTCAAGACGATGGCATCGTCTTCGGAACTGATGTTGCAGCCGACTATGCTCACTCGACTACAGCCATCCACATCAATGCCATCGTTGTTGCGGTTGGAATAACTGTGGAGCCGGATGGCGTGAATATTCACATCTTCGCAATTCCGTAAATGGAAAGTCCAGCAAGCCGGATTCCGCAAGGTAACATCCTTTACCGTAACAAATTGACAATTGGTGAAACGAATCAAGCCCGGACGTTCGTTTTCACGGGGGAAAGGCGGAAAATTTTCGCGTGTTCCCCGTCCGTCAATAATCCCGGCGCCTTCCAATGCAATGTATCTCACATTTTCGGCATAAATCAGCGGACCGTGCCAAACATAAGGAGGCGCCAGTTTGAGTACGCCCAAATCGGAAGGATAATCCTTGATATTGGTACTTCCTAACAATATCGCCCCGTTTTCAAACCGCAAAGTGATATAATCTTTCAGTATGATAGACCCCGAAACATATTGTCCCGTGGGAAACAGCACTATGCCACCGCCCCCGGCAGCCGCTTTGTCTATTGTAGCCTGAATGGCTTTCGTGTCTATCGCTTTTCCATCGCCTTTTGCGCCAAAATCGCGCACGGAATACACACTGCTACTTGCTTGCAAACAAAATGTGCAAAGAGCAAATAATCCGATAAATAGTCCTTTTCTCATTATCTTTCTGTTATTAATTCAATACTTCCACGCATCCGTTCGCCACTGTAAACCGTCAATTTGTATTTGGAACGCGCCACCAAGCCTTCCACGCGTTTGGATCCGGCAGCCGCTTCTTCACTCGCAACCGTCACATCAAACGGAGCCTGTTCGGTACGACCTTCCAACCATTCCACGTGAATGCGCGTAATCGGTGTTGCGTCAATCAACCAATGCAAGTTAATCCAAGTATTACCGATTTCATTCAAATAGGAAACAATGATATTTTCCGGCAAAGTGGTAAAATTAACCGCTATAAATTCGGAATCTTTGATTGCCGGATCGTTGCCGACACTCTTTATACGCACGGTATAACGGGTTGCACCCCATAATTCGGGAAATGCAAACGCCGGGGCGGTCAATAAAGCAGTTTGTACATCAACTGCTGTTTCAAACGTTGCGCCCGTATTGCGTCCATATTCCAATTGATACGATGCCCCTTTGATGGGTGTCCACGTAATACTCGACCGGTCGGGCGCGATACTCAAATTTGCCGGACGGAACAAGCGGCTGGGAGTATTATCGGTCGTTGCTTCGTCTTCACAAGCACTCAAACCGATAAACAGACTTAACAATAAGAATAAGCCGATATTTTTCATTTTTCGCATATCTTTCATTTTTAATGGATTCATTACTCATTTTTTCTCACGGAATTTGATCATTGCTCAACACACCTTTACTCGATGAAATTATCGAAGAGGTAAGCGGCAGTAAATGATTATTCTTTGCCGGATTATAACCGCCCCACACCAAATTCAGAAAACTTTCGACCGAGCCTTTGTTACTCGGATTGCCTGCCAACCATAATTGACGGTTATAGCCTTCCACCATCGTCACATTGGGCATATCATAATCCTGATTGAGCAATTCCAGCGTTTCGCCGTCTGCTTTTGTTCGCCAATAAATGGCTTTCGGCACCCATTTATAAGCGGGTTCATCGTTGATAATAGCCATTGCCATCGTTTTCAGGGCTTCGATTTTTTCCGCTAATAAATTCCAACGAACCAAATCGTATTTGCGTATCATTTCTCCGCCAAATTCCCAAGCGCGTTCATTGACTATGGCTTGGAAGAATTTTTCTTTATTCGCCGAAACCGAATCGGTGTAATGGCTCACTTGTTTGTCCCACGCATCCGAGGGGAAAGCACGTTCACGCACTTCACGTAAGGCACTTTTCGCCAATTCAGAAGGTCCGTTTACCTCGTTTTCGGCTTCGGCAAGCATCAATAATATATCCGAATAGCGCATAATAGGCCAGTTTACTCCGGTAAATTGTACGGTGGCTAAATTTCCGCCCATCGAAGGAGTAATCCAATTCCTGCGCCATTTGCAGGGTTTCAATTGATTCACGCCGGTTAAGCGTTGCTGTCCTTCCGCGTTCGTGGTATTGTAATCGTAAAGTTCGACAGACACGTTGCGCCGGGTATCACCGGGGGTAAAGGAATAGAAATAGGCAAAATTGGAACTGATTTCGGCAGCCGCCCGTCCGTATTTTTGGTCGGCAGGACTTGTTGGAAAGCGCATGCCGATTACTTGCGAAATACGTCCGCTGATGCCCCGTCCGAAAGCGATTTCAAACAACACTTCTTTGTTGGCAACATCTTGTTGATACGCGTGAATAGTGCGGAATACATTTTCAAAACTCGGATTCAATTGATGTTTCTTCGCGTCACGAATTTCAACACATTCCTGCAAAGCGATAGGATAATATTCCTGCCAATTCCGACCTTTCCGCGTTTCAAATGTTTTGTTTCGCAAGGAATAACCGGCGTAAGCCAATGCCATTCTTGCCCGCAATCCTTTCACAAAGGCTTTATTGACACGTTCGGCTGTACTGCTCATCCAAGGAACGTACTCTTCCACTTCTTTCAAATTCTGAATCAGGTATTCATAAATTTCATCCCGACCGGTTTTTTCTAAATAAAAATTATCCCCAGCCTGCGCCGATTTTGTCAAAAAAGGCACATCACCGAAGAGCGAAACCAATTCGTAGTAACATAAAGCACGTAATGCCACCGCCTCGCCATACAAGGCTTTCGCTTCATCGCTGTATTCGTTCGTCCAAATCGGACTGAGCGGTAGATTGTCAATGCAAATATTCGCCCGTTCGATATTTTGATAAAACTGATTCCAAATACGACCGATGTCATCGTTGCTGTCGGTGCCGGAATACCGCGCCATATCGCGCTTGCCATCGTCTGAGGCACCGGCAACCATTTCTATGTCGCTGCCCGATTTGGCATACAGCAACAAATTGGCGTAGGAATAGGAGCCGGTAAAACCGGCATAAATCCCAAAAACTTGCTTTTGAGCAAAATCTAAATTAGCAAACGAAGTTTCTTCCGTGAAAGAGGAGTTGGAGGCCGTTTCCAAGAAATCGTTACACGAAGTAAATGCCATAACTATCGTTAAAACACTGATAATGAATTTATATTGTTTCATACTATACATCTTTTAAAAGGTTAAATTCAAACCGACATTAAACGAACGGCTACGCGGATAAGCACTGTAATCTATGCCCGGAGTGAGCGGTGTGGAACGGACAGCATCTACTTCCGGATCGTAACCCGTATAGTTCGTCCAAACCCATAAATTATAGCCTGTTGCATAAAAACGCAACTGCTCCACTTTGATTTTCTGCAACCATTTTTTCGGCAAGGAATAACCGATGGTCACGTTGTTCAAGCGGAGGAACGAGCCGTCTTCGATTGCCCACGAATGTAAAGGAATTTTCGAGTTGGCAGCCGACCAAAGCGTTGCATTGGCATTCATCGCGCGTAATTGTTCGGGATCGTCCACTCGCGCTCCGGTTGTTTGGTCGTAATACGTCCACCGGTTTTCGGAGTTCATAATTTCCAATAAGTTTTTATTGTATTTCCCGCCCTTGAAATTGGTAAACGCCAATTTGTTGGCATTGTAAATATCGTTGCCATACACCCAGTTGAAGAAAACGGAAACATCGAAATTTTTGTATTGCGAAGAAATATTAAAACCGCCGGTATGCAAAGGATTAGCATCCCCGATAATTTGTTTATCGGCATTGGTAATCAGCGGATCATCATCGAAATTCTTGAATTTCAAAGCGCCCGGACGGAACTGACGGGGAACAACCAAGGTGCTGTTGTCCGGCGTTCCGTCTTTCAAGGAATAAACGCCATTTTCGTAATTGAAATCATCGAAAGTATAAAATCCGTCCGTAACAAAACCGTACATCAGCCCGACTTTACCACCTTGTTCCACCAAAAAATCTTCGGTAGGTCCGTCTGAATCGTTCGTCCAATTGGAATTAGAGATAATCGGCACATCCAAGCGGTCAATCCGGTTGCGGTTGAAGGCGATATTGACCGATGCCGAAAGATTGAAATCTTTTTTCTGTATCAATACGCCTTCGAGCATCACTTCAACCCCTTGATTGGAGGTTTGTCCGATATTTTGCCATTGCGAAGTATAACCCGATTGCGAAGGCAATTTCGATTGAATCAACAAATCGCGCGTGGTATTTTTATACAATTCGATTGAGCCGCTCAAGCGTTGTTTGAAAAGTCCAAAATCCAAACCGATATTGCGTGTGATTGTGGTTTCCCATTTCAATCCGGGATTAGAGAGGGTTTTTTCCGGCGCCAAATAAGCGGTCGGAGAATCTTCGCCATCTAAAAACAGGTATAATTCAGAGGATTGAGGGATACTAAACATTTTCAACCAGGCATTATCGGGAATCCGGTTGTTGCCTACCGCACCGTAACTGACACGTAATTTCAAGTTCGATAACCAATCTTCGGCTTGCGAAGTCAAAAACGGTTCATCGGAAATGCGCCAAGCCACCGATCCGGCAGGGAAATAGCCCCATTGGTTGCCGGGTGCAAACTTACTTGACGCATCGGCACGGAAAGTCAGCGTAGCCAGATAACGATCTTTGTAATCGTAATTGAGTCGTCCGAAAAACGATGCTAATTTGTCTTCGGGCACATCTACGGTTGAAAGTGGGTCGGCTTTTCCCAACTGCATCATACTCAATGCACTTATGCGAGAAATATATTGCGGAAAATATTTCGCGGAAACGGTCAGTATCTCGCTGTCATTGACCACGACTTCCTGTCCTGCCATCACCGTAAGACTGTGGTCGGGAATGAAATTTTTCTGATTGAAAGTCAATACATTCGCAATCCGATAACCGGTTCCGTTGGTATTTGTAATCTGAGCCAGCGGCATTATACCATAAGTAATGGCATTGGAAGTGTTTATACCCCAAAAGCGTTTCTGAATATTCTTGGCGTATTTATAGCCGAAATCGAATTGATAAGTCAGACTTTTCAATAATTTCACGACTGCCGAGCCGTTGTATTGAAACGACTGCCGGTTGGTGTAGCGATAATCATCGTTGGTTTGTTTCAACGGATTGATAATGGATGCCTCCACCACATCGTAATCGTCCATATCCACCATACTGTCATCAATATAATCGAGCAATCCGTTAACCGGACGATATTGTACTACGTGTGTCAAACGAGAAAAGGTTTTT
This sequence comes from Bacteroidia bacterium, assembly GCA_025999115.1. The sequence continues at coordinate 37,912 of BNWW01000006.1, forward strand.
TCGGGGTCGGAAACGCCTGCACCTTCTGTCTTGGAATCCGATAAACGCACATTCATATTGACCGTCAGCCACTTACTCATCTCGAATTGCAGATTGGAGGTCAAGTTCGTGCGATTCATTTTCGATCCGGTCATAATATCCTTGTCATCGTTGTTGGTCAAACTGACATTGTATTTCACGGTTTTACTACCACCTGTCAGCGAAAGATTGTTGTACAAAGTGGTACCCGTGTTGCCGAAAATTTCTTTTTGCCAATTGGTTCCCGACATTTCTTTATACAAATCCATATCGGCGAAATTACCGTAATAACGTTCATAATTGCCGTTTTGCTGTTGCGATTCGTATTGCCAGTAAGCAAATTCATAGGGATCCAATACCTCCAAATAGTTGGTTACTTTTTTCGTTCCGAAATACGTGTTGTAACTCACTTTGGCTTTGCCTTCGTAACCGCTTTTGGTAGTAACAATGATAACGCCGTTGGCTCCGCGCGCTCCGTAAATAGCGGTGGAGGAAGCGTCTTTCAAAACGTCGATCGAAGCGATGTCGGTAGGAGCAACGTCGTTAATATTATCGGCCGGAAAACCGTCGATGATAAACAGCGGCGCATTGTCTTGCGTAATCGAACCGCCGCCACGCACCCGGATTTTCATTTCGGCATCGGGCGAACCTTCAGTTTGCGTTACCTGCACGCCGGCCAATTTGCCAACCATCGCTTGCGCCGCCGATGATACCGGAATATCTTTCAGTTTTTCGCCGCCGATGGAGGCTACCGCACCGGTCAAGTCACGCCGGCGTTGCGTACCGTAACCTACGACAACCAATTCATCGAGATTCGTATCCGCTTCTTTCAACACAATATTGATTTCGCGTTGCGAACCGACCCGTTGTTCTACGGCTTCATACCCCATATAGTAGAATTGCAGAACGGTTTTGTCGTTTGGAACCGAAATCGTATAACGGCCGTCCATATCGCTGACCGTTCCGGCGGAACCACCTTTGATTCGAACACTTACGCCGATCAAGGTTTCGCCGTTTTCGTCGTTGATGGTTCCCGATACGGGAAAAGTTTGCGCAAAACCGGTAAAGCTCCACGCAAACCACACAACGATCAAGAGAAACAATTTCTTATTTTTTTGTTTTTGCATAATGTATTAGTTATAAGAAGGATTAGTTTAGCGAATGATTATTTTTTGAACGCGTTGTTCGCCCGAGTCGTTTTCAAAAACGAGCAAATAAACACCGGCCTGCAGATTCGTTTGAATCGCCTGTTGACCGTCCAATTCATACGAACGCATTTTACGCACATCTGCATCCCAAATCGACAAACGACCGTTCAAAGCTTCCAAAGGCGTAATTACATCTTCGGAAACGCTAAAAAGCAGCGCACCGGCAGCCTTATCTATGCCGTCAATTCCGGCTGGCGTATCGGGGCCGCGTAACACTTTTTCAAACGTATTTGCAATTCGTAATCCACTGATTTTCATATCAGTAGCTCCGCTCTGACGGAACGAAAGATAACGCAAATCCATATCGTAACCCGTATTATCGCCGTAAGAAACCATCTTGATCGACGAAGTCGAATTTTCACTTTCGGATTTCAAGGGATTCGGATTGATGAAAACTTCAAACGATCCGTGTCCTAAATTGCGTTCGTTCAAGCAGATATGCGTATATTTCACCACAATCAGGAAAACGGATGATTTCGTGTAATTGGCCGACCATTCGGGCGAGGAAACATCGTCTTTTTTCGCAAACGTAAACGCCACCTTGGTTTTATCCGATGATAATTTATACGATAAAACGCCTCGTCCCGCAGCGCTCGACAATTGATACCATGAAAAAATTTCCTGAATATCGGCCGTAGTCGTGGCGCTCAAATCCAAGAGGAAAGCCGTGTAAAACACATTGCTGCCTTCAACAAACGTTCCGTAAGGCTGACAGGGATAAGGCATCGGTTCGCGCGACAGACAAAAAACGGTGTTTCGTTGCGCACCGCTTGAAGGCGTAAATTCCATGGCTTTGCCTTTTCCCGAAGCAATGTAGTTGGAATACGAAAGCGGACTTGCCACTACCACCGGGCTTTTACTGCCGGACGTATTTTCCTTGTATGTCCATTTGCCCGCATCGGGATCGGAGGCGCTCGCCGCATTTTCCACATTGGCATTATTGGCATATTCGGAAAAATATTCCATGCGGAAATATTGAGCCTGCGCACTACCGGCTAATAATGCCATCGCTATAAGACAACTGTTTAATCGCATAATTATCTGATTATTAAGATTATTTTATTATCAATTTTTCAATCGACGTTCCGTCTGGTGTTTGAAAACGAAGCAAATAAATTCCTGCATTCAAATTTTTCAACGAAACGGAGGCTCCCGGTTGATTTTCCGATAAACGAATTTTCCCCGCCAAATCCAAGATTTCCAAACGAAGCGCTTTTTCGGAATTTCCGATTTGCAATTGCCCTTCGGCCGGATTTTGCAAAATACGCGGATTGTCGTTTGATTGGAAGGTTTTATTTCCATCTCCGGCAACGTATTCACGCGAACCGAGACAAGGATGGGCGCCGCGCATTACTCCGCGTTGATCGACCGAAGGAATCGCTAAACCTTTATACGAAGATGTTCCATTTCCGATGGCGCGACTGTCGGACGACAAAGCAACCGTTTGAGAAACTTCATCATACACCGGAATTTGATGATTTTCTTCGTTGATCGTGTATTCGGCAAACAAAGCGTCAAATTCGGTATCGAACGAAATTCTGTTTTCCAAAGGAGTGATGGCCTGTACGCCGCCAACCGCCCGGACAATAATATTGTTGGTCCCTTCACGATTCGACTGGGTCGAAACATAAACATCCGACACTTCATTCCGGTTATAATTATAGGCGAAAATATTATTGACCAAAACACAGGTCGATTTCAAATCAATATTATTGTAATCGATGGCATTGGCAAAAGCGCCGCCGTAATGACTGTTGGCCTGATCGGAAGCCGTATCGTCGGTGTTGGCGCTCACATTGGCCGCAAACGTACAATGAATAATGTCTATTTTGCCTTGATAATTATAAACGGCGCCGCGACTGCCGCGATTGCCGTAAACCGTGCAATTCGTCATCACCACTTTGGCATTGGGCGATTGCGCCGATAAAGCCGCTCCTCCATCGCCGTGGGCATCATACAAAGCGGTATTTTTGTAAAACGTACAGTTGTCGAGCGTAATTTGGCCTTGCGTATCTTTATCAACGGCAAAGGTTGTACTTCCGCGACCTTGACTGGTGCAGCGATTGTTTTTGAAATAACAATCCGAAACCGTAGCCGGATTAAAGACCACCACCGCCGAAGCGCCTTTCGATTCATTGTTTTCAAATACGCAATTGCGAATGGTAATTCCGTTGGCCGCTTTGATATAGGCTGCCGAACCGCGACTGGTGGTCAGACTGTTGTTGAATATGCAATCTTCGAGTGTCACTTTCACTCCGTTGGCTACGGGCGAAATAAACACACCACCGGCAGTCGCTTTTGCCGAAGCCGTACAATGGCGCATTGTAAAATCGACCGTTCCATTGACGTGTACATAAATGGCGCCACCGTTTCCATCCATTTTGTCGTTGCCCTGCAAACCGGTTACGTTTCCGCCGGTTAAATTCAGGTTTTCCAAAACAATGGTAAAATTACCCGGTTCGCTGCCGTATCCTCCGATGTTGAAAATACGGTGTGTAACGGCGTCGACTGAAGCGGATTTTACGCGGATGCTTGCATCTTGTCCGTTGATAGACAGACTTTTGGAAAAAACGATTTCACTTTCCAATTCGATAACATAACCGGAAGGAATGAGAATTTGATCACCACCGGCCGCATCGGTAATTGTTTGGCGCAACGAACCTGCGCCGTTATCGGCAACGGAAGACACCGTGAGGGTGTTTCCCGCCGATAACGATACAAACGGTATAATCAAAGTAAATATTAAAAAGAAATTTTTCATACGGATTATTTTACCAATAATTTTTCGACGATTACTCCGCCGGCCGTTTCAAAACGAGCTACATAAAATCCCGCCGGAACATTCGCCAAAGAGATAGTGCCTTGCGGACGAACATTTACGAGCGTTCTACCGGAACAGTCTATCAATTGTACCTTATGGACATTCAAAGCATTATTCAAAATCAATTGACCGGCGGCCGGATTTTGAGCAATCACTTTTTGTTGCGACATTGTAAAATCTTTGATAGCGCTTCCGCTTGCATTTTCAAACGAACCGATGGTAGGATGATAGAAATCGCGTGTCGCGCCTAATTGGTCGTCCAAGGGAATCAATAATTCCACTTCAAAATCAGGGTCGTAAATCGGAGTGCCGGCGCCGAGAGCTACACTGTTTTCGGCCAAGGGAACGATTTGTTTAATCGCATCCCAAGTGGGAATCGTTTTATCGGTCAAATCGCCGAACGAAGTAGTTGTATATTCCTTAAACAAAGACGTGTTGTTGATATAAATGGCTGAATCTACCGGAGCTACGTGATCGCCGCAAGTATCTAAATTGTCAACATCTTTGAAATAACCAAACAAGTTGTTGGCACCGTCAATAATATTTTGTCCACCGATATTGACATCGCCACCTTGCGAATCGTAGTTGTAAGCAAAAATATTATTGATGAATGTAACAGTCGCCACACCGTTGGTACCTACCGAAACTGCACTTCCATAGCGTTTACCGATATTTCCGGCAAAAGTATTGTTGATAACGATTGCCCGTCCGCCGTAAAAATAAGCAGCACCGCGCCATCCTTTGTTATTGTAGAATGTATTGTTGGTCATTAGTACTCGGATGTCCGCACATTGGTTCAAAAATCCTGCGCCACCATCTGTACCGGTCAATAACGGATCATCACCGCTTACATTGTTGGCAAACACGCATTTATCCACAATAATTTGACCACCGGTTGCACTGCCCGAAGTTGCTACAGCCGCACTTCCGCGAGCCGAGCCGTGGGCGTGGTTGTTCAAAAATTGACAATTACGCAACGTAACCGGGTCGGTTATTTGCATCACGGAAGTTCCGGTGGCTAAATTTTCGTTATTCCGGAAAATACAGTTGGTAAACACCGTAGAAGATGCGCCTTTTCCGAAGGCGATACCCGCCGATTGATATTTGGCTACTCCGTTTTCAAAACGGCAATTATCCACATTCCAACTTACTCCGATACCATCGGCACAGAAGACCAAAGCGCCCGAATAAGCTGTTCCGCCGCTCAAGGTAGTGTTTTTCAGTGTAAGCGCCACCCGTTTGGCAATCCAAAGAACAGCACCGCTATTGTTTGCCAAATTGGCATTGTCGTTTTCCGTAAGACCGGTAATAAAACTGGACAGGTCGCCTCCTTTTAAAATCAAATTTTCCAATGCGATTTCAAAAATGGTTTCTGATCCGGTCTTTAATCCGATATTAAATACACGATAGGCGGAAACGCCCGGTGCGGCCACTTGAACGGTGGCGCCTTGTCCGTCGATGGTCAGATGTTTTGCGATTGCAATTTCGCTGTTCAAGGAAATCACATAATCGGAAGGAATCACAATTTTATCGTTAGGAGAAGCGCTTTCAATGGCTTGACGCAACGAACCTGCGCCACTGTCGGCGGTGGAAGAAACGGTAATCGTTCCGGCTGATAAACTATGGGCGATAATCAAACAGAACGTGATTAAACTATAAATTTTTGCTTTCATGATATTGCTTTTTTATTTATTTGACAATTAATTTTTGATATTGAGTTCCCAATGCCGTTTCCAAACGAACAATGTATAATCCGCTCGAAACACCGGTTAATGAAACCGTATTGGCCGGTTGAATTTTGGAGAAAACGGTTTGTCCGTTCAACTGAATTAAATCCAAGCGATTAGCCGGAGCGGTCAGTTGCAACTCGCGGGAAGCATTGACAAAAGCAAACGACGAAACAGTTTGTACCGGATTCAAAGCCGTAGGGGTAATATATTCCACAGCGCCTAAACTCGGTATTGCTCCACGAGTAGCGCCTAACTGGTCGGTAGCCGGGATTTCTACACCTGCATACGCGCTTGTTCCTGCATTGCGGGCGATACTTGTAGCAGAAAGTAAAATAGCTCCTTTTTCGGCATCCAAAACCGGGATTTTTTTGACCGCTGTATTGGTCGTGTAATCCGCAAACAAATCTTCGTCATCCACGGGATCGCTTCCGTAAGCGAATAAATGTGTGTTGGTTAAAGTGTTAAGTGCCGAACTTCCACCGGCATAACCTCCGATAATGTTGTGGTCGCCGCTACGAACGGCGTTTCCACCGAGGTAAATATCCACTTTATTATTGCCTGCATAATTGTAGGCGAAAATATTGTTTACAAACGTAACATTGGCCTCCGCAGCCGAAGTAACATAAACCGCTCCGCCGTAAGAAGCTCCAACCGAACGGTTTCCGGCAAATGTATTGTTTACAAATTTAGCGCTGCCCGTATGAATATAAACCGTTCCGCGAAATCCGAGATTATCGTAAAAAGTAGAATTACGGATAATGATGTTTGCCGTTGCCGATTGATTGGAAATGACAGATGCACCATCGCCCGATTCTGCCGCTAAAGTATTTTTATTTCCTGAAAAACTACAATTTGCAATCGTTACAGGCCCGTTGATACGGTTGAGTTGGATAGTCGAAATGCCTCGTCCTTGATTTTCCACGCTCAAATTGTCTTCAAAAACCGAACCGGTAATGGATACTGAAGTGGAAGCTTGATCAATCGCGATAACGGAATTGCCTTTCGATGAATTACCTTCAAATACACAATCTTTGATTGAAATGGCTGTTGCGCGTAATAGAGCGGCTCCGTTATTGCTGGCCGCATAATTAGCGGTAAAAACACTATTTTCTATCGTAACGCTTTTTACACTCTTTACATTGTTGATCGAAAAAGCGCCGCCGTTATTGCCTTTTCCATCTGAAAAAGTACAATTCTTAACGGTAAAATTAATAGCTCCGTTGTCGGCTGTTTCCACATGGATGATACCACCGTTGGCGCCTTTACCGCCATTATCAGTGCGACCGGAAACATTTCCGCCTTTCAAAATTAAATTTTGTAAGATAACATCACATTCGGTATTTCCGCTTTCGGCGTAATTGCCGACATTGAAAAGACGATAGGTCGAAGCACCGGGATTTTCAACGCTAATTGTAGCGCCTTGTCCGTCGATGGTCAGCGTTTTGGTTATCACGATTTCGTCATCCAAAACAATGTCGGTAACCTCTGTGGAAATCGTAATCACACTGCCGGGTTCGGCATCCAAAATGGCTTGTCGTAATGTACCGTCGCCGCTATCTTCCGAAGAAGTTACGGTAATTTCCGCTGCCTGCAACGAGAAAACCATTGCCAAGGCGCAAAATAAAATAGTAATTTTCTGTTTCATGATTTGAATGTTTTTTTAGATTAACTTTTATATTTTTAAACTCTTTGTTTATTATTCCACAAACACCGTAACCGGAACGGACAAACCGTTTTCCAAACGCACGAGCATCATTCCGGCTTGGCGTTTTTCCGTTTTCACGGCATTCAAAATCAACTTCACTTGCGTATCCGGTTGAAGCTTATTGCTTTCAATTTCTACGTTCAACCAATCCATATCGGCGCTTTTACGAATTTGAAACGACGTATTTTTGCCGATTTTTCCAATGGTAAGCGTGATCGTTTCCGAAACGCCTTCTTTCAAATAAACACAATATTTATCGGATGAAATATCCACCGGACGAATCGGCAAGAGCGATGAAACACCTTGTTCAAACGCACCCATATCGGGAGCTTGGCCTTGATAAACATCCGAAAAATTAGGAATGACGGTTCCGCTGTCAATCGCTTTTCCGCCTTGCAAGGTGAAAACGCCATGGATGCAATCGGTAAAATCGGGCATCGCATACACCGCGTGTTGTTCCGAACCGTCAATTGCAAAAATAGAACCTTTTTCAACCAAAGTATTGCCCAGCAAATCGTAATCGAAATCATTTTCGGGAATCCGGTAAATATCGGCAATCGATTGTCCTTTGCCGATGGTTTCGCTCACGCCCGGCGTTTCAGGACAAGTGCCGGAAACAAAAATATTGTTGCGCGTGGTGGCGTAATACAGCGCCCGTTGTTTTCCTTTGCCGTAGCCGATGCTCGACATCACGTTTTTCTCGACCATCATCGTGTTGTTGAACAGAAAATGCCGTCCGCGCGTATATTCGGTGCCACCGCCGTTTTTCACGGCCACACTGGCGATACCGGCTTCGTTACCCAAATTCCAAATCACATTGTTGAAGATATAAGACGGGCCTTGCCGGTTGGGAGCAGTGCTGATGCCGCAAAAAGTTTGTTCGATGCGATTGTTGAACATCCGCACGTTGCATTGTCCGCCATCGAGTTCGATGCCGTCGTCTTGTCCGAAAGCCATTACGTTGCCGTAAATATCCGAATCGCGATGAAATCCGCCGGCTATATCGCCGTTGTAGCCGCTTTCAATCGGGTCGTTGTAACGATGTTCCTGACTGCCGATAATGTCGTTGAAACGGATCACCGCGCCGCCTTGCAACATACAAATATAGATTCCGGTGCAGCCTGCGGGATGTGTAAACGACCAAGTTCGTCCCTTGCAAGGGCCATACTCAACCGTACCTTGCCACGGATTGGTTTTCGCTTTACTGTCGTGAATATAACAGCGTTCGACGACAATATTTTTGGTGCGTTTGAGGCGTATTCCCGCATCGTAATTGATGAGCGTATGATCGGTGTCGAGATATACGCCGGTGGAATCTTGCATTTCGCTGACTCTGCCCCAACCGGAAATATCGCAATTTTGAATCCGAATATCCGACGACGAATCATCCACTTCCATGCCGTGTTTGCCGCCGCCAATCAATGTAATATTTTCCAGAATAACGAATTGCGAATTTTTCACTACGATAGCCGCTTCCGCTTCCGTGTGCAACAGGTTGAGGGGTTGAATGCTATGGATACGAATCCATCCTTCGTTCGATCCGTTCACGTCGTTAATCAGATAGGCTTGTTGCGCTTGATCGTAAAAAGCCGAAATATCCACGGTTTTGAGAATCGCCGGATGAGGATTCCAAGTCGTAAATGCGGTTTGTTCTTCTCTGATTTTTTGTGTACCGGAATAAAATTCGGCTTTCACCCGGTATTCCGTATTTTCTTTTAGACGGACAATCGAACCGCGATATTCGCTTTTAATCGAATCATATACCGGCGTATAGGCCGGATGCCACTGCGTTTCACCGGATTGCCGGAAACTCACGCGACATTCATCGACTTGTTCGTTCGACAGATAATATCCGCAGGATTCGAAAGTGGGTCGTACCTGTATTCCGGTTGCAAACATCACAACCGGAAACAGCAGACACGCTACGACACTATAAATTATCTTTTTCAACACGGTTTATCGGATTGTTTTCTTTGTAAAACGGTATAGCTTGAATAGATTAAGCCCAAGCTTAAAATCAGCCCGAAAGCGAGGTCGCCGATGGGGTCATTGGGTGTTGTGGGAGTGGTGGTAGGCGAATCACCGTCGATGACAGGTGCGCCGCGCAAACTGCCGGATGTTTCCGAGGATGTGTTTTGCAGCCAGTTTTCGCTACGGTCGCGGAAACTGCCGCGTTCGGCGAAAGCCGTGCTTGCCGAGAGGATTGCTATTGCTAAAATTGTTAGTCGTTTCATTGTTTTTTATTGTTTGTTTTTTACCTCACCCCCGGCCCTTCTCCAAAAGGAGAGGGGCCGGGGGTGAGGTGATAATTATTTAATTATTTTGCTCACTTCACTCTTACCCGATTCATAAATCGTTTTCACGATGTAGATACCCGGTTGTAGGGGCGTTGCGCGCAACGCCCCTACGCGCACACCTTGCAAATTATAATATTGCGTTGCAACCACTGCTTCTTTATTCGCTACCTTTTCGATGCCGGTAACCACATCCGTATCCAAACTGATTTTAGGAGCCGGACTAACGCTTGTCGACTTAAAAGTAATAACCGATTCAAAAGGTTCAATGAAAGCATCTTCTGCTTCTTCTTCCACCAACACATACCCAACCGGTACATCGTATGAAAGTTTGTAAATATATTTGCCGCCCGCCGCTAATGTGGCGGCATCAATCGGATAACGAGCTAATGTGGGGTTGGGTTGCAAAACATAAACATCTTCTTCGTCGAAATTTAATTCGCCTTTTCCCAACTCTTCAACTTCTTCGGAAGTGTAAGAAACTATGCTTTCCGAATATCCGTCGGGAAATTGGATGATGTAACCGGTGTTTCCTGCGATGGATTTTTCACTTGCGATTGGAGTAAAGGCCGTACCGTTATACGATTGCAACCAATAGTTATTATCGGCTAAAACGACATCATACTCTTTGCTGTAAATTTCGGCGATGTTGAACGGGAAACCGACAGAATACCATTTTTTGGAATCTACGGATGCTTGCGCTTGGATGCCGGATGTGGCGGATAATGTAAATTCGCCTAATTCAAGACTTGCGCCGGGTGCAAATACAACGGATTCTACAGTAACATCACCACTCAATTCCGGATATTTGTTGTTTACATTCACATTAATGACAGCGGTATCGGCAAGAATGGGTGTTCCGTTCGACCAATTGGCATCGGCAGCCCAAGTGGTGTTATTTGCAGTGGAGAGCCAATCGTTGTGGTAGTTATATTCGTAGGCGCCTAAATCGGGAATTGCTTTGCGGGTGATGCCACGTTGGTCGGTGGAGGGGATAGTAACGCCGGAGTAAGATGTGGCTCCGACACCAATGGCTGCTATACTCGTATTTTTCAAGGGGATTGTGCCGGTTGTGGCATCTAATACGGGAATAACTTGGTAGGCATCATTCGTGGTATAAGCGGCAAATAAAGGATCGTCTGAGGTATATGGAGTCAAGTTAGCTGTCAAATTATCTGTACCTGCAGCAATAATTACTACAGGCGTTGATAAGATTGTATTTGTTCCCAATAATTGAAGATTGTAGGTAGCATGGTTTAATATAATATCACTTGCACCCGAAGCATTATAATTATTTGCTAAAATACAATTAACAAAAGTAAAACCATTTTTCCCCAAATATGCTGCTCCTGCTCCTGCGGTTGTATTTGTAGCTACATTCCCCGCAAATGTACAATTAGTAAAATTCACAGTGCCATTATCAGAATAAACAGATCCACTTTGTCCCCCTTTATTATTATAAATTAATGTTTCGCACTTCCCTTTAACTCATTGACAAATAGAAGATAAAGAGAAGTATTAAAATTCTATCTATTTGTGTATAAATCAATTAACATTTCCATTTTCGTTATCCGGCCTCTTGGAGGCA
>BNWW01000007.1 GCA_025999115.1 Bacteroidia bacterium
AGTTCAACAGAGGTTCTTTATGCAGGTGTTGACGGGTCAATGATAAGTACAAGGGAAGAGGGCTGGAAGGAAGTGAAATTAGCCCGTCTGTTCCGGAGCAGCGATTGCATGAATCCCAATACGAACGCTTCTTACTTGAGCCAATCGCAGTACATAGCCCATTTTGGCAACAGCAAGGATTTTTGTTCCAAAGCAGAAGGTGTTATAGATTCTTATGGTCTCCTAAAAAATCGTTTGGTATTTTTGACAGATGGAGCCACATGGATAAAGAATTGGATAGAAGACAGTTATTCGGATGCATACGCTATTTTGGACTATTTTCATGCCTGTGAACATCTGCACAATTTTGTAGACAGTTGTTTCAAAGAGGATACGGTATCCGGGCAAATATGGTTCAAGGAGCAGAAAGAATTATTGTATGAATCGCAAGTGGAGCAAGTGATAACAAACATTGCAGCTACCAAGGCAAAAGAAGCGGATAAGGACAAATTAATCAACTATTACCAAAATAATAAGGACAGGATGGATTACAAGACATACAGAAACATTGGCTGTGGCATTATCGGTTCGGGATCAATAGAATCCGCACATCGAACAGTAATCCAAAAAAGAATGAAATTATCCGGTCAACATTGGAGTAAGGAGGGCACACAAAATATGTTGCGATTGAGAGTGATTGCTATGAATAGGCAATGGAATAAAGTGATTAGCATTCTCAAAAAACCGAACAGGTTGGCGGCTTAGAAAAAAACGACAATTTGAAATGCACCCTTATAGATTTGGTAATCATTTGAAATAGTTGTAATTTTGCATTCTCAAATACTTGATTGTAATGCTACAAGAAACCCAACATACTGAATTTAAGCCAAAATTTAATGAAGACGTCATTGAAACTTTGGTTGCTTTTGCCAATACCAGAGGTGGGCGGGTGCTTGTTGGGGTTGATGATGACGGGAAACCGGTCAAAAATTTCACGATTGGCAAGGAAAGTTTGCAAAATTGGGCAAACGAAGTTAAAAACAAAACGCAGCCGCAGATTGTCCCCGATGCATATCGAGTTGGGATTATTATGCTGACCCCAATCACAATTTCAGTGATATATCGGAAGAAAAAATGGCACGATTTACGAATAAATTACGCGAAAAAGGCGAGTTCAGTGCGGTTTTGTCCGATTTGGATATACTCGAAAAATTAGAATTTTTCCGCGATGGAAAACCCACTTTTGGCAGTTATCTTTTGTTTGTAACGGAATATTGCCCAATCAGCGACATACAAATCGGACGTTTTAAAAGCGATATTACTATTATTGATTCCATTTCACGCAATTCTGATTTGTTCAGTGAAGTTACGGATATTATTGCTTTTATCAAAAAACATTTGATGATTGAGTATATAATTACGGGCGAACCACAACGTACCGAACGATTTGATTATCCGTTAGATGCCATTCGCGAAGTAGTTATCAATTCAATTCACCGCGATTATTGCTCTACTGCCGATTCTATTGTGAAAATTTTCGACAACAAAATAGAATTTTACAATCCGGGAAAACTGCCGGAAGAAATTACGATAGAAAATTTGTTATCAGGAAATTACAAATCAAACCCACGAAACAAACTGATTGCCGATATTTGTAAAGATATGCGTATTATAGAAAAATACGGTTCGGGAATTGGCAGAATACGCAGCTATTTCAAAGACGAAGAACTGCCGGAACCCAAATTTGAATTGATTTCCGATGGCTTTCAGGTAACGGTGTTTGGAGAAGATTTTGTTGGACATCAAGAAACCCATCAAGAAAATTCAGGTAAAGCATTAGAACTTGTGTCTTTAATGAGTAATAAATCATATACGACTAAAGAATTGATGGATTTGTTAGAATTAAACGATATAGTTAATTTTAGAATTTTGTATCGTACTCCTGCCATACAAGCAGGTTATATCACAATGCTTTATCCCGACAATCCGAAACATCGAAATCAAAGGTATTTCTTAACGGAAAAGGGGAAGGCGACTGCCGGAAAATAACCCGGTAAATTTTTAATCATTCATTTTGTAAAAATAAATGTTGGTTTTATGCTTAATAAAACCCTTTGCATAGCATATTCCAAAATATAGCGGGGAAATGCTACAGATGGGGTATATCAGGAATTACTTTGATTTATGCAAGAAAATAATAAGCGCATAGCTAAAAATACTTTGATGCTGTATTTTAGACAAATACTAATTTTATTTGTTAGTTTCTATACAGTCCGTGTGGTATTGAATGTGCTTGGTATTGAAGATTATGGAATTTACAATGTAGTAGGTGGTATTGTAACGTTTTTCTCGTTTCTTAGCGGATCGATGGCTTCGGCTACACAACGTTTTTTTTCATTTGCATTAGGACAGAATAATTTTGAAAAATTAAAGACAACCTTTACTATTAATTGGCTTATATATGGAGCAATTGCCCTAATTGCTGTAATTTTGCTCGAAACTGTAGGTTGTTGGTTTGTGAGTAAACATTTGAATATTCCTCTTGGAAGGTATGAGGCTGTGGTCTGTGTATATCACTTTGCTGTTTTTTCGTTTGTTACTTCTATTATGACATCGCCATTTACAGCTATGATTACGGCACATGAAGATATGCGAATATTTGCTTATGTGTCGATCATAGAAGCTATCATGAAGTTGAGTGTTGTATTTTTACTGCAATATTTAGCTGGGGACAAATTAGAAGTATATGGAATATTGCTTTTTGCAGTTTCGCTTATTAATGCGATAATTTATATTGCAATTTGTATGCGGAAGTATCAAGAATGTCAGTTTCGGCAATTTTATTGGGATAATAGATTATTGCGGGAAATCGTAGGGTTTACAACTTGGACATTGTTTGGACAGGTGACATCGGTAGCTCGAAATCAGGGTATTACGATTCTAATTAATCAATTTTTTAATCCTGTTGTAGTGGCAGCAAAGGCAATAGCCAGTAGTATTACGAATCAGATTAATTTATTTTCTAATAATTTCAATATAGGACTGTATCCACCAATAATAAAATCGTATGCAGCAGGAAATAAAATGGAAATGTTTTCGCTGATATTTCGCGGGTCGAAAATTACTTTTTTTCTGATGTGGGTTTTTGCATTACCGTTATTTCTTGAAATGGATACTATATTACAAGTGTGGTTGAAAAATCCACCGCCTGGAACGATATTGTTTACTCGTTTAGCTTTGATAGAAGTATTGATAACTTCTATTAGTTTACCAATAACAACAGCTGCTCGAGCACCGGGTAAAATGAAGTTTTATGAATTTACGCTTGGATGTATTCAGATTGCCATTTTCATTGTATCGTGGTTTGTATTGGTGCTGGGAGCGGCAGCATATTCTGTTTTTATTGTGGCAATAGTGGCAAATTTATTAATGTTTCTTGTTCGCTTGTTGATTGTTAAACAATTGATTGATATTCCGTTACGAAATTATTATGTTAGAGTCGTCTTGCCTGTTTCGATAATAATATTCCTTTCAGGAGTTTCCTCGTTTGCGATACATTGGTTATTGCCTGTTGGATTTGTTTATGCTTGCATATCAATACTGATGAGTATACTAATTAGTAGCGTCAGTATGTATTTTGTGGGGTTAAATATATTGGAACGGGAGAAAATAAGAAATGTAGTAATGAGTCGGGTAACTTTAAAAAAGAAATAGTTATCCATAATATTAATTATAGTATTGACACCAATGATAACTGTAAGCAATAAAATATTATGTTCAGGTTGTGCCGCGTGTACAAACGTTTGCTCAATTGATGCAATATCCATGCAAGAGGATGAAGAAGGTTTTTTGTATCCTATTGTAGATCTAAATCGCTGTGTCAAGTGTTCAAAATGTATAAAAGTATGTCCTTATGTAAATGAGGAATATACGGTAAAGGTCGATTTGGAAGAATTGTCTAAATGTTACGCTGCTTATAATAAAAACGAAGAAATTCGTAACCAAAGTTCTTCGGGAGGAATGTTTCGTGTCTTTGCCGATAAAATTCTCTCGGAAAACGGTGTTGTTTTTGGTGCTGCATTTGATGAAAATTTTGAGGTTTATCATACATCTGCACGAACTTATGAAGAAGTTAAGCAATTTATGGGTTCCAAATATCTACAAAGTAGAATTGGTACTGTCTATTGCGAGGTTGAACAAAACTTGAAAGATGGTAAAATGGTATTGTTTACGGGGGTAGCTTGCCAAATTGCCGGGCTTAAACGCTATTTAAAGACGGAAAGAAAAAACCTTATTTGCATTGACGTAATTTGTTGTGCTGTTGGTTCTCCTAAAATATGGCGCGAATATCTAAAGACTTTTTTTCAAAATTACCAAATAAATTATGTTGGTTTTCGAGACAAAATTTCAGGATGGACTTCTTCTTCCATGAAAATAAGAAGTGAGGAACAAGAATATTCTTGTTGTATATACAAAGATTTGTATTTCAAAAGTTTGAGAAAAAATGTCTTTTCCCGACCTTCTTGTGGAACGTGTAAATTCAAAAACAGAAATCGAGTGAGTGATATTACTCTTGCCGATTGCTGGGGATTTCAGAAAATTGCACCGGAAATGAACGACAATCATGGTCTTTCAACAGTTGTTGTTCATACGGAAAAAGGTGTGGATATATTAAATGCAGTTAGAGAACAGATCGTTATAAAAGAAACATCTCTTGCAGATGTAGAAAGATTCAATGGAAACTATGTATATCCCGAAGCTGTTAATGAAATAAAACGAGTTGATTTTTGGAGAGATTATAAGAAATTATCATTTAAAAAACTTATTATAAAATATGCAAAAAGTAGCAAAAGAGAGCTTTTTATGAAATATACAATATGGATTTTGAAAAAGATATTGCCGGCATCTGTTAGAAGAGCCATTAAATTGACTGTAAATTTATCAAACTATCGAGGAATAAAACAAATTCTATCCGAAGATATCAAATTCAACGAAACTTTTAGGTTTAATGGTAGTAAAATGTCACGTTCGTTTAAGAGGAAACCTGAATGGAAAATAATTGTGCTTTATAGAAAATATCAAGCAAATCATAATAATGTACTGGGATTGTATTACAAATATAAATTGGAGAATCAAGGACTTGATTTTGGTGGAAATTTAAGTATTGGCAAAGGGCTTATCATTGGCCATTCTGGGCGAATAGTCATAAATGGAGGTGCAAAAATTGGTGAACAGATTTATTTAACGCATGGAGTAACTATTGGTCGAAACGCTGTTGGAAAAAGAAAAGGTGTCCCGACTTTAGGTAATCGTGTTCGTATAGGTGCTAATGCCAATATTGTTGGAAATATTACAATTGGTAATGATGTTGTCATTGCCCCCGGTGCATTTGTGAACTTTGATGTTCCAAGTCATTCTGTTGTTATAGGTAACCCGGGACAAATCCATCATAAGGACAATGCAACGGATGGTTATTTAGGAATTTTATAAATAAATAATTAATGTCAAAACTTAAACAGTACATCAAGCGAATGATTTGGTTTGTCCTGAAGGGAGAGCCAAAAACTTATGTAAGAGTAGATAGTGTACAACAAGGAGATTTACTCCTTAACAAGAATATCGTCATTACCGGAGCAAGTAGTGGTATAGGTTATGAAATAGCGAAAAAATGTTTATTAGAAAACGGGAACGTATTATGTGTTGCTCGAAATAAAGATAAATTGATAAAAGTGGTTGAACTGCTGAAAGAAGAAACGAAAAATGATAAAATACAATATCTACAATGGGATATAGCAGATATTGATGTATATAAAGAACGTTGTCGTCAAGCTGTCAATATTTTAGGTGGGCGAATCGATTGTCTTGTAAATTCAGCAGGAATTACATCCCCCGCGAATATTGAGAATTGTACCCCCAATTTATGGGATGATATATTCAATATCAATTTAAAAGGGCTGTTTTTTGAAACCGCAGAATTTGTTAAATATTTTCTTAAACAAGGACTTGGCGGAAATATAGTCATGATTGCATCTCAAGCAGGTTTAAACGCACAAACACGTCCTTATGCGCTTTCAAAGGCTGCATTAATACATTTTTCAATCGGTTTAGCAAAAGAACTTATACCGCATAATATACGTGTAAATGCAATTGCACCCGGTCCAACAGTGTCTGATATGTGCGTTAGAGATCCAAATGCGGATTTGCGGGCTGCTAATAGAGGTAAAAGGATATTTTTACCGGAAGAAGTTGCAGAAACTGCTCTATTTTTACTAAGCAATATTTCTAGTTGTATAACAGGAGAGGTTATAGCTTGCAATGAAGGTAATTCAATTCGCACAGATGCTTTCAGTTAATAATACGAATGCTTTTTATGTATCTAAATTCAAAGTTGTATATCATCTCTGGGACATGATTATACTTGCGAGCAAATAAAAGGAACAATTATTAAAAAACCGGTAATAATCGAAGATGATGTTTGGTTGGGATACAATGTTACGGTGCTGCCCGGTGTAACTATAGGTCAGGGAAGTGTAATAGGTGCAGGTAGTGTGGTAAGCAAAAGTATTCCCAGCTATAGTATTGCAGTAGGAAATCCTTGTAAAGTGATAAAAAAGAGAATTAAGTAAATAGATTATGCAAAAAATAATCATCATTAACCAGCCCTTGCGCAATCGTGGCGATGAAGCAGCGCATAGGAGTTTGATGCGCACATTGGATAAAATTTTTCAGAATGTTCATTTTATCGTACTTTTTTTACAAGAAAATGATAGAGACATACAGCAAATTATAGTAAAATCACCGCGAATTACTTATAAGAATATTAAAAACAAAAATTGGAAGTTGCTCCTTCGTTTACAAAGATGGTCTTTGCGTTTCAATTTAATTTTTTTAGCATTATTTTATCCAGCAATACGACAATATGCTTGTCTGATAATGAAATCAGATTTGGTTATTTGCGCTCCCGGAGGTATTTGTATGGGTGGTTTTCAAGATTGGGGTCATATTTTCAATCTGTCACTGACTAAATTTCTAAAAAAGAAATTGATTTATTATTCTCGTTCTTTTGGGCCATTTCCTGAAATAACGGCATGGAATAGAGCTTTTAAGAAAGTTAGTTTCCGTTTGTTATACAGTTTCGATTTTCTTTCGATACGTGATCAAAAAACAATGCGGTTAGCAGATGACTTGAATTTGCAGTATGTTTCATCTATAGATACCGCGTTTTTAGATGTGCCAAAAGCTGATATTCCAATTGAAATATCCCAATTGATTGGAGTCGAAAAATACGTTGTTTTTGTCCCTAATTCGTTGACTTGGCATCACTCTTATAAATTTATAGAACGATATCACATAGATGAGTTTTATGGAGATATTTTTAATATTCTATTACACTTGGGTTTGAAAATAATTATGCTGCCGCAGTTATATAATGACCGGAATAAAAATGATTATGAGTATTTTGTGGAATTAAAAGACAATGTCGATGAAAAAAGAAATATTGTAATTGTCAAAGATACATACAGTTCCGATATTCAGCAAAAAATAATTGCCAATGCCGAATGTGTAATTGGAGCAAGGTACCATTCCATCGTATTTGCTATTAATAATGCCGTTCCATTTATATCCTTATCTTATGAACATAAAATGACGGGATTGTTGAATCTTTTGAATCTGAATGATAGGGAGATTAATATTGAACAAATTGGAACAAAAGATTTTGACAAAGAAAAAATTTTATCGAGTTTTACAACAATATTGAGCCGTGATTATTCAAGAGCGGAAGAAGTTAAAAATCAAGCGCGAAAAATAGCCACAGAAACATTTGAGAAGTTTGTGGAATTTTGTAATAACGAAAAATGAGAAAACGGTTTACCATAGCGATACCTGCATTTAAGGCGCGTTTTTTAAATGAATGTATAGACAGCATTCTAAATCAAACGTATATAGACTTTGAGTTGGTTATAGTAAACGATGCATCGCCCGAAAATGTAGAAGCAATAGTACAGACATACGATGACATACGAATTCGCTATTATAAAAATGACGTAAATATTGGAGCGGAAAATGTTGTTGATAATTGGAACAAATGTTTAGAATATGCCCGATGCGAATACTTCGTCTTGATGGGCGACGACGATAAACTTGCTCCCAACTACTTGGAAGAATTTGTTAAATTAATTGAACAATATCCGAATCTTGGCGTGTACCATTGTCGAGCTAAAATTATCGATGAGAATTCGGAATTTGTATTTTTATCGGAGTCCCGCCCTGAATATGAATCAGTCTTTTCTCTGATTTGGTACAGAATGATGGGGCGTCTTCAGTATATTTCGGATTTTGTATATCATACGGAAACGTTGAAAAACAATGGTGGTTATTATAAACTTCCTTTAGCATGGGCTTCCGACGATATTTCAGCTTATATAACTGCATATAAAGCAGGAATTGCTCATACTAACAAACCCATATTTCTCTATCGACATAGTGGTATTACTATCAGTTCTACAGGAAATATTGATTTGAAAATGACAGCCATAATAGAGGAAGAAAAGTGGATTTCTGATTTTTTGATAACCAATCAACCACAATGTGAAGAAGACGAAATGTTGAGGAGCATGATAATGAAAAAAATAAAAAAACATTTTGTTGGCAGGAGAAAGGGTCTGTATATAGGATTTTTTGTGAAAAGTCCGTTAAAATATACGATTTGGTTCTTGCAAAATAAAATTAAATATCAATTATCTTTGATTACAATTTTAGATGCAATGAAAGGGTGTTTTGTTCGTAGCAAATAACTAATATGACTATGAAACAAAGTATCAAATGGATGTTACAGATGATTAGTAAAATTCTTTTTTTTGTATTTGGCATTATACATTGGAAGTCTAAATTTCATACACAAGGTATTGGTTTACTAAAATTGAATTTATCAGGCTCTGTATCATTGAAACTGAATAGTGGTTATATCTTTATGTCTCGGTTTATTATTAAAGGTACAAACAATACATTGATTTTTGACGATAATGTAAAAATATCAAATTGTACTTTTGTTATTCAAGGGAATAATTGCAGGGTAGATTTTCGAGGTGCTAATTATATGAAAAAATCACGTTTTGAATTATTGTCATCTAATACTAAACTCATTGTGATGAATAATACCGGATTTAATCGAGATAGAATTGTAATTGCAGGAATAAATAATGAAGTTCGTATTGGATTAGATTGCTTTTTAGGCGAAAATGTAGAAATTTGGGCGTCTGACGGTCATGCGATTTTGAATAAACAGACTAATCAACGAATAAACCGGAATGCTCCTGTGTTAATTGGGGATAGAGTGTGGTTGGGTAGTAGGACAGCAGTCATGAAAGGAGTCAAAATCGGAAATGATGTTGTTGTTGCAACCGGTAGTATAGTAACTAAAGATATAAACAATAATGAACTTGTTGCGGGTATTCCTGCTATACCGATCAAAAATGATATTGTCTGGTGTGTGAAAAATTGTGATTGTTGTGATAGTAGTGCAGATTGCAGAGAGTATGGAAGTAATAGAAAAGCAAGCGATATAGAATGAAAAAGCTTTTGATTGTTTCACTGCATCCTCGTGGCGGTTGTTTTCTTTATTCAACTGAAATAATTGCAAGAATCACGGATGATAAAGAGGTCTATCTGAATGAAATTACGGATGAAAAACACAATATTAAGAATTTCAAAACCTTGAAATGTTATGGTTTCGGTTGGAAACGATTTTTCTCGTTGTTTTTCTTTTTGTTGAAAATATATTTTTACGGAAAATTTACCAATCGCTACAAGGCACTTTTGATAATGGGATTTACAGCTTGGGATTCCTTTATTGCCAAAGTTTTTAAATGGACAGGGAAACCTGTATTTTCGGTTATTCATGATGGTAAAGTCCATAAAGGCGAAACATGCGATTTTACACAAAAACGTTTGCTTTCCACAATGAATGACAGTGATTATTTGATTTTTTTAAGCGAATATGTCCGTCAATTAGTTAAAGATAATTTTTTTATTGATAAAATTTCACATATTGCTCCCCATGGGCTAATTAGCTATGGAAATATTCCAACCAAACCGAAATGGAAAAGAGAAAAACCGGTTTTATTGTTTTTAGGCAGATTGTCGGAGTATAAAGGAATCAATATATTAATAGAAGTATTGAAAAATGTTCCGGATGTTTTTGAAAAAGTGATAATTGCAGGAAAAGCGGTGCCGGAATATCAAGTGCCTTCTTTTGATAATCCTAAAATTGAAGTTATTAATCGTTGGCTGACGGACAACGAAATGGCAGATTTTTTGAATGAATGTGATATTTTATTATTTCCCTATATTGAGGCAACTCAATCGGGTATTGCAAGTTTAGCCATTAATTATTTAGTTCCGTCCATCGTTTCTGATGTTGGTGGTTTGAAAGAGCAGTTTCTGGGAAATAGCGTTTTTTTTATTAAACCATCATCGACAGAAGATTTATATAGAGCAATTGTAGAATTGTGTACTAATGATGAATTGTACAGTGAATTATCTATGAAATTACTGCAATCGCGGAATTCCTATTCTTGGGATAGTATTG
Organism: Bacteroidia bacterium; assembly: GCA_025999115.1. Next base: position 10,568 of record BNWW01000007.1, read on the forward strand.
CAAAATCATTACAAACTTTTATTAATAAACATTCAGTGCGATGATAGTTGCTCTCAATTACGCTAACGAGCCATATAAAAAGCACCAAAGGTTAAATACCAAAACAGCTTATCTATTCGGAAAAGTAGATACAGTATATGCGTTCTCGCCCGGAGATATTGATAAAGAATTCTATGAAAAGAATAAAAATATTTTATCTGTCAAGCGAGGAAATGGGCTTTGGCTTTGGAAACCATATCTAATCAATAAAGTAATCAATGCATTACAAAATGGTGATATTGTTTGTTACGCTGATGCCGGTACTGCGTATTTGAGAAATGTTAATGGAATGATTACAAAATTAAAGGATAGCGATCAAGATATTATGCTTTTTGAAATTCCATTAATAGAATGTCAATGGACGAAAAAAGCCGTTTTTGAGGTTTTGGATGCATATACGGAAGCAATTCGTTTTTCAAATCAAACATTGGGAATCATCATTATTATTGTTAGCGAGAATAGCCGGAAATTTATTAAAAAATGGCTTGATTTATGTCAAAATGAAATATTGATGTTACCAAAAGAAAAAGATGCAAGTGAAGATGAATTATATATTGCTCACCGTGAAGACCAGTCGATATTAAGCGTATTAGCAAAAAAAGAAGGCATTATTCCTTTCAACGACCCAAGTGATTATGGAAAACTTCCTCTTCAATACTTGTCGAGCAATAGATTATTTCGTCTGAATAAAGATAGGAAATATAGATTAGACAAAACCTATTTTTTATTGTATCGGAAGGCTAATCCTTTATTATACTATCTGAAATTTTGCATGAAATCTATTTTGTTTAATATGAATTTACTTATGTATCAAGCAAAATGAATAAAATATTATTCTATGATTCCTATTTTACAGGTCATCATTCGGAATATGTGAATAATATTTTGACGTATTTTTCACAATATCCGCCAATAAATCAAAAGGTTTATTTGGCTATTCATCAAAAAGTAGAGGAAATGTTGGATTTGAAAAATACTGAAATAAAAAATATTGAAATAGTTCTATTACCGAACGATGTAAATGAAAAAAGATTTTTCGGAAAATTGGATGTTATAAAACAAATTACCGATAAATATGGGATCAATCACGTAATATTATTGTGGATTAATTCTTTAATGCTTGATTTGGCTTTTGGTAAGTATCGATTTGTAGTTTCCGGTATAGTTTTTTATCCGTTCAATCCTCATTATGAAAAATATTCTTTGTTTATGCGCATACAAAAAGAAATCATGTATTTTCTTGTTAGTAAACGACAAAAGATCAAAAAACTCTTTATATTGAATGATCAAAAAACATGTATCTATTTGAATCGGCATTTTCACACGCATAAATTTCAATACTTACCCGATCCGATACCTTTGTATGAACAAGAAAAATTGCCGGACGAAATTATGGAAATTACAAAAAAACGGAAAATTATTTTGCATTTTGGGGCAATGTCAGAACGAAAAGGAACCCTTTTAATTTTGGATACAATAACAACCCTGTCATCGGATATTATTGCAAAAACTTCATTTTTCTTTGTAGGAAAACCAATTAACGAGGCATTTGGAAAATTACTAAAAGATAGGATTAGTCAATTGCAAACGCAATTTTTAGATATTAGTATCTTCTATAATCCTTGCTTTGTATCGGTAGGTCAAATGGAATCGTATTATGAGTTGTCCAATTTTGTTTTAATGCCTTATTTGTCAAATAATATGTCGAGTGGTGTACTTGGGCATGCTGCAAAGCATAATAAGCCTGTAATTACCGGGAAAGGGTTATTAGGTGAATTGGTTAAGCAATATCACTTGGGGATAGCGATAGAGCCTTGTACGAAGAGCCTTAAATATGCCATTTCGACGATGCTAACAAAACATCCAAACAATCAAGACACTAAATATGTAGATGAGCATACTTGCGGCGTATTTGTAGAAACACTTTTTTAATATGAAATTTCAAAAAATACATACTTTTGCCCCTACATTAAATTTATTTTTAATAATAATAGGCTATACGATAGTAACGACTTTATTTCTGCCGCTTTCCGGAGGTGGAGATTTAAATATTACGAGATTAGTTACGGTTCCTTATCGTGTGTTTACTTTTTTCATTTCTCTGTGGACATTATGGATGAATTTTAGTGTTAATCGAAAGATAAATATTGGGATTAAAATCTTACTCTGTTTTTGGGTTGTGTATATACTTAAATTGTTACTTCTTCTATTGTTTAATAGTAGTGTTGCTGCTGTGTATGATAATAAAAATGAATATTTGATACGCACCGTCGGCTCTGTATTTATTCCTTTATTGTCAGTGCTTTATAGTTATGAAAAGATAAATTGGATAAAACTTTTTCGGTATTTGTATGTATATGGATTATTGATATTAGGAATTGCATTATTTTTTAATCAAAATATAATGCAAGATGAAGGTTTAGGTTTGGGAGTATTGCGTTTGTCGGTAAATATCGCATTCGGATCAATTTCCTATGGACAATTAGCAGCTTGGGTAGGTATCTTTTCCTTATATTTATTACTATATACGCCTCTGATTCGTAGAAAAAAAATATATATATTCTTGTGTTTGCTTTTTGCTTTTTATAGCTTAACGATTGCAGGAAGCCGGGGGCCATTTGTCTCATTTTGTTTTGTTGCGGCATTAATGATTTATGCCAAACAGAAACAAGGTTTTATAGGTCTTATTGTAACCATACTGATAGGGATTGTTTTTTTTCTGTTTCAAGATATTTTTTATTCTTTATTGGAAAATATATCTCCCGTTATTTCATCTCGACTTGGAGAGGCCAATTCTGATGACAGAATAGGTTTATATCGTGAGGCTTGGAGGCAATTCATCAATAATCCGATTATAGGCAAGGATTTTGTGTTATTAAGCAATGGATATTATCCGCATAATATTGTTTTGGAAAGTTTTATTGCTTTGGGATTTTTAGGCGGAATAATAATGATAATCTTATTGCTGAAAGCGACTTCTAATGCTATAATTTTGTTGCAAAATAGACACGAACAGGGATTTATAGCTGTTTTATTGATGTGTAATATCGGTTTTTTTATGTTTTCTTCCGCACTTTGGCAAGCTTCTACGCTTTGTTGTTTGCTTGTATGTGTTTTGTCGTATAAGGCCAAAAATAAGTAGTATTTTTATGATTAAACTCTGCCTGATATATAATTACGCCCATCATTATCGAAAAAATATCTTTATGCTAATGGACAAAGAATTGGAATGTGATTTTGTTTTTGGCGATAAGTATTTGGATGTAAAAAAGATGGATTACTCTTTATTATCACATTTCAAAAAAGAAGTACAAAACAAAACATTTATCAAGCGGCCATTATACTATCAAAAAGGAGTTTTGTCTTTATTGAATGAAGATTATACTCACTATATTATGTTAGGTGAAGTGGTTTGTATTTCTACTTGGCTGATGGTTTGGGGAGCAAGATTAAAAGGTAAAAAAATATATTTGTGGTCACATGGTTGGTATGGTAAAGAGTCAAAAATCAGAATATTTATTACAAAATTTTTTTTTCAACGTTTTGCCAGCGGCTTTTTCCTTTATGGAAATTATGCAAAAAAATTAATGATGGAAGGAGGTCTAAATCCTCAAAAACTTCATGTGGTATATAACTCATTGGCTTATGATGAACAAATAGAGCTTCGTAAAAAATTAAAAAACACTGACATTTACAAAGTCCATTTTCACAATGATTGCCTAAATTTGATTTTTGTAGGGCGTTTAACCAAAGTAAAACAGTTGGATATGTTACTCTATGCGTTATTGGAATTAAACAGGCAAGGTCTGAACTATAATTTGACATTAATTGGTAGCGGAGAAATGACACAGAAACTATCCGATTTGGCAAAAGAGTTGAATGTCGAAGACAATGTTTGGTTTTATGGCGCTACTTATAATGAAATTGAAATATCCAAATTGATTTACAATGCTGATTTATGTGTTTCTTCCGGTAATGTAGGTCTTACGGCAATGCATGCTATGGTTTATGGTTGTCCGGTAATCACACATGATAATTTTACTTGGCAAATGCCTGAATTTGAGGCAATAGAAAAAGGCAAAACTGGTGATTTTTTTAAACAGAATAATATTCAATCATTGGTTGAAACGATTCAAAAATGGTTTCTGCAAAATTTGGATAGAGAAACGGTTCGTGAAAAATGTTATGAAATAATTGACTCTAAATACAATCCGCACAAGCAATTGGAAACAATTAAGGCAGTTTTAATGAATGAATAAAACCAAACTACAAATAAGTATTATTCTCCGTAAAATAAAAATGTTGATATTATTAAAAAAATATGGGTTGAAAAATGTCCATAAGACATTTTATTTAGGAGGATTTAAACATACGTTTTGGGGAAAAGATTTGGTTGCGGATGAATATTCATCCATAGGGCCGAATTGTATAATATATCCGAACGTGAAAATCGGGGCATATACGATGTTAGCCTATAATGTCAGTATTATTGGCAGCGACCATGTTTTTAGAAAAGTGGGTATTCCTTTAAGATTTTCAGGTAGGGATATCATAAGATCAACAAAAATAGGTAAAGATGTTTGGATTGGTGCACATTCTATTATTCTAACTGGTGTAACTATTGGCGATGGTGCGATAATTGCTGCAGGTTCGGTTGTAACCAAGGATGTGGAACCTTTTTGTATTTACGGTGGTTGTCCTGCAAAAAAAATTAAAAATAGATTTGAAAAAAAGGAAGACATGATAAAACATAAGGAAATGTTAGCTATGCCATTTGATAAAGTAGAAAAAACAAATTTTATCTTTCATGCAGGTGGATTAAAATAATATGATATGAAAATTTCCATCATAACTATCTGCTTCAACAATGAAGCGGACATTCGACCTACAATCGAATCTGTTGTTAATCAAACTTATCCCGATATTGAATATATTATTGTGGATGGTGCGTCCAAAGACAAAACTTTGGATATTGTTAATGCATATCAAAGTCAAATCTCCAAGATTATTTCCGAACCGGATAAAGGTTTGTACGATGCAATAAATACAGGAATACAAAATGCTACAGGCGATGTGGTTGGATTAATTCACGCAGGTGATAGATTATATGGTAATCACGTAATTGAGAAACTTGCTAAACATTTTGAAGAGAATGATATAGATATTTCCTATGGTTATGCCGTAACTTATAATCAAAACGATAAGATTGTTCGTATAGGTAAAACTCCCGAATACCATAGGACATTGGTTCGATTGGGTTGGATGCCTTCGCATCAAAGTATATATATTAAAAGAGAAATTTTTGATTTATATGGATACTATAATTTGAATTTTCATCCTTATTCGGATTATGAGTTATTTGTTCGTTTTTTTTATTTTACTGAATTAAAGATAAAAAAAATTGATTTATATGTCAATAAATTCTATTTAGGAGGTATCAGTACGAATAGTACGAAAAGAAAATTAAAATTAAGAAAACTTATTTTGGATGTATGGAGATGTCATGGACAAAACCCACCACCTTTCTTATTAATTACTAAGACTTTATGGGTTATCTGGAGAAATATGTGTGCATTCTGCTATAATCTTAAATTAATGGTATACTCAAAACACAATAATTGATTCATGAATATTCTTTTGTTAGATGCTCAAAATATTCAAGCAATATCTGTTGCTCGTTCTTTAAAGCAATGTAGCTATTTTGTATCTGCGTTTATTGAATACAAAGTATCGCCGGGTTACGTATCTCGCTATATTGATAAAAAATATATTTGTCCTGCATTAAAATCGGATGAGAAAGTATATATTGACTTTTTATTTAATTTTTTGCAAAATAGTAAACAGGATGTTATTATCCCGTTAGGGAATGGAAGTGCCGAATTATTAAGTAAATTCAAAGAAAAAATAGAACTTGATTTTTCCACAAAATGTGCATGTCCAACCTATGATACTCTAATTCATGCTCATAATAAAGAATTATTAATGGATTTGTGTGAAAAAGAGAATATTCCACATCCACGCACTATTGGTCTATCTGTGGAAAATTTAGAATATGCAGCCAATTATGTTGGTTTTCCGGCAATGATTAAACCTAATATTTCAGTAGGAGCAAGAGGGATAACATTGGTTGAAAATCTAAACGAATTGCAGGAGCAATTTCCATTGATAAAGAAGATATATGGTAATTGTACTTTACAAAAATTTGTAACACACTCAGGTAGTTATTACAATGTGATGATTTATAGAGATCGCATAGGTAAAATTCAAAGGCATACTATTATTAAAATTAGGCGTTATTTTCCATTACAAGGTGGAACGAGTTGCTATTGTGAAACTATAGATAATACCCAGTTACTTGAAATCTGTACAAAAACTCTTGAAAAATTGAATTGGAAAGGATTTGCTGATTTTGATATTATGGAAGATATAGAAAACAATGATTATAAAATTATAGAAATTAATCCCCGTACACCATCAAGTATTCATGCTGCATTTGTTTCCGGAATAAACTTCCCAGCTATTATGGTTGCCGATGAAATGAATTTAGAGATACCTCATTATCAATATTCAATTGGGAAATCAATACGTTATATGGGATTGGATATAATGTGGTTTATATTCGCAAAAAATAGATTTACATTTAAACCCTCTTGGTTTCAATTCTTTGGAAAAAATGTGTTTTACCAAGATGGCAGTATAAAGGATACTTTACCTATGTTTATTGGTTTTTTGGAAGGAATAAAAAAATATGCGAACCCTGAATTTCGCAAATCAAAGTTAGGAATAAAAATATGAACATTTTAACATTCGACATTGAAGAATGGTTCAATTTCGATAATATTACCCGTGATTACCATTGGGAAAACACGCCGTCGCGCATAGATGAAGGAGTTGAACGAATTTTAGCCGAATTGGAAAAACGCGGACAGAAAGCTACTTGTTTCTGTTTGGGATGGATTGCTGACAAACACCCGCATATTATCAAAGCCATTCATGCACAAGGACATCATATCGGTTGTCATTCTTACAAACATGAATTGAGTACCCGTTTCGACAGAGGAGGTTTTAAACAGGATACCGACAAAGCAAAAAAACTGATTGAAGATTTGATTGGAGAAGAAATCAATGCTTTTCGTGCGCCGGGTTTTTCTATTACGGAAAACAATACATGGGCTTTGGAAGTATTGGCAGAATTGGGCTTTCAATACGATTGTTCGTTGTTTCCTGCTGCTCATGATTATGGTGGATATATTAGTTATGGGGAAGCTGAACCTGCTATATTACAATTAGCGAATGGCGCTCAAATTAAGGAATTTCCTATGAATATCCTTCAGTTGTTTGGTAAGAATATCGTTTTTTCAGGGGGTGGTTTCTTTCGCTTATTTCCGTATTTTTTAATTAAGCGTTGGGCCAAACAATCGCCTTATATGATGTCTTATTTTCATCCGCAGGACTTTGATCCCGGCATACCCATGATTGAAACACTTCCTCCGATGCGTAAATTTAAATCATACGTCGGATTAAAACAATCTTTTGGAAAATTTCAACACTTATTGGATGATTTTGATTTTGTGAATCTTCCGGAAGCTGACATGCAAACAGATTGGGAAACAATCCGCAAAATCAATATATAAAAACATGAAAAACTTACTTTTTACCGGTTCTTCCGGTTTTCTTGGTAAGAATATTCTTGCACTATTGCAAAAGCAGTATAATGTATCAACTTTGGATTTGCGTGATGCAGACTATCTTTGTAATCTATCGAAAGGGCATTGTGAATTAAATAAAACATTTGATATTGTTCTTCATGCGGCAGGAAAAGCACATTCTATTCCGACAACAGAAGTGGAAAAACAAGTCTTTTATGATGTAAATTATCAGGGAACTGTCAACTTGTGCCGGTCATTGGAAAAAACGGGTATTCCTCAATCTTTTATATTTATCAGCACGGTTGCCGTGTATGGATGTAAAACAGGTTATAATATTACAGAAGAGCATCCATTAAATGGAAACAGTCCTTATGCTTTGAGTAAAATGAAAGCCGAAGAATATTTGAAGGATTGGAGTAAAAAACATCAAGTCATTTTATCAATCATTCGTCCATCACTCATTGCCGGATTAAATCCTCCCGGAAATTTAGGCGCAATGATAAAGGGGATAAAATCAGGATTCTATTTCAATATTTCTGGTGGCGTGGCTAAGAAAAGCGTTTTAATGGTTCAGGATATAGCAAACTTGGTGCCACTATTAGTGGAAAAAGGAGGAATATACAATGTTTGTGATGATACTCATCCGTCGTTTGGAGAATTATCCACGTTGATTGCCAAACAGTTGAATACGAAGAATCCAATCTCAATTCCATATTGGACAGCTAACATAATGGCGTTATTCGGCAATTTATTAGGAGGTAAAGCTCCTATTGATATGAATCGATTAGCCAAAATCATACAACCACTTACTTTTTCAAATGCTAAAGCCAAAGAATCATTAGCTTGGCAACCGTTGAATGTTTTAGAAAATTTTAAAATTTTTGAATAATTTTTTTTCGTATTCAATTGTTATTTTTCTATTGTTTGTAGCGATGTTTGTCTATTTCAAACTCGCAACGAAATACAATATCATCGACCAACCCAATTCCCGCAGTTCGCACGATTACATCACCATTCGCGGCGGCGGCATCGTCTTCTGGTTGGCAGCAACCTTGTGGTTTTTAATTACGAATTACAAATTACGAATTACGAATGATGGTATTTTTTTCATTTTCGGCCTCACATTAATATCTATTGTCAGTTTCTGGGATGATATAAAAAGCTTACCCAATAAAATACGCATTGTAATTCATTTTATTTCAATCACTTGTGTCTTCTATGGATTAGGAATTTTCAGCACATTACCTTGGTATTTAATCATCACATCCTACATTTTCTTCGTCGGCATCCTCAACGCCTACAATTTCATAGACGGCATCAACGGCATCACAGGCTTATACAGTCTTACTATTCTTATCGCCTTACAATACATCAATCAGCAGCAAATTCATTTTACCGAACCGGATTTTATCAACTATGCAATTATTGCCTGTATCATTTTCCTCTTTTTCAATTTTCGGAAAAAAGCGAAATGCTTTGCCGGCGACATCGGCAGCATGGCCATCTCCTTCTGGATAGTAACCTTACTTCTGCAATTAATGCTGAAAACCGATTCCATTATCTGGATCATGTTTTTAGCCGTTTACGGCGTAGATTCCGTCGGCACAATATTGCATCGTATTTATCTGCAACAGAATATATTCAAAGCCCACCGAATGCACTTTTACCAAATCTTGGCAAACGAAAAGCATTTATCACACCAACTCGTTTCTTCTCTTTACGCAGTTACCCAACTGCTAATCTGCGGCATTATTACTACAATTCACTTCTATTTTCCGGCTTGGGAACTCACCGCCGCCATCGCAATTCTCCTTATTTTATCGCTGATTTATTTACTAAAATTCAAACAATAAGACATTATTTCTTAAACGCCGACCGCAATTTAATCGTTGTAAAAATCTTCTTGGTATGCAGCGGAAAATCGCCCTGCATGATCCAACTATAATAACCCGGATCTTCCCGCAACACTTCTTCCGCCAAACGGCCTTTGTATTTGCCGAAGTTGATGATTTCCTGCTTTTTGTCGTTGAAAACCACCCGTCCGGCGAAATCCACATTGTTGGTAAAAGCGGAATATTCCGAAAGAAATTGAATGTCGTTTTGTAAATCGGAATAGCGGTCTAATTGCGCTTTCAGAATTTCGTAAGTGGCTTTGGTGTCGGCTTCGGCCGTGTGCGCGTTTTCCAAATCCAAATCGCAATAAAACTTATAGGCGGCCGACAAGGTACGCTGTTCTTTTTTGTGGAAAATCGTTTGTACATCCACAAATTTGCGTTTCATCAAATCAATATCCATGTCGGCGCGAAGAAATTCTTCGGCCAAAAGCGGAATATCGAAGCGATTGGAATTATATCCCGCCAAATCGCAACCCTCAATTTGAGCGGCTAACGATTTGGCAATGGATTTGAAAGTGGGACAATCTTTCACGTCTTCGTCGGAAATACCATGTACCGCGGTTGATTCCGGTGGAATCGGCATTTCAGGATTGATACGTCGTGTTTTTGAATCTTCGTCGCCGTTGGGAGATACTTTCAAATAAGAAATTTCCACAATACGATCGGAAACAATGTTGATTCCGGTGGTTTCGAGGTCGAAGAAGATGATCGGATTTTTTAAATTTAATTTCATTCGTTCAGCATCATCGGCATTAGGAGCATCAATAAATCTTCGGCTTCTTCGTTTTCCGAAGGAAGAATCAAACCGGCGCGCGAAGGATCGGCTAATTCGATGACTACTTCTTCCGAAATCAAGTTATTCAAAATTTCGATTAAGAGCGTTCCTTTGAAACCGATGCTCATGTCCACTCCATCGTAGATACAAGCCAATGTTTCTTCGGCCGAAGTCGAGAAATCAATGTCTTGCGCCGAAATAAAGATGCTGTTGGCCGAAAAATGCAATTTAATCAAATTGGTTCCCGAATCGGAAAATACGGTAACACGTTTCAGTGCATTGGTCAAACTAACACGATCGACCGTTACTTTGTAGGGATTATTGGTTGGAATTACCCCGTTGTAATTCGGATAACGGCCTTCAATCAAGCGGCAAACCACGACAAAGCGTTCCATGGTAATGTATGCGTTGTTGGTATCGAAACCGATGGTAACTTCGCCTTCTTCACGCGGAAGGATGGTGCGCAACAAGTTGGCGGGTTTTTTCGGTAAAATAAAATTGGCCGTATTGTTTCCCGTAACGCCCAAGTTTTTGAAACGTACCAATTTATGACCGTCGGAAGCGACAAATGTGATGTTTTCGTCGGAAATATCGAAATAAATTCCGTTCATGACAGGACGAAGTTCGTCGTCGCCGGTAGCGAAAATGGTGTGAGAAAGTCCCGCCAACAAATCGCCGGCGCTGAGGCTCAATTTGGCCGCATCGTCGTTCAAGGGCTTCGATTGCGGATATTCTTCGCCGTTTTGCGCTACGAAATTGTATTTACCGTTTTTATAGGAAATGAACATGGCCAAGGTGTCGTCGTTAATTTCAAAAACAACAGGCTGTTCGGGAAGTTCTTTCAAGGCTTCCAAGAGGTTTTTGGAGGGGACGGCGAATTTACCGGCGCCATCCACATCGTTTACTTCGATGGACGTACTCATGCGCGTTTCACTGTCGGCCGCAGTGATGGTTAATTGATTGTCTTGCAATTCAAACAAGAAACAATCCAAAATGGGAATGGGATTTTTGGAAGCGATAACCCTGCCTACTGTTTGCAAGTGGCTCAATAATAAATTACTGGATACAACGAATTTCATACTGTATTATGCGTTTTATAATTTTATTTTGCAAGTGCAAACGTACACATAAATTTTCGGATTAACAAAACTTGCGGGATAAAATCGTTATTTTTGCAGTCGATTTTTTTAAAACAAAATGAAAATACAATTGATCGTTATTGGAAAAACAAGTCAGGATTTTGTAGAACGCGGTTTAGCGGAATATGCCGGCCGTTTGAAACATTATCTTCCGTTTGAAATGCAAATCATTCCCGATATTAAAAATGCCAAAAATTTATCGTTTGAACAAATCAAGGAAAAAGAGGGTGAATGTTTGCTGAAAATACTTCAACCTGGCGATTATGTGGCGCTTTTAGACGAACACGGAAAAGAATTTACGTCGATGCAGTTTGCGGCTTATCTCGAAAAAAAGAAGCAGACGATTGCTAAAAACCTTGTTTTTGTCATTGGCGGGCCGTATGGTTTCTCGCAAAAAATATACGATTTGGCGCAGGAAAAAATTTCTTTATCGAAAATGACATTTTCGCATCAATTGATACGGTTGATTTTTGCCGAGCAACTTTATCGTGCGATGACGATATTGGGCGGGGAACCGTATCATCATGAATAGCAAACCCTAACAAGATTTTAAACCTTGTTAGGGTTAAGCTCTAACTTCATTCGCGTTCTAACTAAGTATTAGAACACAATTTTTTGTGAATAATTGCCGGCGCGTACAATGTAAATGCCTTTTGACAAGTTATTCAGTTCAATATTGCTGCCTTTAACGATGGAGGATTGAACTTTTGCGCCTACGATGTTGTAGATTTCTACAACGGATCCGTTCGATAAATTACCTATCAACAAAGTGTTGCCCGAAACATAGAACATCACACCATCTTTGGAGGGATTATTTATTCCCGCAAGGTTTATGCCTGTGATTTTTACGTTATCCAAGCGATAGCCGTAACCGGTTGGGTTGTTTGCCGCTGTATAATAGAAACGTAATTTAATGGTATTTGCCGCGGGGATGGCAATATTTCCCGAATTTACGTAGGCATTTTGTTTAACAACAGGAACAGAAGGTACTGTAACCGCCACATTATTGACTTCAACAATTGCTTTGTTTGCATCGCCGCTTGCATTATTGGAAGCTACATCAAACGACAATTTCAAATCGCTGTAACCTGCAGCCGGAATATTGCTGATAACCAAATCGCTTTCTTTGGCAGCTGGAAACCAAACGTGTGTATTTATGTTGTTTGTAGCCCGAATATCGGGATAGTCAGTTGTGGTATAAGAGAAAACAACCGGAGCGCCATTGTCGTAATCGGTATATCCAGCTATGGTTGCACGTGGATTTGCCGTAGGACCTTCTTCTCCGAAAGTTTCGTAAAATATGACATTTCCAGAGGGATTGGTACCGCCTTCGCTAATTGTGATTTCAACATCGTCAAGATAAAATTCAGATTCATTACCCCAAAAATCAAAATACACATAATCGTTGATAACTGAAGCATCAACAGTATATTCCGCCCATTGATTGGTAAGTTCAATGTCGGTACCTTCGTCATAATCGAAATCATCTAATTCTTCGTCGTAAAAATTAGTGTAAACAGTTATAATATCACCATCAGTTGCTTTTGTACGTGCCTTAAATGTAATTGTAGCAATAGTTGAACCATCAAAAACAGGGGTTCCAATATAACCCGGAGCATCTGGGTATGCGGAGTTATATTCGCTGTATGGAACAATGTCTATATAGGCTGTTCCTCCAGCTTGTTTTACTCCCCAGCCAAACCATCCTTCGTTTTGGGTGTAAGATACCGGAATTTCTTCTGTATCTTCATCGGTAATATCCACTGCATCAGGAGCCGCCTCACTCCCCGCCGTAAATTTACTAAAATCTTCAAACAAAATTGTTTCAGCCGTTTGGGCTTGCGCCGAGCGTAAAACATTAGGATGTTGCGATTTCAACTGAGCAATTTTTTCTTTCGAAAAATGAATACGTTTGCCTTGTTTCGGGGTTGCCATAGCCGTCAAGACCGACAAGCAAAGCACAAAAATAAAAATATAACTTTTTTTCATGATTGAAAAATTTAAATGAATACTATAATATATAATCATAATTCGTGATATTCTAAGACAAAAAATCCTCCAATAATGTCTATTAGAGGATTTTGATAAACTATCTTGTACACCCGAAGGGAATCGAACCCTTATCTTAGGTACCGGAAACCTACATTCTATCCATTGAACTACAGGTGCGAGCGGTTAAAGAGCCGGCAAAGATAGTATATTTTTTGTATGGGACAAAGAATGTTTTAATTAAAATTAAAAAACATGGCAAAAGACAAAACAACCGGCGGTGGTTTCCAACTACGGGACGATTTATTGGAAGAAGTGAGTTACGCCGCTAAAAAGCAGTTTTTCGATAGCCTGTATGAAGAAATTAAAAACTTTCTTTACAGCCTAACGGAAGAGGAAAAAAACAAAGTTTCATATATCGGAATGGAAGTTGGAGTTCTTTATTTTGAAGGTTGGATGATTAATGTGTATTGTTATAAGCCCTATCAGTCTATGATTGATACTTGGATGGATAATAGATTTGCTGATGGAGGAGCATGGTCGTTGTTAACTGGAAAATCGATTGAAATAGAGAGTAACGATACCTTATTCCGGCAATGGATGGAACAAACGCCGTATTCAGCTGTCTTTCAATCCTTGGGAGAGCAGGATTATGATTATGATGCTGATTATAAACAGGGTTATGATGGTAATATGCTGAATATGCTTTGTTATATTTTCCTGATGCCGGGAGTCAAGCGACTGCGGCGGCGTTTGTTTGAAGACCAAATTATTCAACAAACATTCGGGAAAAGGATACCGGTTTATGTAAAACCGCACAATGACGAAGTGATATTTAGTGATAAATCATTAATTTTGTAGTTGAATTTTTAAACATACAAAAATATGGAAATTAGAAAAGAAGATTATACTCCTGAATTTGAAGATGTTTTGGAGCATTGTAAGAAACACAATTTGTTTTTGGGAGAGGGAAATCCGAATGCACAAATTTTATTAATAGGCAAAGAAGTTGGTGGAAATAAACCAAATTCATTGGAAGAAATTAAACAATTGTCGGATAGAGATGTTGAAAGGAATCTTAAAGATTGGCAAGACGGTTATAATTTAGAAAAAATAAAAGCTGATATTTTTAAAAATTCTAAAAATCCTACTTGGAATAATTATCAAAAATTAGTAAGTAAAATTTTGAATTCAAATTTGGATAAATACGATTTTCTTAATCATTGTTTTATGACCGAATTAAGCCAAATTCATTTGCCAAACAGCAATTATTTAAAAGAAAAAGGTTGGGAAAAAGAGGGTAATAATATCCGACAAAAAAATATAACGGAAAGAGAATCACTGTTTTCAATGACATTTTTTAGAAGTTTTCCCATTATAATAATGGCTTGCGGACATTATCCGAGAGATTTTGGTTTTGATATTCAATATGTTTTTGATGTAGAATGTAAAGAAAAAGTTCTTGTGAGAACAGAAAGAGTAAAAAACAGGTGGTATAATATTCATATTCAAAACAATGGAAATTCTCGTATCCTAATTCATACAAGACAGTTCAGTACGCAAAGAGAATCGTCAGAAACACTATATCCATTAATCAATACAATAGCTGAAAAATGTAGAAGTTTCATAACTAAAAATCTGACAGTAATACAGATATGAAAAATCTTTTTAATCGTTACATTTGGCTGGTTGATACCATCTTTCGCGCCGAAAAAATCACGTTTGAGGAAATCAACGAGCGTTGGCTGCGCAACGAAATGAGCGAGGGCAAGGAAATTCCTTTACGCACATTCCATAATCACCGGCAAGCGATTGAGGAATTATTCGACATCAATATAGAATGCGACAAACGCAACGGCTATGTTTATTACATTGATATCAAAGAAGATATGGAACGCGGCGGTATCCGCTCGTGGCTGTTGAATACCTTTGCCGTCAATAATCTGATAAACGAAAGCCATAAACTGAAACAGCGGATTTTGTTTGAAACCATTCCCTCCGGACAACGCTTTCTGACCCCGATTATTGAAGCCATGCGCGACAACCTGAGTACGGAAATCACTTATCAAAGTTTCGGGCGCGACCAGCCGAATACGTTTGAAATAGAACCGTATTGCGTAAAAGTATTCAAACAAAGATGGTATGTCGTCGGGCGAAATCCGTATTATAAACCGCCCTCGTTCCAAAGGTTGATTTTGTCATCATACACACGCATTTGTGAAAAACTGCCCATAAAGCTGCGGTGTACCATTGAGCAACATTTCTCGCAAAGCAGGCACAGGATATTCACTTTTTTCAATGCGATACATTCCTTCAAATGTAATTTGCTTAATGAGATATTTCTGGTATAATCGTTCTAAAACATTGCGTAACAACACGATTATATTACCTTCTTCTACGTCTTGATAGCGCAAATCGGCATCGTTTTTGGTAAATCGACCGATTTTAACGAATGTGTTAGGATAAAATCGTGCGGGGTCTTTGCCAAACAAAACAACGGCAGCGCGTTTGAGTTGTCCGTTTTCGGTAAGGTGCAGTTTGTCAAATATTTCTTCTGTGGTCAGGCCGTCAAAGTTAGGTAATCTTCCCTTTTCTTTTGAAATTACCAAGTATTCTTTTACCGATTTTTCGTCAATGTCGGCAAATGTGGCTCGCAGCTCTACAACATCGTCCCAAGTTTGACCGCTGCGTTTGAGTAAGAACTCGTTGAGCGCAGCACCTGTCAATTCCTGTTTCACGCTTCCGCTACGGTAGTAATAGGATCAGCAGCAAAACCATGTGTTTATGAAAGGCGCATAGCGCCAACATTTTTGTAGCCGTGTGCGTAAGCGCACGGTTGGGGTCGTATTCAATCTTTGCTTTTTTCAACATATTCAGATATTCATCTTTGAATGTTTGCTTTTTATGATGCTCTTTTTGATTCTTGATATAATGATATACCTTATCTATTTGTGATCGGGAATTGCTAAAAACGCCATAACCATCTTGCCACCCAATATGTCGCAGCTACGCAGCTCTGGATTTGTTTATGCCCTTATTACCGTGCGCTTACGCACACGGCTACAAAGATGTTGGCGCTATGCGCCTTTTCGCACAAGCACATGTTTTTGCCGGTGATCCTAGTAATACCGACCGCGCAAAGAAATAGGCACAGAGTAAGGCTGCACGATTATTTCGATAAAATAGTTGTCGCCTTCCTGCAAAAGGTTCACTTCAGCGGTAATTCCCATCAGGTTTTTGATTTTGTTGGGAATATCGTCCATCAATCAGGTTTTATAATTACCCACTTACCACCTTTATCTGCACCATCTCGGCGGATAATGTCGTTGTTTTTGAGTTGTAAGATATTCCATTCCACCCCTCTTCTTGTTAATCCTGTTATGTCCACTAATTCTTTTTGTGTAATGTTAGGATTATTGTGTATTGCTGCCAGAATTTTCTCCACAGTTTTTTGGTTGTCTTCTGGTTGTCTTCTGGTTGTCTTCTTATCAGTTTCAACTATTTTCTCCACAGTTTTCTCCACAGTTTCAAGAATTTTCTCCACAGTTTTCTGGTTGTTTTCCGTACCACTTTCTTCTCCGATTGTTTTTGTGGTATCAAGCATAAAAGTAAATTTTGTTTTGTCGATAGTGGTTTCAAACAGAACTTCATTTCCTGTTTGCTTTTTCCATTGCAGCATTTTGTCGAATCCGTAACCTGCACTTTCACAAAGTTTTGCCAAACGGAAAAATTTTGCCAAAACCGGATTTCTCGGCAAAGTTTCGTCTGTTTTCATCAGTTCTTCAACAGTGCGGGGCAATTTTCCCGGATTTTCAAATTCAATACGGTTGGTAAAAACCCTGATTCGCGGTTTCATCGGACTGAAATAATCAGTGTGAATGAGCAGATTTACCAATGCTTCACGCAAAGCATCTATTTCTTTTGTGTCTTCGTGTCCGATTCCCATTTCGCCGATTGTAAGCGGGTTGTTGGCGTAAATCCGCAAGCGTTGAAACAACACAAAATAGTATTCCCAAAGATTTTCCTGTTCTTCGACCCTGAACGTGTAACGCGGCTCGGCAGTTGATTAAACTCGTCATCTTCCATCGTGTTGTAATGCAAGTTTGGATTAAATCCTTTCAGATATTCACGGAAACGCTTGTATGAGGCTTTGTTAAGCGAATCAACCGACGTGCCTTCAACTGCCTTTTCCGACATTGAGCCGAAGGCTTGGTCGCGATAAAGGGCGTTGATTTCAAACTCGCTCGCTTGTTGGTCGCCGCTGCCTGTGCGAATAAAAGTATTTTGTACACCGTTGAAATACACAGGTTTAATATCGGAAGACGGGATGTAAAACGCCAAAACATTTTTACCGTCAATCTTATATCTCTTTGCCTGTGGCGACAGTTGCAACACGCCGAACACAATCCAGCCTCCCGAAGTGTTGGAAAATGCAGAAACTGTTTCCCACACGTCTTTCGGAACGTCTGTACGGGCTGTTTTGACTTCAAAATTGTCCCACTCTATATCCTGCAAATGTTCCAACAATTTCTGTTTGGTCATTGACTTGTTGCTTTCTATGTATTGAGGTGCGGACATAAATTTATTTTGTATAGCATAATTTCAGATTTTTACAGCTTTTCCCACACAGTAATACTTTTTCTTAACGCTACACGACCGAATTTTGCCATTTGTTGGCTGCTATTGCCTTTTTGCTGTTTCAACGAATATACTTTTACCGGTCTAAAACCAATCTGTTCAGCCAATTCGGTTGAAATGAAATCTACTGAAATTACCTCGCCCCCATAACGAACATTATCATTGACAAAAGCAACTTTTGCCCCAGATTTACACAAACGAAACAATTCCGCATAAATAAAAGTCAGTTCGGTAAAATAACCATCTACCATTCTTAAAACGCCTTTGTTGTTAATATCGCCATTTTTGCTTCTTTCGATTAGAGAATTATTTATTTCTAATAACGTTTTATTGTTTTCAATAATTTGCATTATCCTGTTAAAATCATCTTCTTTTCCCAAAGCAATATAATTCTCTTTTATATAGTCGATTTTGGGTTTATTTTCAACTGTGCAAGATAATAATTCCTGTCGTAACCGTTTTATTTTTTCGTCTGTAATACCTAAATATGCTAATTCCAAAGCATAAGTTCTCGTATAATCGTAACGGTTACAGTAAGGCGGAGAAGTAATTACGCCATTCAGTATGTTACTTTCCAACTTCGGTAATTCGTATAGAGCATTGCCTTCAATGAATTGTAATTTTGCATCATTGGGTTGAGCATTTCTTTGAATGGACGATATATCGCCGTAAACGCTATTTAATTCCTCTAATAGCGATTGTTTCAACGTCGGCATTTTACCTTTATCCAATCGTATCACTAACGGCGACTTTCCGTTTTGTTCACGATATTCTGCCGAATCAAGCATTTTTTTACTGCGATAATCCCAACGCAAAAATTGTCCGTCTTTGGCAGTGTAACTTATTTTTTCCAATGAATTTAGAATACAAAGCGTTACAAGATTTTTGGCAGGTTTTGAGTATTGGCTTTCATTATTCCAATCCGTAAAAAAAGCAATTTCTTTTTCGGTAGTTTCGGGATATGCACCATCGGTAATCGTAACATATTGGGTCCGTTTGTCGTAATTTTCGGGTAGCGATAAATTTTCAATTTCTGAAATCAGTTGTTTAATTTCAGCCAAATCATATTCAAAAACCGATTGTTTGGCTTCAATGGCAATTTTTGACATCGGTAAAATATCAAACCCTATACTGTTTATTTTTTGCATTTTACAAACCAAAGAAGTTGTTCCCGAACCTACAAATGGGTCTAAAACGGTATCACCCTCTTTTAGGTCAAATTCTTTCAGCAGTCGTTTGACCAAATCGGCAGAAAATCCCTCTTTGTATTTGAGCCAACGATGCAAACAGTCGTTTTTACTTAATTGATAACTAACGCTTTGTCGGTTGAAATCGTTTGAAACTACCATGATTTCAATCAATTTTTGTTCCAAACTTATTCGTGCAGACTGTTGCCCGAAATTATCAGCAGAAAAATTATTAACTTGCCACCGTTCCGTTGATAGAGGCTCTATATCAAATAAAGATAATTGTTCCATAGTTTAAAGTTTTAATAACCAATCACAATAATTTACGAGTTGCTTGTCAATGGTCAGATTTGCAGCATTTGAAAGCGTTTTGCTTTTCAATTGTGCAAATATTTCTGTCGCCATTTTCTTTTCAATGGCAGAAGCAATAAAAGAAGTGTCAATTTTCAAATTATGTTTGGCAAATGATTCTCTAATTCGATTTAATGCGGTATTTCCTGTTTTCCAATGTTCATCAGCACCGGCAGGGTCAATGCCGCCTTTGAGTTCGCCAAGCATCAAGATTTTTTCGGGCGTATTTACAATTTCGCCGTTATTATATCCCTCAACATCAGTATTAAACAAACAAATGTCTATGTTATTTGCCATTTCGCGGACAATTTATGTTGTGAATGTATATGCCGACAAGTCCTTTGCCGTTTTCCCACGCTTTACGGATTTCGTGTTTTACCCACTTTCGATTGGCAGTTTCTTCGCCAACAAGGACAACAACGCAACTACGATATTTCATATTATCATCAATCCATTTTTCAACAGCAGCATCACCTTTTCTTTTTACCTCTTCCCAGTCATTTTCAGAAACGGGTTTATTGCCTTCGATTGCTCCTATATTTCTAATTTGAGCGGCTCGCATTACATCATTTTTGTAATGGAAACTGTAAAAGACTTGTCTTTTTGCCATAAAATATATTGATTTATACTGATTTTCTGATATTATAATCGTTCCTATTTCGCCAAATTTCAACAGCAACATCAATATAATGATTGATATTATTTATAAATTCGTCCCATTTAACAGAATGAATATAAGAACTATACCCTTTATAAGGTTGGTTTTGTCCGTGATATTGACAATCTGTAAATTCAGGTCGTTTAATATTAAACATATTTTCTTTTAAAATCTGAAAAAGAACAGGAGTTTGTAATGTCCGGCAATTACAGTATTGGCAAGTATTATCTTTGATAAAATATTCATAACTTCCATTTTCATCAGGAAGCACTACGGCTAAAATCGCATTCGTTTTGCTATTCCCGGATTCTCGCGATTGTTCTCTTAATGAATACGAAATTTCCCAAGGTATCCATTGGTCATTTTCGGAAGTATGCAATTCTTTCATTCCTTTTGAAATAAAAACAACTGTAACACTACTATCGAATATCTTATCTGCAAGTTTAGAACCAATGGTTGATTCTTTGAAATCACTCAAATCTTCGCCATCTTTTTCGCCTTTATTTATATGGTCGCCTTGCTGTTCAATTTTATTCTGGAAAATATCAACATAATCCCGAACTGTTGTAGGATAATTAGTAGGTAATGCTTTTACTAACCTATCTGAGTATTTGTATGAAATAAAAATTTTCTTTCCCATATTCTTTGCACGTTATTGTTATACAATCTTTGAATTTCAGTATCAGCCCACCGATTAAGAGCAAAAATACAATAGTACCGTATAGCCAAGCGATTGTTTTTGAAAAGAATACTTTACTGAAACAATACCGTCCGCCTTCAAACTTTTGTATAGGCATTTCATACGGTTTAATTTCGACATTGTTTTTTAATCCTGCAACATTATTATACACTCCTCTAAATTTGCGTTCTTGTTGCAAATAGTAAGAATCTAAAAACCAAAATAAAAATGTCGGTGCAATTCCTAAAAATACAAATATAATGTTATTCGTACTCGCATAAATTGCGAGTAGGGCAGACACAATAGTTACTGCCATTCCTTTGATTTGAAAGGAATTTGTGTTCATTCGAGTTATCACATTTTGAATGAACTCTAAATGTTGTTTTTTTTCTTCGTCCATATCGTTATTTCTTAATATTTTCTTTTGCGATACTCAACACCTTATCTGACGGTTCTTTTTCGTCCGCCACCATTGCCGTAACTTGGTCAGCAAGCCAGAAGGTTAAAAGTTCTTCGTAATCGGCTTGTAAAAATTCCGCAATAACAGGAATATACTCTTTCCTTGCTCGCCGTTCGCCTTTTTCGATTTTGCAATACGCAACGGTGTCAATATCCAACGCAGCCGCCAATTTTCGCTGTGGAATTTGGCGGTTTTCCCGCAACTGTTTTATCCTTTCATTGAACATCATAACTTACAATTTGAGTGTCTTGCGATTCTTCGGCAAAGTTACAACTTTTCTCTGAACTTCTTGATATTTCCCTTTAAACCAATCCAAAATATTCATTCCATTGAGGGTTAAGCGGAGTTTATTCGGATTGTCCTGCTCTTTTTCAATTTTCAGATTTATGTTTTCTGCCGTAAATTTTTGATTGTGTTCGGGCGAAAAGAAAGAAAAGGATTTAGCCGTCAGGCTTTTGCCCGAAAATAGCATTTTAATGTATTCAATGCCAATGCTTATTTTCTTGCATAATTCCGCCATTCGCAAATTTTCTTTCATCATCGGAAACAATTCATGTATCAAATTCAAATCTTCCTGCGCCTTGTATGGCTCGTAATCCTGTTTTGCTTTTTGAAGTTTGTTTTCGATTGTTGCCAATTCCTTATTCTTTTGTCGTATATGCTCATCCATTGTAAGAAATTTTTCTTGCGCTTCATCTTTCTGGTCGTACATGTCGCGGACTTTCCCGTAAACTTCCTGCTTTTGTTCCGTCAAATCTTCAATATCTTCTTTCAGGGTTTCATTTTGCAGATGTAAATCCCTGTAAAACTGTTGTGTGGATACATGTCGTGCCTCTGAACCTTCAATACCTCGTTGCAAACCGTATCTGTTCATCGCTTCGGCATAACTGTCCTGATAGGCTTTCAGTTTATCCCTTGCCATCACATCGTCGGCACACAGGCGGGCGGAATTTGCAGGTTTCTTTTTGTATTTCTTCTTGTCATTATCCTTTTCCGCTTTGGCTTTTCTCCGTTCGCCTTGCACAATCGGGACTACGGTTGCGTGAATGTGAGGTGTCTTTTCGTCCAAATGCAAAACGGCTGAAACAAGATTTTCCGTACCGAATGTTTTCCGAAGCCAATCTACATTGTCCTGACACCAATCATCAAGTCGTCCGATTTCTTCAATGCGTTTCATTTCTTCGGGACTGCCCGAAAGCATGATGCGGATTGCCCACACTTGATTATGGCTAATCTTGCGTTTGATGCCTGCGGTTTCGATTCGATGCTGAATGGCTTCCGTGCGGTTCTTCACTTCATCGGGGAACATAAGCAATTCCCGATTCAAATGCGTGCGACTTTTATCCGCGTTTTTCGGTTCAATAGTCCGCTCAATGTGTGCGGACATGGCAGCATCGTTGCCCGATGCCTTGTCTAAATGAAGTACTGCATATCCCATTTTTGTTTAATTTTAGTGTTAAAATTTGATTGGAAATTTTTAGCCGACTTCCTTTGAGGAAGTCTTCAGGGAGATTCCAAAGGGGGAACGCCTTCAAGTCTTTATACTCTGCAAACTGTGTTGAGTGATTATACACAGTCAAGTTTGCTGACTTGATTAACTTGGTAGCCTTTCCATGCATATTTGCATTGCTGACTGTCTGCCTATATGCACATAAGTTTGTAAGATTGTGTAAAGCCGTTCTTTTTTCCTGATATGGCGAACAATACCAATATTCGTATCCTTGAATTTTTGCAGGACTATATCCCAAACTTTGCAGATAATCTGCAATTTGAATCGTTTTTGCCTGTGCTGCGTTCATATTGTTGAATTTTAGTTGATTAATCACTTTTCTTTTTTCAAAGGCAAAAGATTTCTGTATTTGGTTTAGGTTAGGTTATTATATATACCCAACCTGAACCGAACCGATTTTCGCTATTTTTCTGCAAAGATAAAGTGTGGTTAAGAGTGATAGATGCAAATTGTCCTGATTCTGTCCTCTTATCAAGGACAAAATCAGGACACTATATTTGTAAGTTACTGATAATAAATGTATTTTAGATGTTCGTGGCGTACTTTTTTCCATACTACCCAATTTTTCCGCAAGCAAATCCATATCGTTGTTAATCTTGCTATTGATTACCTTTGCATAAATTTGTGTGGTCTTGATACTCGTATGCCCTAACATTTTCGATACCGTTTCAATGGGTACGTCCTTGGTCAAAGCTATGGTCGTGGCAAATGTATGCCTTGCTGTGTGCGAACTCATATTCTTGTCAATGCCGCAAGCTTTGGCAACCTTTTTCAATAAACCATTAGAACTTTAAATGTACTTCTTTGCATAACTCAAATTTTAAATTACAAAATTAGTTTATTAAAATCAATTTGAGTTCTATGCAACATAGACAATATCAGACAGTTATGAGCCAATTTTGGACAAATTCCACTCCCTTTTGTCTTTCGATTTTAGGGGGTACGAGTTGGGTTACAAACTCTGTCCGAAAGCGTCTTTTTTATGTCTTTCCCCAAAGACGGAAACAAAGTGGTTTTTCAATTATAGTTCTGAATTACAGCGTTTAGTCCTGCTTCTGTCCCGCTCTGTCTGAAAATCGATTGTTTATATTGAAATTTACCAGATTTCCCATTGCATCAACTCCGCCACAGCCAATTGCACCTCCCGCTCAGTTTCCAAAAGCGACCGGTTGAGTTCGTAATTAATTTCCGATTCCAAAAGATACTCAATCAACGAAATTTGTCCGGCTTGCAAGGCTTTTTGTAACAATTGAATATTTTCAAGGATTTCTTTTCTCGTAATGTCCTGATTTTTAATTAATTGCAAAAAACTCTGCGCTTTTTGGTAGAGAGCGTTCGTTTCGTTGAAATAACGGGTTTCCGCATCGATTTCCGCCGCTTGATGCGCTTGCGTTTGCGCTTTTTGTTGTTTCAACGTATTTTTACTTCCCCACAAAGGGACTGATAATCCGACGGTTACGCCTTGAAAATGTTCCAAAGGCGCTTTTTCGCTCATGTAACCGAGGGCAATTTTAGGAAGATTCATCGACCGTTGTAATTGTTCCGACCGGCGGCTTAATTGTGTGTTTTGCTGACGGTACCGCAATTCCAAATTATTGGTTTTCAACTCGATATACAATGATTGAAAATCGGTTGGCAAATCAATTCGATCAAATTTCGCATTGGAATATTCGATGGGAAGGCCGCCATTTAAACGAATCAGTTCATTGGCCGAAAATATTTTTTCGGATTCGCAAAGCGCATATTCTTTTTGAGTATTTAAATAACTGATTTTAGCGCGGTTATATTCCAAAACGTTGATGTCGCCGTTGGTGTATTTTTGTTCGTAAGCACGAAATAATTGTTCGGCTGCCGTTTTTCGTTCCGAAATCAGCTCGAAAAGTGCATTTTGATATGTTAAATTAATCAATAACCGCTTGGTTTCCAACAAAATATTGTTTCGTTCAATTTCGTATTGCAAATCAATTTGCCGGTTTTGCGCATCCGACACTTTTTTGCGATGATAATAAGCCATCGGAAAATCAAATTGTTGCGAAACGGAAAAATCGGTGCGGTTGCCATCCTGATTTCCCCACAAATAATGATATTCGATTTCGGGATTTTCGGGTAAAATTCCGGTTTTATTACCCACTTTTTCCGCATCGGCTTGTTGGCGCAAGGCTTTTAAAACCGTGTTGTTTTCTTCGATTTGATTCAAAATCCCGTTGTTGCCGTCATGGCGGGCTTGACCCGCCATCCCCTGACAAACAATAAGAAAAATAATTATACTAATTCCAAAATGTTTCATATTTCAACTTTTTTATACATCATTTCATAAATAACCGGCACAATAAACAGATTGAGCAAAGTAGAAGTAATCAATCCGCCGAGGATGACCACCGCCATCGGACTTTGGATTTCATTTCCCGGTTTGTCGCCGTTCCAAACTAAGGGCAGAAGCGCTAAACCGGCCGTTAGCGCCGTCATCAAAATAGCGTTGAGACGGTCGGTCGAACCTTGTATGATCATTTCCACAAGCGGTCGGCCGGTATTTTTTGCCCTCGAATGTTCGTAATTGGAAACCAGCAAAATACCGTTGCGCGTGGCGATTCCAAACAAAGTAATGAATCCGATAATCGATGGAATACTCACTACCCCCGACGAGAAAAAGACCGCAAACACACCGCCAATCAGCGCTAACGGCAAATTCAGCAGGATAATTCCGGCCAAATGAACCTTTTTAAATTCTTGATACAGAAGTAAAAAAATGATTCCGATGGCGAGGAGTGATGTCAAAATCAGTGTTCGTGTGGCATTTTTGGCGCTCTCGAATTGTCCGCCGTATTCGATGCGGTAACCTTTGGGCAGTTCAAGTGATTTTTCCAAGGTTTGTTGAATTTCTTTCGCGGCCGAACCCACATCGCGACCGGCCGTATTAACCGAAATCACAATTTTCCGTTGCACATTTTCGCGGCTGATTGTATTCGGGCCAACGGTCGAAACCACCTCGGCCACTTCTTCCAACGGCACTTTCCCGCCATTTCCGGTATCAATCAAAGCCGATTTCAAGCCTTCGACGGTAGTGGTATATTCGGGTTTGAATTTTAAAATCAAATCGTAACTACGTTGACCTTCAAAGATTTCCGCTTGTTTTTTGCCGGCGAACGCCAATCGGATAAACTCATTAAATTCTTGCATCGTAATACCATGCCGCGCCAGCATCAAACGATTGGCGCGAATTTGGATTTCCGGAGTAACGGTTTGTTGTTCCACGCTCACATCAGCTAAACCGGGAATATCGGAAATGGTACTTTTCACTTGATTGCCGAGCGCAAACAGGCGATTCAAGTCATTGCCGAAAATTTTAATGGCGATATTGGCGCGCGTTCCCGAAAGAATATGGTCGATGCGGTGGCCAATCGGCTGTCCCACAGTGGTGGCGATGCCCGGAATACCGGATAATTTCTCACGCACATCGGCCATAAATGCTTCGTGCGAACGTTTATCGAGCGTGAATTTGACTTCGGTTTCAAAGCTGTTAGACGATTGAGAATGTTCGTCCAAATCGCCGCGACCGGTTCGTCGAGCCGTGGATTGAACTTCGGGAATTGACAATAATTCCCGTTCCATCAAGTTGCCGGTTTTGTCGGTTTCCTCCAACGAAACGCCCGGTTGACATACGGCCGAAATCGTGAGCGCTCCTTCATTAAATTCGGGCAAAAAGGCTGAACCCATAGTAAAAAACAATCCTAAACTTGCGATAAACAATACAATAGCCGAAATCAAAATCGCTTTTTTGTAATTCAATGCTTTTTGTAAGGATTTTTCGTACCAACGGTTCAAACGTCCGGCCAACCAAGAATCCTTGTTCTGTTTAGATAGATATTTCTCGTTGGATAACAGCAACTTACACAACAATGGCGTTAGCGTCATCGCCACAATCAACGACATGAATAACGAGATAATATACGCAATTCCAAGTGGTTGCAACATCCGGCCTTCCATTCCCGAGAGGAAAAAGAGCGGCAGAAAGGCGGCGATAATGATTAATGTCGCATTGATAATAGATGCTCTGATTTCGCGAGAAGCCTCGAAAACAATTTGAAAAACGCTTTTCCGTTCACTTTGTTGATGATTCTGTTTCAATCGTTTATACACATTTTCCACATCAATAATCGCATCATCCACGAGCGACCCGATGGCGATGCACATTCCGCCCAAAGTCATCGTATTAATATTAATATGGAGAAAATGCAACACAATCATCGTTCCCAAAAGCGACAACGGAATGGCGAGGAGTGAAATAATCGTTGTCCGAAAACTGCCCAAAAACAGAAACAGTACGATAATCACGAAAATAGCGCCTTCAATCAGCGCACGCGAAACATTATTAACCGAAGTGTCGATAAAATCGGCTTGACGGAATACGCTCGTATCTAATTTCACATCGTCCGGCAATGTTTTTTTCAATTCAAACAAGTTTTTTTCAATCGCTTTCGTAACATTTAATGTATTGATATTCGGTTGTTTGGAAACCGAAATAATTACGGATGGATGTGCATTTTGCGATGCTGCGCCCATCGGATAAGCCGCGCCGATTTCTATTTCGGCTACATCGCTTAACCGGCAACCGTTTTTTACCAAGGTCGAACCCAATTCTTCCAAACTATTAGTGCGTGCGATTCCGCGAATTGTGTATTCGTTGCCGTATTCGCGTAAAACGCCGCCAGTAGAATTTTCGGAAATTCCGGAGAGAGCCGCCGTTAATTCGTCTAAGGTTACCCCGAAATGTTTCATCCGATACGGATCGGCAAGTATTTGATACTGACGTTGTTTTCCGCCCAAAACCGTAACTTGCGAAACGCCGCCGGTCGCCAAAATCGCCGGTTTAATCGTCCATTCCGACAAATCGTGCAATGCCGTCGTTGAAAGCGAATCCGACTGCAAACCGATGAAAAGGATTTCGCCCATCACACTTGATTGCGGCGCCAAAACAGGTTGTACACCTTCAGGAAGCGCTTCCGCCAAAGTCGCCATTTTTTCGCCGACAATCTGGCGGGCGCGAAAAACATCTGTTCCCCAATCAAATTCGATCCAAACGAAAGAGTAGCCTTGCATCGACGTGGAACGTACCCGCCGCACATCCGTAGCGCCATTTACCGCCGTTTCAATCGGAAAAGTTACTAAACGCTCTGTTTCTTCCGCAGCCATACCGTGTGCATCGGTCATCACAACCACCGTAGGAGCCATGAGGTCGGGAAAAACATCAATATCCATTCGATTGGTCGTATAAATGCCGAAAACAATCAGCAACACGGCCGCCAACAGAATAAACAGTTTATTATTCAGTGAAAATTTAATTATTTTGTCTATCATAGTTCCTAAGTATTAATGTACGTGTCCCGCATGCGGATCTAACGCCCCCGCTGATTGCGCTAATCGAACCGACATCGCGCCTTGCGTTACAACTTTCTCATTTTCAGTAACTCCCGATTGAATTTCGGTACGAAGTCCATTGGTTGAGCCGATAGTTACTTCCCGTTTTTCAAACTCTTCGTCCGTTAGTTGTACGAACACAAAAAACAGACCTTGTTCTTCGGTCAAAGCCGAATTGGGCAATGTGATAACCTTTTGATTGGATTGCAGTTGGATGTACATTTCCACCAAAGCGCCCGGAATAAAATCGCCGCGATTGCCGATTTGAAACCGAACCGGAAGCAAAGATTGCCCTTCGTTCAACGATTTTCCGTAAGACAACAATCGTCCGTTTAACTCGCTCAACGAATAAGTATGTTGTTTATCCGAACAGACAATACTTGCCGATGCGATTTGCGATAAACGGCCGGCATATTTTACCGGCACATCCGCCTTTAACACAAGCGATTGATTGCGTGAAACGGAAGCCAAAATTTGTCCCGTTTCGACATATTGCCCGTTGGCGACAAACAATTGCTTTACAAAACCCGAAACGGGACTTGCGATGCGTTGCCCGCCCGAAGAAAAGTTTTTCGAGAGATTGTCGTAAACCGCTTTCGCCGTTTCGTATTGCGATTGAATTTCGTTTAACTCTTTGTCGGACACTATTTTATCATTTGCCAAATTTTTTGCGCGTTCGTAACCGGCTGTTGCTTTTTGATAATTGGCTTTTGCTTCAGCCCATTGCACATTCATATTATTGGCGGCGGCATTGGCCAAAACAGTCAATAAAACTTGCCCTTGTTTGATATTCTGTCCTTCGGATAAAAGTTGCGGGAAAACCACAATACCCGATGTACCGGCCGATAGCAGCGATTCGTCGGTTTGTGCCGGTTCTATAAGTCCCGTTGTATGAATCACTTGACCGAAAAATTCGGATTTCGGATTTTCTGCGGCAAATTCGATTTTTTCCTGTTGTTCCGAATGGAAATGAATGGCGTTTTCGATTTCTTCCGTTTCGTGTTCACAACATAAATTTTCCGTTTCGTGCGAATGTTCATGCTCCGGTGAATGTTTGTGGCAGGCGCTAAACAAGCACGCAACCACATAAAAAAATATTATTTTTTTCATGATTTTTTAAATAAAATAAATGTATGCTATTTGAATTCGCTTCTCTAAACCCTGTTAGGGTTCGTTGAATCAAGCCACCGGAGGCGCCCTCAGACCGTAACTATTGACAGTCCAATCATCAAAATAAAGAAATAAATAAGGAGTTGTAGATAATTCCTCCGTTTTCGGCAGTACAAAATCAAAAATAAATACGGTTAAAACTGCTTGCAACGGAATCGAAAATTCATCGTATGTAACTTTAATCAAATCCACCGGTTGATCGAACCGGCAAAAATCGGCATCGGTTTCGTGTGAACAACAAGGCGAACAATCTTCGTTTTCGTGTGTTTCGTGCGTTTCTTCCGGTGCGAAAAAATGCGGAAGTCCGTTGTGATGATGATGACAAGCCAACACCGGAGTCAGCAACAGGAAACCGGCCGTAAGAATGTGTGTTATGTAGATTATCTGCCTTATCATCAAATAGTTGTTATTGGTATATCACATACAAAAGTGTTTGCCCCACAGCCTGCATGGTTTCGCGGCTCACGTTCTCGATATTATCGTTTACCGTGTGCCAGTAATCGCCGAAACCGTCGTTGTTGGGGTTGTATTGAATAATATCGATGCACGGAATATGGCGGAAACGCATCACATTCCGGTGGTCGTCTTCCACTTGTCCGCCGGATTGATTGATAAAATAATCGTTGTAACCCAAGGCTTGGGCGGCATTCCAAACTTTTCGGACAATATTCCCGGCCGTTTGCATCGAAAAATATTCCTGATAGAATTGGGCATTGGGAGCGCTTACCATATCCAATAAAATACCGAATTGCGCCGTATAATTGGGAGTATGCGGATTTTTTGCCCAATATTCCGAACCCAAGCACCAACCGGTAGAGCCGTAGCGGTCGCGGTCAAATTCGGGTGTTCCCCAATCTTCGGCGTCGAATAAAACGATGTCAATACCTATTTCCGGCGATTGTAATCCGGTTTGACGGGCGATTTCAAGCAATACGCCACACGCGCCGGCGCCGTCGTTCGCCCCGTCAATAGCTTGATGATGATTTTTCGGGTCCGGATCGTGATCGGCAAATGGGCGCGAATCCCAGTGAGCGCACAAAAGAATCCGGTTTTTCAGTTCGGGAGCAAACGAAGCGATGATGTTTTTTGCTTGGATGGCTTGTCTTTTATAGGTGTAAAGCGTAGCTTCCTGTTCGATAACATTGGCGCCGAAACGTTTCAATTCGGCTGCCAAATAATTTCCGCAAGCGCGATGGGCGGCAGTATTGGGTACACGCGGCCCGAATGCTACTTGATTAACCGTATAAGTATAAGCGCTATCCGCGTTAAATGTTGGAATCTGCTTTTGCACAATCATTTCCGTTGTCTTTGCCGGTTGTTTACAAGCACATCCGAGCAATAAAATGCTGATGATTGGAATTATATTTTTTGTCATCATATACTTATAGCCTCCTCATATAGAGTTTCAGGCGCAATATCTACATTATTCTCCCACGCAATACTACTTGCACAAACTCTAACCGAATCAAATACCTGTCTATCTTTCAATGATTTGAATACGCCACAATCCAGATAAGGTTTCATATCAAACAAAGCCTGTTTTCCATCGGCAAAAGTCAAATACAAAATATAATTATCTTGTGGCTTTACCGCTTTTACTCGCCAATAAAATTCGTTTTTCATTTTAACGGATCAATTTTATGAGGTTCTTCTCCATATCATCTTGATATTCGACATGAATATGCGGCGGAATATGGTCTTTATAATACATTCGGATAATTAATCCAAAGAACATTGAAATAGTAGGCATCGTTTTTGTTTATAAAATTACGTTGCGAAATTACAAATATTATTTGATATGGCAAAACGGAATTGATGTATATTTATGAAGGCTCCTTTGCTTTGGACGAAATTTGTGGTTTTCAAAAAAATCCATTACCTTTGAATCCGTTTGCCAATCATTATTTGAAAATGAAAAAAACAAATCGAATTATTCTATTTACAATTATCGCCTTGTTTTTATTGGGTGTGGCTTTTTATCCTTCGTTGTCGAAACGATTTAAAAAGGAAAAAGAAAATCAGGAAATTATCAATGCGCCGGCGCCGCGAATGCCGGGCGGAAAAGGTGCGCCCTTGAATGTGGCCGTCAAGATTATTGAACCCGAAAATCTTGTTGATGTAATTCGCGCCACGGGCAGTTTGATTCCCGATGAAGACGTGGATTTAATATTTGAAACGGCGGGAAAAATTACCAATATTTATTTTCAGGAAGGAACATTGGTCAAAAAAGGTGATTTGCTGGCCAAAGTGAACGACAAACCTTTGCAAGCCGAATTGAGCAAATTGCAGGCTCAAATTTCCTTGGCCGAAGACCGTGTTTTCCGTCAAAAAGCCCTGTTGGAGAAAGATGCTGTCAGTAAAGAAGCCTACGAACAGGTTACGACCGAATTAGCTAAACTCCACGCCGACATTGATTTAGCCAAAGCGCGCATCGCTCAAACCGAACTTCGCGCACCTTTCGACGGCGTCATCGGTCTGCGGCAAGTGAGCGAAGGGAGTTATGCCTCTTCGGCGACGGTAGTGGCTTCGCTGACAAAAATTATTCCTTTAAAAATCGAATTTTCGGTCAATGAACGTTATGCCAATCTGGTGCGGCAAGGCACGCATATCCTGTTTCAAGTGCCGCCCGGATTGGAAAAATATTCGGCGCGTGTGTATGCCGTCGAATCGCGAGTCGATTTGAAAACGCGCACCTTGAAAGCGCGAGCCACTTATCCGAATGCCGGCGGCCGGTTGATGCCGGGGCGCACGGCTTCTATTGAAATCAAATCGCACGATATTGTCAATGCTTTAACCGTTCCGAATGAGGCGGTTATTGCAGAAATGGGGCGCGACATCGCCTATCTTTATTCCGAAGGAAAAGCCCGGCAAATAGAGATTCAAAAAGGCCTTCGCTCGGCTTCCGATTTGCAAGTGTTGCGCGGACTGCACGCGGGTGATACGTTGATTGTTACCGGTGTGATGCAGTTGCGCGATGGACTTCCCGTTAAAATAGATAATGTAATCCGATGAATATATCCGAATTATCCATCCGCAGGCCGGTTCTTTCCACCGTTTTGGTGTTGATCATTTTAATTTTCGGTTTTATCGGTTATTCCTATTTGGGTGTGCGCGAATATCCAAGTGTGGATAATCCGATTATTACGGTCAATGTTACTTATCCGGGCGCCAATGCCGATGTGATTGAAAATCAGATTACAGAGCCTTTGGAACAGAATATTAACGGAATTCCGGGCATTCGTTCGCTGTCGAGCGTGAGCAGTCAGGGTTCGTCGCGCATCACGGTGGAGTTTGAATTAAGTGTCGATATGGAAACCGCTGCGAATGATGTTCGTGATAAAGTTTCCCGCGCACAACGCTTTTTGCCGCGAGATTGCGATCCGCCCACTGTGGCGAAAGCCGATGCCGACGATCAACCGATTGTACAATTGACTTTACAAAGTGAAAAGCGTAATTTATTAGAGTTGAGTGAAATAGCCGATTTGACAGTGAAAGAACGGCTGCAAACTATTCCCAATGTGAGTTCGGTGGGAATTTGGGGTGAAAAACGCTATTCGATGCGTTTATGGCTCGACCCGGTAAAAATGGCGGCTTACGGAATTACGCCGATGGATGTAAAAAACGCCATCGACCGCGAAAATGTAGAACTTCCGTCGGGAAGTATCGAAGGTGATAAAATGGAATTGACCATTCGCACTTTGGGTTTGATGAAAACGCCCGACGAGTTTAATAGTCTGATTATCAAGGAAGATAATTTCAATATGATTCGTTTTCGCGATGTGGGAAATGCCGAATTGGGACCCGAAGACCAGCGGAGTATCATGCGCAAAAACGGTGTGCCGATGGTGGCCGTCATTGTGATTCCGCAACCCGGCGCCAATCAAATTGAAATTTCCGATGAAGTGCAATTGCGCGTCAAACAGATGAAAAAAGATTTGCCCGAAGATGTGGTTTTATCCACCACATTTGATAATACGCAATTTATCCGGGCTTCCATTGCCGAAGTGGAAGAAACGGTTTTTGTGGCTTTCGGCTTGGTTATCATCATTATTTTTCTGTTTTTACGTGATTGGCGGGTTACGTTGGTGCCGTGTATTGTGATTCCCGTGTCGTTGATCGGCGCGTTTTTCATCATGTATCTGGCCGGTTTTTCGATTAATGTACTGTCGATGTTGGCTGTTGTGCTGTCGGTAGGCTTGGTGGTGGACGATGCCATTGTGATTACCGAAAATATTTACATCCGCATTGAGCGGGGAATGAATCCTTTGGAAGCAGGTATCGAAGGTGCGAAAGAAATTTTCTTCGCCGTGGTTTCCACAAGTATTACTTTGATAGCCGTCTTTTTCCCCATCGTTTTTATGGAAGGGATGACGGGGCGTTTGTTCCGAGAGTTCAGTATTGTCGTTTCGGGTTCGGTGTTGATTTCCACGTTTGCCGCACTGACTTTTACGCCGATGCTTGCCACCAAATTATTGAAAAAACGCGAAAAACAAAACGCTTTTTACCGTTGGACGGAACCGTTTTTCATGAGATTGAACCGGATATATGCTAATGGATTGCACTATTTCCTGAAACGTCGTTGGATGACTTGGATTCTTATCGGTGTTACCTTAATATTAATCGTCGTTTTGTGGCAAAAAATCCCGTCGGAAATGGCGCCTATGGAAGATCGTTCGCAGGTTACAATTAACATTCGCGGGCCGGAAGGTTCGACTTACGAATTTTATCGCGATTATTCGGAAAAAATTGCGGCATTGGCCGATTCCGTGGTTCCCGACCGGGAATCCAACACAATGATGGTCAATCAAAGCCGCTCGTTTATTCGTCTGGGATTATCGAATATTAAAGAACGTGAGTACAGCCAGATGGAAATTGCCGATGAACTTTCCGCCGCTGTGCGCAAAGAAAACGAAGCGCGTTCCTTTGTACAACAACAATCCACTTTCGGCGGACGGCGTGGCGGAATGCCCATTCAATACGTTTTACAAGCGCCGAATATTGAAAAATTGCAGGAATTTATTCCGAAATTCATGAACAAGGTCAATGAAAGTCCCTTGTTCCAAATGGCCGATGTGAACCTGAAATTTACCAAACCCGAAACGAGCATCGAAATCAACCGCGACAAAGCCGCTTTGCTCGGCGTGAGTACGCGCGATATCGGCCAAACGTTGCAATACGCGCTTTCCGGCCAACGGATGGGTTATTTTTACATGAACGGCAAACAATATCAGATTTTGGCCGAAATCAACCGCCAACAACGCAACACGCCTTTGGATTTACGTTCGCTGTACATCAAAAACGGCGTGGGCGACATGATACAATTGGATAATATGGTCGAACTTTCGGAAAGCGTGGCGCCGCCGCAATTGTATCGTTACAACCGGTTTAATTCGGCGACGATTTCATCGGGATTAACCAAAGGCGTTACTATCGGCGAAGGTTTGGTAGAAATGGACCGGATTGCACAGGAAACCTTGGACGAATCGTTCCGCACGGCTTTGAGTGGTGAATCGAAAGAATTTAGCGAAAGTTCGTCGAATTTGATGTTTGCTTTCGGATTGGCTTTGATATTGATATTCTTAATATTAGCGGCGCAATTCGAGAGTTTCAAAGATCCGTTTATTGTGATGCTGACCGTACCGTTGGCCATTGCCGGAGCATTGATTTTTATGAGCGTTTTCGATGTAACGATGAATATTTTCAGTCAAATCGGTATCATCATGTTAATCGGTTTGGTGGCCAAAAACGGAATTTTAATTGTCGAATTTGCCAATCAACGTCAAGAAAGCGGTTTGGATAAATGGAAAGCCATCGAAGAAGCGTCTGTACAACGTTTCCGTCCGATTTTGATGACGAGTTTATCGACAATTTTGGGATTGTTACCCTTGGCTTATGCGAGTGCCGAAGGCGCCAACAGCCGCGTTGCGATGGGTATTTCGGTTATCGGCGGAATGTTGGTTTCTACGTTTTTGACCTTGTTTGTGGTGCCTTGCGTTTATACTTATTTTTCGACGAGCCGGAAAAAAGATTAATTGGCCATTTATTTTTTCTTTTGGACACTCCAACCGAATTTTCCGATGGATTCGCCAAGACCGTAATATTTCCCGTGGGAATAAGCTAACACGCGGGCTTTTTCCAAATCAAACGTTCCGGTTTTGGGATGAATGTATTTTTCGTCGGCCAAAATATTGACCACTTCGGAAATAAACATATCGTGCGTTCCCAAAGGAATAATTTCTTTGACACGGCATTCGATGCAGAGCGGCGATTCTTCGATAAATGGCGCTTTCACGACTTGCGATTTGCCCGGCGTAAGTTTCATTTCCGTAAATTTGTTGTAATCTTTTCCCGAACGGACACCGCACCAATCGGTAGCAAAGGCCAAATCTTCGGTTGTGAGATTGATTACAAATTCCCTGTTTTTCTTCAAAACCGGATAGGAATGACGTTCGGGACGGACGGAAATGTAACACATCGCCGGGTCGGTACAGATTGTTCCCGCCCACGAAACAGTAAAAATATTGTATTCGCTTTCGTCGTTGCCGACCGAAATCAGCAAAGCGGGTAGGGGATAGATGAGGGTGCCGGGTTTCCAGTTTTGTTTCATACCAAAATAATGTCATCCTTCTTGATTTTACTCTCGCAATAATGGCATTTCAATGTAACATTCTCTTTATCAATTACATTGAAGCGCGTTTTCATCGGTTCATTGTTGCAGATGCACTTCGGATTGTTGCATTTAACCAAACCAATCACTTCGTCGGGAAGCGATACCCATTTTTTTTCCGCCACTTCGTAATTGCGAATAATATTCAACTTGACCGATGGCGCAATCAACGAAATGCGGTTGATTTCGGCTTCTTCAAAAAACTTGTCGGCTATTTTGATGATGCCTTTGCGTCCCATTTTCTTGCTGTCCAAACTGTAACCGATGGTTACGGGCGTTCGCAATTTTTCGATTTGCAAGAGCGAAACCACTTGAAAAACCTGTTCCGACGGGATGTGGTCGATGACGGTGCCGTTTTTGAGGGCGGCTACGAGGAGTTCTTTGTTGTGTTCCATGATTTTACAAATTTAAAACGGTACTAATTATTGCCTGCCGCGCAAACACCCCATTCTTCGCTTGCTCAAAATAATAAGCTTTCGGATTATCGTCCACATCCTGTGCAATTTCATTCACGCGGGGCAGCGGATGGAGAATGCGGAGATTGTCTTTGCTTCCGTCAAGCATCGAATCGGTCAAAACATACACATTTTTCACTTTTTCGTATTCCATCAAATCGGTAAAGCGTTCGCGCTGAACACGAGTCATATAAAGAATATCGGATTGATTGATAACTTCGGGTGAAAAATCGGTATGTTCTTGATATTGAATGTGATTCTTGTCTAAAAAACGTTTGTAGAGGTCGGGTAAACGCAATTCTTCGGGAGCGACGAAACAAAAAGTAGGATTGAAATGCGACATTCCCGTCAGCAAGGAATGAACCGTGCGACCGTATTTTAAATCGCCGACCATCGTAATTGTCAGATTATCAAGCCCACCCTGCGTTTTGTAAATCGAATACATATCGAGCAAGGTTTGCGAAGGATGTTGGTTCGCTCCGTCGCCCGCATTCACAATCGGAATATTGGTAATTTCGGAAGCGTAGCGCGCCGCGCCTTCCAGATAGTGCCGCATGATAATCACATCGGCATAATTGCCGACCATTTTGATGGTATCTTTCAGCGTTTCTCCTTTCGACGAACTGGTGGTAGCCGCATCGCTGAACCCGATGACACGACCGCCCAAGCGATTGACTGCCGTTTCAAAACTTAAACGGGTGCGGGTGGACGGCTCAAAAAAAAGGGTGGCGCAAACCTTCCCTTCCAATATTTTTTGATTCGGATTTTGTTCAAATCCTTCCGCCTTGCGAATCAAATGCAGAATATCTTCCTTACTGCAATCGGCGATTGATACGAAACTGTTGCTTTTCATTCTGTTTGTTTTGCTTGCAAAAGTATTAAATATTTTGGTCAGTTCTCTAAAAAAGGTAAAGATTTTGTATGACCTTAAATCCGCAAGCTAATTATTTTGTTTGATAAAAAATATTTTGAGGTAAATTTTTAGCGAAGATTTTGGAAAAAGAAGGATTGAGGAGTGCTTTTTCGGTTAAACATAGTCGTTAGGAGAGAAA
>BNWW01000008.1 GCA_025999115.1 Bacteroidia bacterium
TGTCGCCAGCATGAAAGCAGCCATTAATCCGAGGAAAAAACAGAGGTACTCGACCATTTCGTGGGCATAATGTATCTTTTGACAGTAAACCTATTTTCAGGTTATTGGATTGAATGTAATTGTTGCTTTCGTAGTGTAGCCTGCGAATCAGGGCGTAAATGCGGGCGCTTAATTCGGACAAATGAAACGGCTTCGGCAAATAATCGTCGGCGCCGATATGGATACCTTTGATTTTGTCATCCAAAGAATCTTTGGCCGAAATAATGATTACCCCCGTATGGTCATTTCTTTTTTTCAGGGCTTCCAAAAGTTGCAAGCCGTTTCCGTCGGGAAGCATTAAATCCAGAAGGATGCAATCGTAATCGTACAGGTTGATACGCTCATTGGCATCGCTGTATGTCGCCGCATGTTCGCAAAGGTAATTTTCTCCGGAAAGATATGCTGTTATACTTTGCGCCAATGTGAGTTCATCCTCTATCAATAATATTTCCCCTATAAATTTTGTCCGACATTTTTATACGTTTGTGTGTAATTGAAGATTTTATGCTAACTTTGCAGCTTATTGTTCAATCTGTTAATATTATTTTATGAAAAAGACAATCATTGATTTATTGGAAGACAGTGTCGGCAAATACTCCGGCAAAACGTTTCTTTGGGAAAAGAAAACTATTCATTTTGAGCCGATTACTTACGCGGAAACCCGTGAACAAGTCTATCGTTTGGCGGCCGGATTATTGGCTTTGGGTGTAAAAAAGTATGATAAAGTCGCTTTACTCTCCGAAGGTCGTAACGATTGGATTATCGGCGAATTAGGTATTCTTTATACCGGCGCTGTGAATGTTCCGCTTTCGATTAAATTGGAAGAAAAAAACGATTTAATTTTCCGGATTAAACATTCCGAATCGAAATATATTATGACTTCAGGTGCGCAATTGAAGAAAATCCGCGCCATTTTGCCCGATTGTCCCTTGGTGGAAAAAGTGATTGTTTTCGACCCACAACCGGCTTACGAAGAAAAAGAAATTGCGCTCCAAAGCGTGTTGGAAGCGGGTGATGAATATCTCAAAACGCATAAAGACGAATTAATCGCCGGCAGTCAAGCCATCCAAAACGGCGATATGGCGAATATCAGCTACACTTCCGGTACCACGGCCGATCCGAAAGGCATCATGCTTTCGCACCGCAATTATACGGCCAATGTGGAACAAGCCATGTCGCTCATGGATATTACACCCGATGATAGTAATTTGATTATCATTCCGCTTGATCATTGTTTCGGACACGTAGCCGGTTTTTATTCGTTTATGGCGTTTGGAGCCAATGTGGCCACCGTGCAATTGGGGCGTTCGCCGATGGAAAGTTTGAAAAATATACCGTTGAATATCAATGAGTTTAAACCGAGTGTTTTGATGAGCGTTCCGGCTTTGGCCAAAAATTTCCGTAAAAATATCGAAACGACCATTCGGAAACAGGGACCGACGGCCGAAAAATTATTCCAACACGCATTAAAAACTGCGTATTCCTATAATAAAGAAGGATTTAACAAAGGCGGTATTTTGCAAATCCACAAGAAATTATTGTTGAAACTTTACGATAAAATCCTGTTTTCAAAGGTTCGACAAGGTTTGGGTGGTAAAATGAAATTTTTTATCGGCGGCGGCGCGTTGTTGGACATCGAATTGCAACGCTTTTTTTACGCAATCGGTATTCCCATGTTGCAAGGCTATGGGTTGAGTGAAGCTACGCCGGTCATTTCGTCCAATTCATTGAAAAGACACAAATTGGGTTCGTCGGGCTTTTTGGTTAAGAACATGGAATTGAAAATTTGTGATTTGGACGGAAACGAATTGCTGCAAGGACAAAAAGGCGAAATCGTCATTAAAGGTGAAAATGTGATGCTCGGTTATTGGAAAAATCCGACTGCCACGGCCGAAACCATCCAAGACGGCTGGCTGCATACGGGTGATATGGGTTATATGGATAAAGACGGATTTTTGTATGTTTTGGGACGTTTCAAAAGTTTGTTAATCAGCAGCGACGGCGAAAAATACAGTCCCGAAGGCATCGAAGAAGGCATTGTCGATAAATCGAAATTCGTTGAACAAATGATGCTTCACAATAATCAAGATCCGTACACGGTGGCGTTGGTAGTTCCCGAAAAAGAGCAACTGAAACGTTATGTCGAAAGCATCCGTCCCGATTTGACGTGGGATTCGGAAGAAGCTAAAACATTGGCATTGCAGAAGATACAAGACGAAGTGAATCAATATCGCAGCGGCGGTGCGTATGCCGGCGAATTTCCCGAACGTTGGTTGCCGGCAGCTATCGGCGTACTTCCCGAAGCGTTTACCGAGCAAAATCTATTATTAAACTCGACCATGAAAATGGTGCGCGGTAAAATTGAGGAGCGTTATGCCGACCGCTTGGCGTTTTTATATACTACGGAAGGGAAAAATATTGTAAACGCTTTGAATTTGGCAGCTTTATAGCATAAAGATAATATAATTATTTAAAAAAGATAAATATGCTTTCGTATATCACTTGGACAGCCGATCCTACGGCTTTTCACATTCCATTTTGGGGACATGAAGTTCGTTGGTACGGCATCGCATTTGCCGTTGGTTTTGCGTTGGGCGCTTGGATCGTCCAAAAAATCTGGAAAAATGAGAAATTAAACGAATCGTGGTTCGACAAATTGTTCCTTTATGTGTTGATTTCGGCAACTCTCGGCGCTCGTTTGGGACATTGTTTGTTTTATGCTTGGGAACCCTTGGCCGAACCTGCCGAATGGCTCGGCATCACTTGGAACTATTACAATCCGTATTTGGCGCATCCTCTCGACTTGATTAAGATTTGGGAAGGCGGTTTGGCTTCTCACGGCGGTACTTTGGGAATTATCATTGCGGTTTGGATTTTCTCGCGCAAAGTTACGCATAAGGGTTTATTGTGGACTTTCGATCGCTTGGTGGTTCCTGTGGGCTTTGTAGCTGCGCTGATTCGTTTAGGTAATTTGATGAATTCCGAAATTTACGGTCATCCCACTACTGTGGCGTGGGGATTTCGTTTCGTGAACGATCGTTCGTGGTATTTGCCACCCATTGATGCTTTGCCCTGTCATCCTACGCAATTATATGAAGCGTTTTTCTACATTCTGACCGGTTTGGTTTGCTTGTGGATGTATTGGAAACGAAAAGATTACCAATATCCCGGATTGATTTTCGGCGTATTCCTGATAGGTATTTTCCTTTCGCGCTTCTTTGTGGAATTTTTCAAAAATGTGCAGGAATCGTTTGAGAATAATTGGTTTTTGGATATGGGACAATGGTTGAGCGTTCCGTTTATTATTGTTGGGATTATATTGATATATAGAGGTTTAAATCTGAAAAGAGCCGATGCGAAACGTTGAAATTATTACCATCGGCGATGAACTTCTCATCGGCCAAGTGGTCGATACCAATTCGGC
Organism: Bacteroidia bacterium; assembly: GCA_025999115.1. The sequence goes on from BNWW01000008.1 coordinate 3,464, forward strand.
TTGGATGGCGGTAGAACTTAATAAGGTGGGTTTGGATGTATGTTATAAAACCACCGTCGGCGATAACGAAACCGATATTTCGGATGCTTTCGATCGCGCCTTTTCCCGCGCATCCATTGTTTTGGTAACCGGTGGTATCGGTCCTACAAAAGACGATATTACCAAAAAAACGCTTTGCAAATATTTTGATACCTCCTTGGTTTTCAATTCAGAAACCTTGCAAACCATCGAAAATATTTTTACCGGATTAAGCAAAACGTTGAACGAATTAACGCGCCAACAAGCCTACGTTCCCGAAAAAGCCCAAATCATTCAAAACCGGATGGGAACGGCGCCGCTTACCTGGTTTGAGCGCGACGGAAAAGTCTTGGTGTCGATGCCCGGCGTTCCCTACGAGATGAAATGGGCCATGGAGAATGAAATCATTCCTCGTTTGCAAAAGCATTTTGTGATTTCCGGTTCGATTCAACATCAAACGTTTTGGGTGAAAAATTACACCGAATCGCTATTGGCCATGTTTCTGGATGCGTTTGAAACCGGTTTGCCCGCCCACATCCAATTGGCCTACCTGCCGACTTCGGGCTTAATTCGCTTGCGATTGAGTGGACGAAGCGACAATAAAGCCGTTTTAACACAAGAAATGGATGCTCAACGCGAAAAACTCCTTGCACTTTTGGACGAAAATATCGTTTCGGAAGAAGACCAAAGCATGGAATTAACGTTGGATAAAATCCTGAAAAATAAAAATTTAACATTAAGCGTAGCCGAAAGTTGCACCGGCGGAAAATTAGCCTCTTTATTTACAGCCATTCCCGGTTGCTCGCAATATTTCAAGGGTGGGGTAGTGTCGTATTCCAATGATGCCAAAGCCGAAATTCTGAATGTAAGCCGTTGTGATATAAATAATTATGGTGCCGTAAGCCGTGAAACGGTGGAGCAGATGGCACGCGGCGCCCAACAAATTTTTCATTCCGATTGCGCCATGGCTACTTCCGGAATTGCAGGGCCGGACGGCGGAACGCCCGAAAAACCGGTCGGAACCGTTTGGATTGCAGTAACTTACGGCGATTTAATTTGTTCACGGAAATTTCAATTTTCTAAAAACCGTGAAAATAATATCTTTCGCACTTGCAATAATGCGATGGTGATGTTGATGGAAATTATTTGAGTTTTACCTACCCCTAAATCCCCTAAAGGGGAACTTGGCCGCAGTACTTTTTTCAATCGCATGGTCTTTACTCTCCCTTAGGGGTTGGGGAGAATACATTCAAAGCCTGCAGATGCGAATAAACGCGCTCTGTTGCTCCAAGGTGTTCAACGACAAATCGTTTGGCTTTTTCGCTTATATCCGATTTATATTTGGGATACGACAACAAAGCATTCATTGCTCGTTTCATTTCGTCGATGTCTGTTACGGAAATGCCGCCACCGGTCGTCATCATATCTATCGCTTCTTTCGATTGCCGGTAATTGGGGCCGAATAAAACCGGAATACCGAATACCGATGCTTCCAAAATGTTGTGAACGCCGGCATTGAATCCACCCCCCACAAATGCTAAATCGCCGTAACGATAGAGCGACGACAAAAGGCCGAAACAGTCGATAATCAGGCAATCGGCCGATTGGATATTCGATTTCAAGGTTTGTGAATACAATAATGTCGGCCGTTCCGATTGGACGCGAATTTCGGCAAACCGTTCGGCCGTCATCTCGTGAGGAACAATAATCAATTTGATATTGGGCGTTTGATTGAAATAAGTAAACAGCAAATCTTCGTCTTTCGGCCAAGTATTGCCGGCAACTATCGCCATTGCTTTTTCGTTTTCGCCCGAATGTAAAAATTGGTCAATCAGCGGAAGATGTTTTCGTTGCTCGTAAATTTCATATACGCGGTCAAAACGGGTATCGCCACTGACCGAAAGTGCGTGAAAACCGTTTTGTTCCAACAAGAGTCGCGACGGTTCGTCCTGAACAAAAATATGCGTGTAATTGTCTAATACATAGCGCCATTCAAAACCGTACCAATTGAAATAGGCTTGTTTGGCGTTGAATATCGCCGACACGATGAATGCCGGTATTTTTCGATAATGCAATTCTTCGGAAAAATTCACGCCCAAGGGTTTGTTGATAAAAACGGCTATTGTCGGTTGCACTAAATCCAAGAATTTCAGCACATTCCGGTTTTGGTCGAACGGAAGATAGCCGATCAAATCGGCCGCTGCATAGTTTTGATGGGCTTCGTAAGTCGTGGGCGAAAAAAACGTGAGCAGGATTTTATATCCGGGCTGTTCTTTTTTGATTTTTTCAATCAGAGGACGTCCTTGTTCAAAATCGCCCAACGAAGCGGCATGAAACCAGATATACACATCTTCCGGATTTCGTTGTTCCCTCAACATCCGAAACGTTTTTTTCTGGCCTTGTAGCAGCAAGCGGGCTTTTTTGTTGAAAAGCGAAAGCGCTTGGAGTGCCAAAACCGACAGGGCTGTGATTAAATCACTCATTTCAATTGTTCGATGGCGTTTTTAATACGTGTGATAACTTCTTCTTTTCCAAGTATTTCTGTGATGTCGAAGATGTGCGGTCCTTTCGATTCGCCCACCAGAGCCAAGCGGAAAGCGTTCATCACTCCGCCCATCGAATAGCCTTTTGATTCAATCCAAGGAATGACAATCTCTTCAGTGGGTTTGGCTGTAAAATCGGAAATTGATACCAAGATTTGGATTAATTCGGTTAGTTGTGCGGGCGATTCGGCTTTCCAACGTTTTTGCACCATTTTTTCGTCGTAATGAATCGGCTCCAAGAAAAAATATTCCGTTTGATCCCATAATTCTTCGATGAGATTAATTCGTTCTTTCACCAAACCGATGATTTTCACTATTTTATCAAAGAATTGCGGATTTTCATACGCTTTTTGAGCGATTTCGTAGAAAATCGAATTATCGAATGTCGGTACTTGCGTAATTTGATAGGGTTCGTAAACCGGAGCGGGTTGTTGGTGTGCCAAAGAGTCCAGAAACAATTCGGCTATTGCTTGGTCGGATTTCCGTTGAATGTATTGATGGTTGAACCATTCGCCTTTTTTGTAATCGAATTTGGCGCCGCTTTTGCTACATTTTTCCAAAGAAAAACGGAGAATCAGGTCTTCCAAATCCATGATTTCGACGTCGTCGCCCGGACTCCAACCCAAGAGAGCCAGAAAATTAATCACCGCTTCGGGCAAATACCCTTTCTCGCGATAGCCCGACGAAATTTCGCCGCTTTTCGGGTCGTGCCATTCCAACGGAAAAACAGGAAATCCCAAGCGGTCGCCGTCGCGTTTGCTCAATTTGCCGTTGCCTTCGGGTTTCAATAATAAAGGCAGGTGGGCGAATTGCGGCATCGTATCTTTCCATCCAAGATATTGATACAGAATAACATGAAGCGGAGCGGACGGGAGCCATTCTTCGCCGCGAATCACGTGCGAAACTTCCATCAAATGATCGTCCACGATATTGGCCAAATGATAAGTCGGTAATTCGTCGGCCGATTTATACAATACTTTATCGTCTAATATAGAAGAATTTACACTTACTTCGCCGCGAATCAAATCATTAACGGTAATGGGTTGACCGGGTTCGATTTGGATGCGTACCACATATTGCACGCCATTGGAGATGCGATTTTCGGTTTCTTCTTTCGATAAAGTCAGCGAATTGGTCATCGAGAGGCGCGTAGAGGCGTCGTATTGGAAATTCGGGATTTCTTTGCGTTTGGCGTCCAACTCTTCGGGTGTATCGAAGGCGATATAAGCCAAACCGTTGTCTAATAGATGATTGACGTATTGTTTATAAATTTCTTTTCGTTCCGATTGGCGATACGGTCCGTAAGGTCCGCCGATATGGACACCTTCGGTAAACGTAATGCCCAGCCAATCAAAAGCTTCCACGATATAGTTTTCCGCGCCCGGCACAAAACGTCCCGAATCGGTATCTTCGATACGGAGAATAAAATCGCCGTCGTGTTTTTTAGCGAATAAATAATTGTATAAAGCCGTGCGAACGCCGCCGGTGTGGAGCGGGCCGGTGGGACTGGGTGCAAAACGAACTCTTACTTTCTTTTCCGACATGATTGTATGATTTTTTTTGCAAAAGTAGTAAAATTTCCTTTAAATATTTTCAGAAGATACGCATTTTGCCGAAAAACGAATGATTTATGATAAATTTATTATCTTTGTACCTTTTAATTTACTGTATAATACGAAATGAATAAATTTACTCAACTACATTATCGAACAAAATATTTTATCTATAAATATTTTTTCACAAAATATCATAAAGTACATCCAAACAGGTTGTTAGCTATCAGTATGGATGGTACCAATTACGGATGCAATCCTAAAGCGATTACCGATGCCTTATTGAAATATTATCCCGGTGAGGTTGAAATCTATTGGGCTTTCCGGCGCAAAAATGTTCCTCAAGAAGTGGATAGTCGCATCAAAATAGTGGTTTTGGCATCTTGGAAATATTATTTTGTTGCAACAACAGCCCGTATAATCATTCACAATACGCATTTTGACTTTTGTGTGCCTTTGTTGAATAAACAGAAAGAACAAATTTATATTCAGACATGGCACGGCACGGCCATGAAAAAAATTGAAAAAGATGTGGTTGATTGTTTGCATCCCGGCTATTTAAAGAAAGCCATTGATGATTCGGCACAGAGCGATATTATGTTGTCGGGATCACAATATCATACAGGTACAATCAAACAAACGTTTTGGTTTTCCGGACGCATTTTGGAAACAGGTATGCCGCGTAATGATATTTTTTTTACTGATAATCAAGCAAATAAAGACAAAATTTTTTCTTATTACGGGATAGAAAAAAATATGAAAATCATACTTTTTTGTCCTACATTCCGGACAAACAGTCAAAATTTTCATTTTGATTTGGATACCAACCGGTTACGTGACTGTTTAACGACAAAATACGGTGAAAATTGGCGTTTGTTTATTCGTTTACATCCCTGTATGAACGATGTGAGCAAAGTTTTTGATTTCGACCCCGAATGGATGGTGGATGTAACCCCTTATCCCGACATACAGGAGTTGTTGCATATTGCTTCGATTTTGATTACCGATTATTCTTCTGTTATGTTTGATTTTATGCTGACTAAACGGCCTTGTTTTATCTTTGCAACAGACACTAAAACTTATGATAGAGGTACTTATCTTGATATTCGAACATTACCGTTCCCATTTGCAGACAGTAGTGAGCAATTGATTGAAAACATACTACATTTTGATGAAAATAAATTTGTCGATGACTTGGAAAAATTTGAAAAACAGGCGCTTGTTTCCTGCGAAACCGGTGATTCCGCACTAAATGTCAGTAAATTTATCATGGAGGAGATAAGGAACGACAAATACGTTAAACAATAAATTCATCTAATCAATGCAAGAAAAGACTGTTATTTCGGTTATCGTTCCGGTTTACAACGGTGAAAAATACTTGGCGCAAGCACTTGACAATTTACTTTTTCAAACATATAAACATTTGGAAATCATTGTTGTAAATGACGGTTCGACCGATAATTCCGAAGCTATAGCCCGGCAATATGATGTATGTCTCATCAATCAGTCGAATCAGGGATTATCAGCCGCACGAAATGCAGGAATTGTCAACGCCACAGGCGATTATATTCATTTCTTAGATGTGGATGATTGGTTGAACCTCGAATATTATGAAAAAATGTTGCAAGCAGCTCTTGCGACCAATGCGGATATAGCTTGTAGCGGTATCGAAAACGAACGAATGCCGATGCAAACCTTTCTCTACCGGCATCAATTGTTAGTAAGTAATGCCGACGACAAAATCCGCTTGTCCAATGTGGATAATATGGGTTTTTGTTGGCGCTATCTATTTCGTACACAACTTCTTCGCGATAACAATCTGATATTTGAAGTGGGACGATTGATTGAAGATTTGGTGTTTTCGTTACAAGCCGTTTATTGGGCAAACAGAATTGTTTCCGTGCCGGACGCCGTTTATTATTACCGGCATCGTTCCGGTTCCATATTAACATCAAAAAGCAAAGCCATACACAAAAAGCGGAATAAAGATTATCGGCATGCCGAAAAATTTTGTGTCGATTTTGCTGAACGTCATCATCTCAATATCAAAGGCGGCGGCCGGCAGTCGTTTCAATACAAATCTTTGGGTATTCCTTTTCTTAAAAAACGAATTGAACAAGATGGAAAAGTGCGATGGTATCTATTTGGAAAACTTTTAGTATTCCAAAAGAAAGTTATCTGATTTACATTTAAAATAAAATAGTTATGTTTTTTTCTTTCAGAGTTAATAAGACCATTCGACGACAAAATAAAGTTGCTAATTATTTGAATATTAATTATATACAGCCTTATTTTGAAAATAAACTGCCGCATTGGGATATTCAACCGAAGCAAAATTTAGGAACGGAAAAAATTATATGGCAGCTTTGGTATCAGGGTTTTGAAAACAATATTCCGCCGGTCATTCAAGCTTGTTTTGATTCGGTAGACAGGTATATGTCGGATTACAAAATCATCAGATTAACGAAAGAAACGATATCGGATTACGTGGATTTACCTGATTTTACCTATTTAAAAACCAATCATGGATATGAAATGGCGCATTTTTCCGATCTTTTGCGAATGTGTTTACTCACGGTTTATGGTGGTGTTTGGCTGGATGCAAAAATTTTGCTGACGGGAAAAATAGATGAAAATTTATTGAAAAAAGATTTTTTCCTTTATCAGCGTACTGCTACGCCGCCGCCTGACGAAAAACAATGGGTAAAATATTATCACGACTATTTTTATTGGAGTAAACGATTTAAGGTAAATTCGCTGAACAGTTTTATTGTTTCAAAGAAAAATGATCCGCTTTTGGAGATCATCCGGGATATTTTATTCGATTTTTGGCAGAAGGAAAGTAAAGCGCCTCATTATTTCTGGTTTCAAATTCTGTTTAATGAAATTGTAAAAAGAGCCGATTGCAAGCATCTGAATTGTGAGATTATCAACGATATAGACGTGCATCGCTTGGAATTGGCTGTGAAAGAAACTTATACGCCGGAAGAATGGGAGCGGCATTGCAGCCTAATTCCGGTTCATAAATTACGTGTTGTGAAAAGTTATTCCAATCAATCTTTTTACGCCTACATTATCAGGCAAACCACTTGACGATTTTGGCGCCGAAGCCTTCGGTCGGTACATCGGGAATCGTGAAATAGTGCGCTTCCGCAAATTGTCGCCGGACTTCCTTGGCGTGTTTCCAATCCTCGTGCCGTTTGCGTTTGAAGGCTTTGTTTCGATTACTCATAATCGAATTTTCGCGCCATTTGTAAGTATAAATCGCGTTGGGAACGCTTACGATTTTATTTGCCCAATAAACGGCTTGCAATGAAAATGCCAAATCTTCGATTAATCGCCCTTCTTCAAATCGTAAGTTATTTATTTTCAGAAAATTAATATTAAATAAATAACGCCAAGCGTAACCGTATTTACCGACATTGGTTATGGAAAGTTTATCTTCAATGGTCATTGCAATATTCTGAATTTCATAGATCTGCGTGCGTTTTTGGCGAATTTCGTTAATTACTCCGCCCACAGCAATATCCGCGTTGGTCAACGAAACGGCTTTCATCATTTCTTCGTAATATTGCAAATTCAACCAATCGTCCACATCGAGAAAATGAATATATTCTCCTGTGGCAGTGTCGATTCCAACATTACGCGAAGCGGCTAATCCGCTGTTTTTCTGATGAACGATTTTAATTTTATCCGAATATTTTTCTGCAATTTCTGCTGATTTGTCTGTTGAACCATCATTTATTACAATGATTTCCAAGTGCTTATATGTTTGATCCAACACATTTTCAATACATTGGGCGATGTATTTTTCGCCGTTGAAGCAGGGGATGATAACCGATATAAGTTTAGTATTTTCCATATTGAAATCTATACAATATTTTTAAATCGTTCCGGAAGTTCAATAATCAGCTTCCAACCCAGCATGGCCGGTTTATTCCATGCATATACCGGGCGAATCACGGTTTGCAGGAAACGGACGATCGGGAAATATTTTTCACCGTCTTTGGCTTTCTTTTGAGTAATAAAATTGATAGTCCGAAACCGTTTATTCAGATGACGTTTCCGGCCGGTTGCTACCAATTCCTTGTTTTGTATTTTTTCGCTAATCATCTGATAATCAATCGAACCGAAATGAAATAGATAGAGATTTTTGTCGATTTTGAAAGTATGTTTCTTGATTCTGTGGAAGCCCGAACCCCAACGTACCGGCCTTGCAATCACATTCGGTTTCGTATATCGCGCCGATACGAAGGCATAACTTCTTTGCGCTAAAAACGGTTGATTTCCATCCAATTGCGACTCACAATTTTTGTTTTGACCGACATCCAAGCCCAAGCCTGAAACGGAAGTTTTAATTTGAATTTCGGAAAGATATTCAACCAAATTTTTACCCAATTTCGGGTCTATTGCTAAAAACTCGTCGGCATCGCAACCGATAATCAAATCATACGTTTTAAATAATTCCGCCGCCCGTTCGGACAAATAGCGTAAACGTCGTTTTTCAGCCTTAACTACCTGTTCCACAACCCGTTTCACATGAAAAATATGCGCTTTCCCGGCTTGTGCAGGTATCGGTTGATCTTCCCCGTCGAGATAAATATATAAATTTTCCTCGCCCAATAGAGCGCCGTAGTAGTTTATCCATTTATTCAGAAAGAACTCATCGTTTCTGGCCATTGTGATAGCGGCGATTTTTTTCATTCGAGTATACTATTTAGATTAGATTTATTTTTAACTCAGGTATTCTCGCACGGCTTTTTGAATTTCGTATTTTATATCGCTCCATGAAATTTCTTTCAAAATAATAGGATTGTCCGATTCGTCGGCATCCTTAAAATAGACAATTGCTTGCGGTATGCCAATTAACAAACGATTGCTTGGGTATTTCGTTTTATGAAAATCAATAATATCGCTTAAACTATATTGTTGCAAAAGTTCATAAATATCATAAAAATCTTTCTTTTTCCCTCTTCCCAAAATTGCTTGAATTTTCATAGCGCACAAATCCTTGTCATCATACAGCCGGACTTTACCTATAGTCATAATAGGAGCAATCATGTCGAAAGGATAATATACCAAATCAATTTTTACGTTTTCGATATAACAAAAAATTCCCCATTTGGAAAACTCTCCATCGTATCGGAAAACTTCGCCGAATTTATTTTGTAATGCTGCTATAATGGGTTGATGCTCAAAATCTTCAGTTGTAAATAAATCCAAATCAATTGATATTCGATGTCCGTACTTTAAGGCAAGAGCAGTTCCCCCAACCAAATTAAACGATTGAAGTTCAGGCATATCCATCAGTGTTTCTAATATGGATAAAGTTCCGGATTCAATTGTCTGAGTTTGTAACATCTGAAATTGTTAATAGGTTGTTCTATAATCGCGGAAGCCAAATACATTCGGTGTTCCATTAAAAATTTTGCAGATAAAATAGTATTCTCGATTTTTTTATCTCCATAATAATGTCTGCACTGCCGAATATCTTCCACATCGCCCCGATCAAACACCCGCTCAATGATAAAATCAGCCCGATTATCGTAATCCAATTTATCAAAATTTACGTCCCAGAAAATACGCCGGTCAAATTTGGGAAACGGTTTTTGCGTTTGTTCCGAAGAGGTTGTCATATCTATTTTATCAATCATTTACAAAGGTAAACATTATTTTGCAAATTTAAAGCGTTTATGTGTCCATAAATACAGTTCTGGTTGTCGCCGGATATTTTTTTCCAAGTATTGATAGAACAAATCGGTCAATTGGAAATTCGGCAAGGCTTGCGGATTGTCGTGCATCCTCACAAAAGTGGCCTCGTAATATCCTCTTTTTACGCGCTTTACATCCAGATAGAAAACCGAAAAATTGTATTTTTTCGTGATTTTTTCAGTGCCGGTCAATGCGGGAACGCAATGATTTAAAAATTGCACGTAATGCTGAATTTGATGCCGGCTCGGCGATTGGTCGGCGATGTAACCGGTAACCGTAACTTTTCCTTCCTGATGGTATTTATGAATCCATCGCAAGGTTTCGTGCATCTCGATGTTGTTTACTCCCAGTCGTTTACGATTACTTAACATCAAACGGTCGGTTGTCCGGTTGTGAAGCGCTTGATAGACTTGTCCGCGAATGGCTTCCGGCGAGAAATACAAGGTCATCGAGCTGTACCATTCCCAACTGCCGTAATGTCCCACATAGAGTGAAACGGATTTTCCGTTGTTCAAATCGGCGTTTACTTCCTCTACATTGTTGAATTTCATTCGTTTACCGATTTGTTTATGTGATAGAGTCGCCAATTTGCAGGTTTCAAAAAACGTATCGACCAGAAAGCGGTAAAAACGTTTTTCAATCTGTGTGATTTCCGCTTCGCTTTTTTCGGGAAACGATTCCGATAAATTTTTGTGCGTAACCGGCCGGCGATATTTCAAAACGTAATACAAAAGATAATACAAGCCGTCGGCTAATACATACATAATCCGTAAGGGTATGAGCGACAATAATATCCATACTGATTTCAATAAGAAATATTGAAAATCGCCCTTCTTTTTCATCCTGTTTTTAGCTTTACGATGTGTGATCATTTACTGAAAAAAGCGCGAATTACATCCATCCCATTGGCATAAATCAGCAAAGCTAAAAGTAAAATCATTCCCGCATATTGGGCGTATTCCAAAAACCTTTCGCTGGGTTGGCGACCGGTAACTATTTCATACAAAAGGAATAATACGTGTCCTCCATCCAACGCGGGAATCGGTAACAAGTTCATCACGCCCAACATAATCGAAAACAAAGCCGTCAGCGACCAAAACGAACCCCAATCCCAACTGTCGGGAAACAGACTGCCGATGGCGCCGAATCCGCCGATATTTTGAATGCCCGCTTTGCTGAACATCAGTTTCAATTGCAAGACATAAAATGATAATTTCCTGAATCCCAATTGAATCCCTGCCGGAATCGATGCAAAAAAGGTGTATTGGTCGGAAACCGTAATCAACGAACGTGGTTTGCCGGCGATGCCCAATTTCCCTTTTTCGTCCACGTGAGCTAAAACATGGATCGTATCGCCTTCGCGGACAAGGCTTAATCCGACCACTTCGTCTTTGTGTTTCGATAAAACGGACGATAAAATACCGAACGCGCCGGTTTTCACGCCTGCCGCTTCAAAAATCGTATCGCCGGCGATTAATCCGGCTTGCTCTGCGCGGCTTCCGGGAATAACGCTGTCAATCGCTGCAGGAACTATATCGGCAAACGGCATTTTCGATGCCATGAATTGCGTTTTAAAGTCTTCCGGCAAGGTTAAAGTTATTTCCTGTTCGTTGCGAACAATGGTAATTGTTTTAGCATCAATCACACGAAATAAATCCAAATCGTCGTAACGGGTCAATGCCTTTCCGTCGGCCGCTAAAATTTTGTCGCCGTCTTCAAATCCGGCATTGTGAGCGACTTCGCTGAAATACAAGGGCGTTTTTTGAATGGGAATGTAATTGTCGCCCCAAGCCAAAACAATCATCGAATAGATGAAAAAAGCCAGCAGAAAATTCATCAACACGCCGCCTACCATAATCAGAAGGCGTTGCCAAGCGGGTTTCGTGCGAAATTCCCAAGGTTGTGCAGGTTGTTTCAAGGCTTCTTTGTCCATGCTTTCGTCGATCATACCGGCAATTTTCACGTAACCGCCGAACGGCAACCAACCGATTCCATATTCCGTTTCGCTGTTTTTCGGTTTGAATTTAAACAGGCTAAACCACGGATTGAAAAACAGATAGAATTTTTCAACTCTGACTTTAAATATTCGGGCGAACAAAAAATGCCCGCATTCATGTACGATAACTAAAATCGATAGACAGAGAATTAATTGCAATGCTTTTATTAAAAAGGCTTCCATTTTTTTGAGTTATGAATTATAAATTATGAGTTATGAGTTATGAGTTGGGTGGCGATAGCGCGGGCTTCTTCGTTGGTTTGGATGTAGGTTTCCAAATCGGCCGAAGCGACAAACGGAACTGCCACCATTGTTTTTTCGATTATTTCGCTCATTTCGAGAAATCCGATGCGGTCTTGTAAAAACGCCGCCACCACAATTTCGTTGGCCGCGTTGAGGATGCAAGGGCTGTTTCCGCCTCGCCGAATGGCTTCAAACGCAAATTCGAGATTGCGGAACCGTTTCGTATCGGGTTCTTCAAATGTGAGTTGATTGTATTTTGTGAAATCTAAAATTTCAAAATTAGAGGGCATCCGGTGCGGATAGGTAAGCGCATATTGAATCGGCACACGCATATCGGGCATTCCCAATTGCGCCTTCACGGATGTATCTTTGAATTGCACCATCGAATGGATAATCGATTGAGGATGAACCAGTACCTTGATTTGTTCGGGTTGCACATCAAACAGCCAATGCGCTTCAATCATCTCAAAACCTTTGTTCATCAAACTGGCTGAATCAATGGTTACTTTCGCGCCCATATTCCAATTGGGATGCTTCAGGGCTTCGTTTTTGGTAACGTCTTTCAATTGTTCCGGCGAAAATGTGCGGAACGGGCCACCCGAAGCCGTCAATAAAATCTTGTCAATCGGATTGTTTTGTTCGCCGGCCAGACATTGGAAAATCGCCGAATGTTCGGAATCGACCGGCAAAAGCGGCGTTCGATGTTCCAACGCTAATTTCGTAATCAATTCTCCTGCAATGACTAACGTTTCTTTGTTGGCTAATGCAATGGCTTTTCCCGCGCGAATGGCGTGAATCGTAGGTTGCAGACCCGAATAACCGACCATCGCTGTAAGAACCATATCAATCGGCTCACTTTCAACCAAATAATTGATGGATTCCGCACCGGCGCGTACTTTTATAGGCAAATCGCTCAACGCCTCCTTCACGGTTGAATAATACGCTTCGTTGGCGATAACTACCGTGTCGGGCAAAAATTCCCGCGCTTGCCGAATCAGCAAATCCACCTGATTATTAGCCGTTAAAGCATACACTTCTAAACAATCGGAATGTTGGCGAATCACATCCAGCGCCTGCGTACCAATCGAACCGGTCGAACCTAAAATTACTATTTGTCGCTTCTTCATTTCTTTTTCGGATGGTTTTCTTCGTAATTTCGGATAAACGTTTCCATTTGTTTCGATTTTTGTAAGTCTTCGATGCTAATGGCTTTTGAAAGCGTATCGGGCTGCGTGATTTGAGCAATTGGACTGTTGCCGCGCAAAATACCACCGATATTATCGATGTATTGCGTTTGAATTGCGATGATCCGTTCCAATGAATCGGTTCTTAATGCGTTTTGAATCATTGTGTTACGGATTTCAATATCCATATAGCCGGGCAAATAGTTGCGAATCGGCGTATTGATAATGACAATGGAAGTGAGTGTAATCAGCATGATGGCAAACGCCGAAACCGCCCAAAATCCCGACAGCAACGATAAACGAAATGAAAATACTTCTTCGAGGGTATTTTCATTCAAAAACGAAAGTTTGTATTTGAATCGAACTTTCTTCCAAAAAACCGATGAATCGGACCGTTTAGCCATGCTTTTATTTTACGGAAATGCACTTGAATATTTTCGGCTACAAAGATAGGATAAAAACCCGAATGTAATCCCGAAATGACAAAAAAATACGAATTTGCCGACTGTGATTTTTAAAATTGTTACAAATGACATAGAAATATTACAAACCAAATAAGTTTCGGTTACAAACTGAAATTAGCGCTCGAAAAACTTGATGCAAGCTTTTAGCTTCGTTAAATTTGTGTTACTAAGTCAATAAGATACACACTAAATAAACTATTTATGAAATCAACACAATTCCAAGAGAGTGTGGTAAATATGCAAAGCAATATGTTTAACTTTGCTTTGATGCTTACCGGTGACCGAAACGAAGCCTGCGATTTATTACAGGAAACTACCTTGAAAGCCCTCGATAATGAGGACAAATATGTGGACAATGTTAATTTTAAAGGATGGATGCTGACAATCATGCGAAATTGCTTCATTAACAATTATCGCCGGATTGTTCGTCATCAAACGGTACTGGATTTAAGCGGGGATTTTTACCATTTGAATCTTTCGCAAGATTCGGGTTTTGATTCGCCCGACAGCGCCTATACCATCAAAGAAATCAATCAAGCGATTCATCGTTTGAACGGCGATTTAAAGGTGCCTTTTTCTCTCTTTTTGGCAGGCTATCAATACAATGAAATTGCTCAACGATTGAGCCTTCCTTTGGGAACGATAAAAAGTCGTATTTTCTTTGCTCGTAAGGAATTACAACGAAAATTGTACGATATGCTTAATTGATTTTTACATGGCGTCCACATCCAATTGGAGTAGCACGTAGCGATAGTTTTCCTGTTGTCGCAAATGGTTTTGTGTTTGTTCTAAAATTTCCCGTAAAGCGTTCGATGAGGCGGAAACTTCGATTTTCAGGATAATTTTGCGGAGATATACATTTTGAATTTTCCCCACAACCGGCTTTTCGGGGCCGAGAACGCGGTCGCCCAATCGTTCACGTAACAAATTAGCATATTCGTGGGCGGCAGAATGCACAATTTCTTCTTTCCGGTGTTTTAATTGAATGCTGATAAGACGGAAAAAAGGCGGGTAATGAAACAGCGCGCGTTCTTCCGTTTGCAAGGTGTACATTCCTGTATAATCATGATTTAGAACCGTTTGAATGAGCGGATGTTCGGGATGCGAAGTTTGCAAGATGACTTCGCCTTGTTTTTTGCGCCGTCCGGCTCGTCCCGCTACTTGCGAAAGTAATTGATACGCGCGTTCGTGCGCCCGGAAATCGGGAAAATTCATCAGCGAATCGGCGTTGAGAATGCCGACTAAACTGACATTGTCGAAATCCAATCCTTTGGAAATCAATTGAGTGCCGATTAATATCCGGGCTTCTCCTGAAGCGAATCGGGATAAAATTTCTTCGGTCGATTTTTGTGTTTTGGCATTGTCGGTATCCAAGCGGGCGACGGCAATATCGGGAAATAATGCGCGGATTTCTTCTTCTACTTTTTCGGTGCCGTAACCCAACGATTTCAATTCGTTGTGGCCACATTCGGGGCAAACGGGAGGTAAGGGATAGTTTCGTCCGCAATAATGACAAGTTAGTTGCCGGGTTTGCTTGTGGTGTGTGAGGCTAATGTCGCAATAACGGCATTTGGGTGTCCAGTCGCAAGTGGGACAAACCAACGAAAGTGCAAATCCGCGGCGATTTTGGAATAATAATATTTGTTCGCCTTGCGCTAAAACCGCCTGCATTCGTTCGATTAACAGGGGTGAAAAAATGCTTTTCATTTGCTTTTTGCGCCGTAATTCTTTCACATCCACCGGAATGACAAGCGGCAATTCCGTAGTTTCAAACCGTTTGTTCAGAGCGACATAACCGTATTTTCCGTTTTGCGCGTTGTAAAACGATTCAATCGACGGCGTGGCGCTTCCCAATACCGTTTTGGCTCCGTGCATTTTCGCTAAAACCAAGGCGGCATTGCGGGCATGGTAGCGAGGCGCCGGGTCTTGTTGTTTGTAACTTGTTTCATGTTCTTCGTCTACAATAATTAATCCTAAATTATTGAAAGGTAAAAAGATAGAAGAGCGAACGCCCAAAATTAGCGGATAACTCCCGTCGCTCAACATCCGGTTCCAAATACGAATCCGTTCCTTATCGCTGATTTTGGAATGAAAAACGCAGAGTTGTTCGCCGAAAAAGCGCCGGAGCCGCTCGGTTAATTGTGAAGTGAGCGCAATTTCGGGCAAGAGATACAACACTTGTTTTCCCGATTGAATGACCGGTTGAATCAGATGCGTGTAAATTTCGGTTTTACCGGAAGAGGTAACGCCGTGCAACAGGCAAACGTCTTTCGTTTTCCATTGTTCAATGATTTGATTATGAGCTTGTTGCTGCAAATCGTTCAAAACATGAAGCGCTTCGATCGTTGCTCCTGATGATTCGGATTTACTGCGGCGCGGCCGTTTGACCGGCTTTTCTTTCGAGCGAATCACGGCCGGCAATACGTTTCGCGATACTTCGCCCAATTTACAAAGGTAATAGCGGGCAATCCATTCCCAAAAAGGAATTTGTGAAGCACGGATAATGGGTTCCGAACTGATTATTTCGCTTACCGGTTTGATATTTTCGATGTTTTCGGGCGCTTCGTTCCGAATAGCCGCCACCAAACCCGAATAATGTTTGTTTTTTCCGAAACCGACATCCACCACACTGCCGACAGCGATTTGGTTTTCCATTTCCGGAGGAACTTGGTAAGTAAACCGGTCGGCCAAAGGAACAGGCAGAATGATTTCAACAAACATTTTAAAAGAAATAAGTGATGGAAATGGTGCGGTCGACGGCTCGTCCGTTGATTTCGGAAATATAATCGGGTATATCGCCCACTGTGAGCAATTTAAGTTTGCTGTAATCGTCCGTCAAACTCAATTGGTAATTGAGGCCGATTTGGAAATGCCGGCCGAGTTGAAGTCCGACGCTACCATTCAATCCGCAACCGAAAGTTTGGGTTTCGTATTGCTGTTCCAAATTGCGATTCAAAGGGAAGCGGGCGTAAGGGCCGGCCGTTACATATAAACCCCATTCTTTGACAAGCAATTTGGCTTTCAGGTTGAGCGGAATCAACAGCGAATTGGCCTGATAGCTTTGGGCTTGTGTTTCAAAATTTTCGAGGGTGGCGCCGGCTAATTTGAATCCTTCCATCGAATACAAAACGGCCAAATCGAAACCCATCCGCAGGCCGGGCGAGGGCGTAACATATTCAATGATGGGTCCCGCTTGGAAGCCGAAAAAATCTTCCACACGCAATTGCTGCGCATAAAGTCCGTTGAGCGTAGCCTTGGAATTATTCATTCCCGCTTTTACTCCGAATTGGAATTGCGCGTGCGATGCGACGGTTCCCAATAACACAAAAACGATTAATATTATACGGTGTTTATTCATACGGGAGAAGGTGTTAGGGAATGCCGGCGATTGAAACTTCGATAAGTATCGTGTTCGATTTCCGTATCCGGTTCGAAATAAGTTTCGCGCGGTTCACAAATGAAACGGATGTATTTGATGGTCAATCCGCGAGCGAGCCATTGTTGTTCGTAAAACGTTTGAATGGATAAAATTTCATCAGCCAAGTTGCTGTGATACAAATCGTTGGTCTGTACCAAAACTGGAAATTGATTGGCGCGAATCATTTCATTGGTGTAAGTAAACATAAAATGACTGTCGGTTTTGAGGTGGATGAGTCCTTGGTCGTTGAGGATTTCGCGATATAGGCGCATAAAACGCGAGGAAGTCATTCGTTTATTGGTTTTATTCATTTGCGGGTCGGGGAAAGTAATCCAAATTTCGGAAATTTCGCCGGTGGCAAAGAATTGATTGACGAGTTCGATATGTGTACGGAGAAAAGCGACATTCGTTAAATTTTCTTCCGATGCTTGTTTGGCGCCTGTCCACATCCGGGCGCCTTTGATGTCGATTCCGATAAAGTTTTTTCCGGGAAACAGTTTTGCCAACCCTACGGTGTATTCGCCTTTGCCGCATCCCAATTCCAGCACGACAGGCCGGTTATTTTTGAAAAACAGTTCGTTCCAGCGGCCTTTCATTTTAAAACCCTTCTCCTGCAAAACGGAAAAAGGATATTGAAACACATGAGGAAATTGGCTCATGTCGACAAATTTTTGCAGTTTGTTCTTTCCCATGTTTTTTATCGCAAATCGACGACTTCTACATTCGGATATTTCTTTGCATCGAAAACAAAGCGGCTGTCGGGCAAATTCGCTTGCTTTTGGTATTGCGTAATATGAATGATGTTTTCCAATTTGTTTTTATACGTGATGTGAATTTTTATCGGCAGATAACCGGTGGAGCCGATTTGCAACACAATTTTACTGATTTCGCCGTTTTTGGCCTGCGGAATCAATTCGATTTCGTGAACCGCACGGCCTTTGGTGTTTTTCTTTTCGCTCAAATATTTGTACTTGCAATTTTGTTTGTAGAGCGACAGAATCGCGGCCGGATTGACGGCTTGGATTTCTTCGGGCGACGGTTCGGTTATGCTCACTTCGTCGGCCTCTTTTTGCAGCGCCCATTGTGTTTTGCCGTCGAACCATGTTTCCAAATCGGGCGTGTTCAAATGGAATTTAGCGCCTTTCAAATCGAAGTCGCCTTCAAAACTTTCGGAAATTTTGTGCGCCACATCTTTTACCTGCATCGTGAAATGTGCTGCCAAACCGTTTGTGTTGGCGAAGGCTTCCGACGATTTATCCAAATATTCTTTGGCTTTTTTGTTTTGCGCCGTTGCGGGTTGAAGGCAGAAAAACGCAGAAAACAATAATATCAAGAAATACTTATTCGCATTTTTACCCCCAAATCCCCTAAAGGGGACTTGGCAGAATGCAGGCCATCCAGATTTGTGGCTTTCCTGATAGTGTTGCTTCGCTAAAGCCCCCTCTATGGGATTGGGGATAATTTTACTCATGATTTTAAACTGTTTAAAATTTGTTCCAAATGATATTCATCTACAATCAGGACTTCGCGGGGTTTGCTGCCACGCGCTTGTCCCACGATATTGGCGGCTTCCAATTGGTCCATCAAGCGGCCGGCGCGGTTGAAGCCGATTTCAAATTTCCGTTGCAATAAAGATGTTGAACCTTGTTGCTGAATGACAATCAAACGGGCGGCTTCGTCAAACAACGGATCAAGATTCGATAAATCGACTGAACCCGGTTTATCTTCCGATTCTTCGCCGGTGTATTCGGGAAGAGCAAAAGCGGAGGGATAACCGTTTTGATTTCCGATGAATTTAGAGATTTTATCTACTTCGGGCGTATCCACAAAGGCGCATTGTACGCGGGTCATGTCGCTGCCTTGGAAGAAAAGCAAGTCGCCGCGGCCGATTAATTGGTTGGCGCCCGGCCCGTCTAAAATGGTGCGCGAGTCGATCATCGAAGTTACACGGAATGCCACGCGGGCGGGGAAGTTCGCTTTGATGGTACCGGTAATAATATTAGTGGTGGGACGTTGCGTTGCGATAATCATGTGAATACCTACTGCGCGCGCTTTCTGGGCGATGCGGGCAATCGGCAATTCGATTTCTTTGCCGGCCGTCATAATCAAATCGCCGAACTCGTCGATAATGACCACAATGTAAGGCATATATTTATGTCCTTTCATCGGGTTTAACCGGCGGTTGACAAATTTTTCGTTGTATTCTTTTACGTTGCGCGAACCGGCTTTTTGGAGTAAAGCATAGCGGTCGTCCATTTCTTTCGTCAAAGAATTTAAGGTGTAAATCACTTTGGTAAAGTCGGTTATAATCGGGTTTTCGGAATCGGGCAACTTGGCCAAAAAATGTTTTTCGATCACCGAATAAATACTAAATTCCACCATTTTCGGATCGACCAACACGAATTTCAATTCCGCCGGATGTTTTTTATATAATAAGGAAGTGATGGCGGCATTCAGACCGACCGATTTTCCTTGTCCTGTGGCGCCGGCGACCAGCAAGTGGGGCATTTTGCAAAGATCGACCATAAACACCTCGTTAGTAATGGTTTTGCCTAAAGCAATCGGCAAATCGAAGTGTGATTCCTGATACTTTTTCGAGCCGATAATCGAATACATGGATACGATTTTCGGTTCTTTGTTCGGGACTTCAATCCCGATGGTGCCTTTTCCGGGCATCGGGGCAATGATGCGGATGCCGATGGCGGCCAAACTCAATGCAATATCATCTTCCAAATTCCGGATTTTTGAAATGCGGACACCGTCTTCCGGAACAATTTCGTAAAGCGTAATTGTGGGGCCGACTGTGGCTTTAATGCTTTTGATGTTGATTCCGTAATTCTTCAAGGTGTTGATAATCCGGTTTTTATTTTCGTTTTGTTCGGCATAGTCGATTTTTGTTTCGGACGCATCGTATTGTTGCAGCAAGTCCAGAGGTGGCAGCTCGTAATGCGACAAATCGGCGGTGGGGTCGTATTTGCCCAATTCTTGGAGCAGGCGTTGCGATTCGTCTTCTTCTGCATCGACGGCGCCGGTTGGGATAAATGGCGGGTAGGGGATTTCCGGTTCGGGAAGTGTGGATTCGGGAATGTAATTATCCTCTTCTTGGGGGACTTCGATGACAAAATCGTTGTCCGTATTTTCCGGTTGCACCACGACTTTGCGTTTCGGTGGATCGTTGGTTTTTATCGGAGGGATGATGATTTCGGGCTCATCGTATTCTGTTTCATCGTCATTGTCCGGATCGGGTTCTTCTCTTTCGATTTTCTTTTTGGGATTCGATTTGAAAAAACGTTGGAGGAACGGAATGGTTTTCGCCGTGCAAATAATCATCCAAACGATGAAAACAAACAGCAAAAAGAGCGCTGCACCCGGAAGGCCGAAATTATCGGACAGCCAGTCGGCCACGAAGCCGCCGGATTTTCCTCCGATATAAAACGTATCGGTAAACGAACCGAGAGCAAAGGCCAAAGTTACCGACGACCAAATAGTTAATATAGTATAAATCAAGAAATTACGGAATAAATCGAAATAGTGCGCTTTCATCAAGCGGAGCGCAAGGATGAAAACGAACAGCAAAAGGAAAAACGTGGAGATGCCGAATCCTTCGTTTAGCAACAGGTTACTCAAAATGGCGCCGCGCTTGCCGGTCCAGTTTTCGATACCGGAAATCCGGCCTGCATCGAAAAACGATACTCCTTCGATTTTGCTTTGGTCGGCTCCTCCGGTAAAGAGGAACGAAACCATTGCAAGAGCCATATATGCTGTTACGAACAACAAAACGAGGCCGGTAATATAATGGGTTGTATTGCTTGTGAAAAAAACTTTTAACAGGGAGGGTTGCGCCTCTTTTTCTTTTTTCGTTGTTTTGCTTTTTGCCATTGTTTTATGAAATTTGCCCCAAAATTACGAGAAATAATTCAGAATACCCAACTAATTTTTTTACCACATAAATTTCACTACAAACTTGTAATCAGGATAAAACGGTTCAATCGGATCATGATCGTCTATTTTCAAAATAAAAGTAATCAAGCCGGTTGTAAATTCTACTGTTAGGTGTTCTTCCCATTTATAGCCGTTGTTTGGATCAATGATAAAATCACTAAAAGGCAAAGGGGCTAATACCAGATAGTCGGTTCCCGCGGGGCCGTATTCTAAATAGGCATTTGTCAAACCGTTATTCATAATGTATTTTGTCAATCGGGGTTCTTCAATCGAACAATAGTAGTAACGTCCCGAATCATCAAAAGCTTCTTTCCAAAAATAGGGTTTGTTTGTATCCCAATAAACCTGATAGGGTTGTGAGAACGTGTTGGGGCCAACTTCTTCAATTATCTTATCTCCCTCAAAACAAGAGGTAAACAATGCCGGCAAAAGCGCCAATAAAAATGTGAACTTTTTCATGCTTTTCTTTTTTAAATTTCTACTAATATTGCTGTTAAATAATCCCAAAACTTTTGAACTGTCGCGATTTCCGTTTTTTCATCCGGCGAATGCGGAAATTTGATAGTTGGGCCAAACGAAACCGTATCCAATCCCAGAACGCTTGCCAGGATGATACCACATTCCAAACCGGCGTGCATCACTTTTACTTCGGGTTTATGGCCGCGTTGCTGTTCAAACACTTTTTCCATCACCTTCAAAACTTGTGATTTCGGATTTGGATCCCACCCCGGATAGCCATTGCTCGTTTCCACAAAATCGGCTTTTGCCAATGCAAAAACACTTTCTATGGCGCTGCAAATTGCATTTTTCTTGCTTTCTGACGAACTGCGCGCCAAAAATTTTACTTCCGTCAAACCTTCGCTCGATTGAATGATGGCCATATTAATCGACGTTTCCACCGTATCGGGAAGCGCCGCGAAATAATTGATTACATTGTTCGGACAAGCGTTAATGGCGTGAATCAGACGATGTTGCACCTCTTTCGGAATCAATTTCAAATCAGGTGTCATGTCGATTCGTTCCGCTTTGAATGAAATGGGATTTTCGATTTCTGCAAATTCCTGATTGAAAAGCGATTCGTAAGCGGAAATCAATTCCAAAACCTGTTTGTATTTCTCTTTTCCATCAATAATAATCACGGCAAAAGCTTCGCGCGGAATTGCGTTGCGCAACGAGCCTCCCGAAACCGACGACAAGCGAATATCGTAATCCGCCGCTGCTTCTTTCAGAAAACGGAACAGTAATTTATTGGCGTTGGCGCGACCTAAATGGATATCCACGCCACTGTGGCCGCCTTTCAAACCGGTCAAAGATACTTTCATGGCCATGTCTTCTTTCGGAATCCATGTTTCCTCTTGATATTGGAAACGCGCCGTAACATCGGCTCCACCGGCGCAACCGATATACAATTCGCCGTCCAATTCCGAATCCAGATTCAACATGATTTTTCCGTTGATAAAGCCGGGGCGAACGGCCAAAGCGCCATACATTCCGGTTTCTTCGTCGGTGGTAAACAAGCCTTCGATGGGGCCGTGTTGCAAGTCTTTCGCTTCGAGTATCGCCATCGTAGTAGCTACGCCGATGCCGTTGTCGGCTCCCAAAGTGGTTCCGCGGGCTTTTACCCAATCGCCGTCGATATAGGCTTCAATTTTATCTTTGGTGAAATCAAAAGGCGTGTCGGAATTGTTTTGCGGCACCATATCGAGATGCGATTGCAAAATCACGGTCGGACGATTTTCATAACCCGGAGTGGCCGGTTTGCGAATGCAAATATTGCCGGCCGAATCGCGTAAGGTTTCCAATCCCAATTGTTTACCGAAATTTTCGATAAAAGCGGTAATATCGACGCTGTGTCCCGACGGGCGGGGAATCTGTGTCAAAGCATAGAAATGTTTCCACACTTGCGTCGGTTGGAGATTTTGAATGTTGTTGCTCATATTATTTTTTTAAAGATGATTGTTCGATGTGTTGTTTCCGGATGGAAAGTGCGAAAATACCGAATAATCCGCACAATACTTGCCACAAAGATTGAAATGCGAAGACGGCTGTGGCAAAAACGATGGCTTGTTCGCGCTCAACCAAAAAGGTGCATAAACCGAAAACGACCGCCGCTTGCCAAGGTCCCAATCCGCCGTTGGAAGGAATCACCATGCTGATGCTTCCCAAAACGAAAATAAACAAACCCGCCGCCACGCCCAAATTTTCCGTGAAATCAAAAGCAAAAAAAGCAATGTAAAAACAAAGGAAATAGCAAATCCAAATGCCGAAAGTGTAAACAAAAAAGCGGATTTTGCGTTGCATTTTTCCGATGAGCAGGATGTCGTTTTTCAAACTTTGAAGAAATTTACGGATGGCTTGAACGATTTTGTTTTCTTTCCAAATGATTAATATACAGATGATTATTAATGCAAAAACAAAAATTCCGATATAAAGATAGGACGAAAACAGCCAAGCCGGTAATTGAAACGAATCAATATTTTGAGAAAAAACCGGAAGATTCAATAAGATGGCCGCTACTGCAAACAAGCCGACCGGCAAAAAATCCATAATCCGGTCAACCACCAAGGTTTCAAATAATTTGGCGAACGGGATTTTTTCTTTTTGTTGAATGGCGGCGCAACGCCAAATCTCGCCCGCGCGCGGAATCGCAAAATTGACGGCGTAATTGCCCAAAACCGCAAAAATTAAATTGGAGCGTTTGAGATGATAGCCTAACGGATTGATTAACAACTCCCAACGCAATGCGCGTACCACATTGGCCGACAAACCGAAAACCAGCGAAAACGTTAAAATCGCCCAATTCGCATTTTTCGTATCCGCCCAAAGTTGCGCAAAATCGGTTCCTCGATAAAGAAAATACAGGATAATGATTCCTAAAATTAGAGGAATTAGGATTTTGAATGCTTGTTTGAGTTTTTGGGACATGCTTTCGTATTAATTTTTTAATTACTTTTGCAACTTGCAAAGATAAATAAAAAATTTAGAATGAAACAATATCATCGCGAAATTCGCCCGAAAAAATCCTTGGGACAGCATTTTTTGAAAGATTTGTCCATTGCCGAACGCATTGCCGATACGATTGCTCCATATTCCGGTTTGCGGGTTTTGGAAATCGGTCCCGGAACCGGCGTATTAACGCAATTTCTGTTGAAAAATGATCAAAAAATCACTGTGGTTGAATTAGATACCGAATCAGTGGACTATCTGAAAAAAAATTATCCGGGCTTAAACGGTCGCATCATCGAAGCTGATTTTCTGAAATTGGATTTAAATCAACTGTTTTCCGAATCGTTTGCTGTTATCGGAAATTATCCTTACAACATTTCCTCTCAAATTTTCTTTAAAGTATTGGAACACAAGGATAAAATTCCTGTTTGTTCGGGCATGTTACAAAAAGAAGTGGCCGAACGCTTGGCTTCCAAAGCCGGAAAAAAGGCTTACGGCATTATTTCCGTCTTGCTACAAGTTTGGTACGACATTGAATATCTTTTTACAGTCGAGCCGGCGGCTTTTGATCCGCCTCCCAAAGTTCGTTCGGCTGTGATTCGGATGACTCGAAACGCACGCACATACTTGGATTGCGACGAAAAATGGTTCAAAACCGTCGTCAAAACCGCATTCAATCAACGGCGGAAAACGATGCGTAATTCATTACAATCACTTCTGGGGAAAGGAAATGCGGTATTTGCCGAACCGATTTTCGATAAACGCCCCGAACAATTATCGGTGGAAGAATTTATCGAATTAGCCAAACTGTGCGCCGGCGCTTACAAACCTTCACCGTTGTAGAATTGCAAAATTTTTACCCGAAAAACGTAGTCGTATTTGGCTTGAATTTGTTCCGATTGCGCTTGAATCAAACGATTTTTAGCTTCGTTAAATTCAAATACCGACGATTTGCCTACTTCGTAGCGTTCTTGTGCGTATTGGAACGATTCGTTGGAGGCTTTCACGGCTTTTTCGGATGCAAGGTATTTTTGTTGCGCTGCCGTAGCATTTAAATAGGCTGTTTGAATTTCCTTGTATAACCCTTTTTTTACGTTTTCCAATTCCCATTGTTGATTGCTGATATTGAGTTTAGCGCTTCTGACTTGATTGCGCACCGAAAAACGGTTGAAAATGGGAATGCTTAAATCTAATCCGATGTATTCATTTCCTCTCTTTTTGAATTGTTCGGTAAATGAAGCATTTGATTGATTATACAGGTAATAATAGCTGCTACGATAACTCAGACCTAAATTAAGAGTCGGCCAATAACCCGATTGAGCGATTGCTAACGTTTTTTCAGCGCTTTCGATACGATATTCTTGCGCTTTCACGGCCGGTTTACTTTTCACAGCGTTTGCATATACCAAAGAAACCGGTTGTAGTTGATAACCGGTTGTTTCGATTCCATTGGCGGGAATCGCAATATCGAAAGGTGTATATTCTTCTAATTCAAGACTTTGAAATAAATCAAGCAAAGCCAAAGCTACATTATTTTGTGCTTGAATAAGCGACACTTCATCTTTGGCGGCTTGTGCTTCGATGTCGTAAAGTTGCGATTGGGGCGATTTTCCGGCTTGTACCAAAAATTTGGTTTTTTCGACTTGTGTTTGGGTTAACTTTAATTGTTCGTCGTTCACTTTCAGGAGTTCTTTGTTGAAAAGCGCTTGCAGAAACAACGATGTAACGTTCAAAGCAATGTCTTCTTTGGCTTTTTCTAAATTTTCGACAGCCGCTTTTAAGTCCAATTTGTTTTTAGCGATTTCGTTGGGAATGCGAAAACCGGTAAACAACGGCATAGAACTACTGATGGAAAACGAGGAGGATGAACTGTTTTCGGTGCGATTCGCGTTATCTATCCCCGAAGCGCCATAACCGGAACTCCAAGTTTGCCCCACAGTAGCTCCCAAATTGGGTAAACGGCTCATTTTCGCGGTATTCAAGTCAATTGCGGCATTGTCCTTCTGTAATTCTATTTGCTGGATGCCGACATTGTGTTCAACCGCGTATTGAATACATTCTTCCAAAGTCCATAATTTTGTTTGCGCGCTTACTCCAATAGATAAACAAACGCAAAACGTCCAAATTCCAATTTTTCTTTTCATAATTATCAATTTTTATTTTATTTTTTCATTGCCTCTCAAATGATCGTTGATAGAAATTCCACTTTTGATTTCGATATTTAATCCGTCGGAAAGACCGGTTGTAACTTCCGTTTTCTCAAATTCTTGCGGATTTTCTTTTTTCAAAACATATACGAATGCTTGGCTATTTTCAAATTCGACGGCGCTTTCGGGAACCGTCAAAACATCGGCGGCTTTGGCCAAAACAATTTCGGCGTTGGCGCTGTAACCGGCGCGGATAAACACCGAGTCGGGAACCGTTACCGCCGCTTTGATCTCAAACAGTACGGCGCCGCTTTCTTCCATTCCTTTCGGTGCGATGTATTCTAAAATGGCGTCGAATTTTTCGTCAGGTATTGCTCCGATAGTCAATACGATAGGCATTCCTTCTTTCACTTTTCCCACTTCCGTTTCATCAATTTTTCCGCGGAAAATCAAATCGTTCATATTGGCGACCGAAGCGATGGTGGTGCCGTCGTTGAATGTATTGGCTTGGATAACCGAATTTCCGGTTTTTACCGGCACATCCAGAATCATACCCGAAATGGTGGAGCGGATTTGCGTATTACTCATTTGCGCGTATTTTTTCGTAACTCCTTCGCGTACAATCTCCAAGGCATCTTGTGCATTCGATTTTTCTTCTTTGGCTTTGTTGTAATTCGCTTCAACGGATTCATATTCGTCTTTTGAAATCACACCGTTTTTAAACAATTGCGATTGACGGGCATATTCCGTTTCGAGTTGTTTCAAGTTGATTTCGGCTACGCGGAGGCGCGATTCGGCCGAGTTTAACTGTCCCATTTCGGGAATCACTTTCACGATGGCAATTACGTCGCCCACATTAATCCGTTGGCCGGCTTCTTTTCGCACTTCGGAGATAATACCCGAAATTTGCGGTTTGATCAAAATTTCATCGCGCGGCTCCACTTTGCCGGTGGCGATGGTTTTGTTTTCGATGGTACCTGTTTCCGGGATAACCACCTCATAGACTTTCACTTCGGGTTGCGATTTTTCCCAAAGGAAAACGAAGGTCGATACTACAATCGCACCCAAAAGAACTAACAACAGAATTTTTCCAATTTTTTTCATATATTTTTTATTTATTTATTATTCGTCCCGTATCGCATCGATCGCCTTGATTTGCAAGGCCCGTATTGTAGGAATCACCCCAGCCACTAATCCGAAAAACAGCAAGATAACGGTTGCCGCAACAGCGATGTTGAGCGAAACCATCGGGTCGGACAAAAATACATTTTCAGCCTTTTGTAGCCAATAAATATCGGCCAAATGCAAAGTTAATACGCCAATCGCCAAACCCAAAAGACCTGCAATGGCCGTTAAACACAAACTTTCGGTTAATATTTGACCGACAATGCTGAGTGGTTTGGCGCCCAATGCCCGGCGGATACCAATTTCCCGCGTGCGTTCCTTAATCGTAACGACCATAATATTACTGATACCGACAATTCCGGCAATCAAAGTTCCCGAACCCACGATGAAAATCACGATGGAGATACCGATGAACAAGGATTGGAACATTTTGAATTGATCTTCCACATTAAAACTCCAGATGGCTTGTTGGTCGTTGGGAGCGATGTGGTTGTTAGCTTTGATAATGTCTTTCATCTTGTTTTCGAGTTCGGAAGCCGGAAAATTATTTTTAGCCGTCGCCGTCAGAATATGGATGACGTCGCCTTCGTTATTGATCTGTTGCAAAGTGGTAAACGGAACGGCTACCGATTCTTTGGTTTGTCCGTTGATGGAAACGGTACCAACCCCTTTGGCCACGCCAATCACTTGATAATAAACACCGTTTACGCGGATATATTGACCGATCGGATCGTCTTTTTTTGGGAATAATTCTTCATATACTTGACTTCCGATCACACAAACTTTGCGTTTTTGGGCGATGTCAATGTCGTTGATAAATCGTCCGTTTTCGATAAATTGCGCTTCAATATTATTATAATTCGGATAATAACCTTTCACGCCGTAAGTTCCCGAATAATCGCCTTTGACCACATTGTTGTCGGAGCCATTTCCGAACAACACGGGCGACAGCGTTTCGATTTCCGGCACTTTTTGCAACAGAACCGTCAAATCCGAATTGTGCATACTCCAGTTGCGTCCCCGTTGAAAACCGCGGTAAGGCTCTCCGGTCGGGCTGGGACCCATAAAACAAGCATTGGTCGCAAAACCTTCCACGCCTTTGGTCATCCCGTGAGTCAGTCCTTCGCCGGCGCCCATCATGATAATCAGCATGAAAATGCCCCAAAACACACCAAAACCCGTCAGGAAACTCCTCACTTTATTTTGGGTAATCGTAACCCAAATTTCTTGCCATCTGTCGGTATCGAATATATTCATTCTGCTCGCATTGCTTCTACGGGAGAAATGTGAACTGCTTTCCGAGCCGGAAAATAGCCTGCAATCAATCCCGAAATTATTAAAACGACCATGGCTCCGATGGCGATCGGTACGGAAATGGTCGGATTTTGAATCACATTCTTTGTTTCTTCCGGAATCGTCGGCGACGACAAAATGGCATTGGCCAATTCGCCGAATCCTACGCCGAGAAACATCCCGATATAACCGAAAATCGACGTAATAACCATTGATTCCATTAAAATAGAACCCAAAATGGAAGCCGGTTTGGCGCCTAAGGCTTTCCGAATACCGATTTCTCGCGTCCGTTCACGCACGGTAATCAACATGATATTGCTGATTCCGATAATTCCCGCAATCAGTGTTCCAATTCCTATAATCCAGATAAACAGGGAGATACCGTTGAAAATTCCAATGGATTGTAAATACCATTGCAGGCGATTCCATACGGAAAGGGCGCGATCGTCTTTCGGATCGAAATGATGGAGTGCGGCGACTTTTTCCCGGAATTTAACTTCAAACGTGTCGTTGGCGGCTTTCGTTTCCAATCCGTTGAGTGTGAAAACGATACGTTCCACATTCGTTCGATTGTAAAGCAAATGCGCCGTCGAAAACGGAATATAGGCGGACGCGCTGTTTCCCCAATTGTTTTGTTCTTTTGATACGCCGATAACCGTATATCCTATTTTATTCAAATAGAAGATTTTACCGATCGGATTTTGGCGATCGAACAGGACTTCGTTCAACCGGTCGTTGATGACGGCCACTTTGCGTTTTTGTTGAATGTCCATCGAATTAATAAAATGGCCTTCCGTTATTTTGATTTTATTAATATCCTGATATTGGGGAAGAACGCCGGAAATCTCACATTCGGTATGCTTTATTCCGAAAGAGGCTTGGAGATGGTTGCGGATGAGCGGCGAGTAAATTCCCGCTTCCGGCACCTGACCGCTTCCGATCATCTCCATATCGCGTTCGTCCAAATCAATCGTGCGTTTGTTGGGCAAGCCTTGGTAAGGTTTCGACGAGTACCAACCGCGGTATTGCAGGCTATTGACCGACGATCCTTCAAAATTCGATAACATCCCGTTGCGCAGACCGTTGCCGGCGGCCAACAGAATGCAAAACATAAATATTCCCCACGAAATGGCGAAACCGGTAAGGAAGGTTCGCAATTTGTTTTTGCGAATCGTGCTGAAGATTTCGTTCCAATTATCTAAATCAAACACTTTTTAATTATTAAATTTGAATTTTTACTTCTCTACTCTCAATTGACTCAATAATTCCGTCTTTCAATCGAATAATCTTATCAGTCGCATCAGCCACCGCTTGTTCATGCGTAACGATAATCATGGTCATGCCTTCGCGGTTCACTTCGCGCAGGGTTTGAATGACTTCTTCCGAGGTTTTGCTATCCAAAGCGCCGGTCGGTTCATCGGCCAAAATGATTTGCGGTTGGGCGATGAGGGCGCGAGCAATGGCGACCCGTTGTTTTTGTCCGCCCGATAATTCGTTCGGCATGTGGTGCGCCCATTCTTTCAAGCCCATTTTATCCAAATATTCCATCGCCATCAAATTGCGTTTTTTGCGGCTTACTCCTTGATAATAAAGTGGTAAAGCTACATTTTCCATCGCATTTTTAAATGCAATGAGATTGAATGATTGGAAGATAAATCCGATCATTTTGTTACGCAATTCGGCGGCTTTCGATTCGTTTAAATTTTTGATTAACAGGTTATTCAGATAATAATTTCCGGAATCGTAAGTATCCAAGATTCCTAAAATATTCAGCAAAGTGGATTTTCCCGAACCGGAAGCGCCCATAATCGACACCATTTCGCCTTTTGCGATTTCCAAGTCGATGCCTTTCAAAACGTGCAGAGGAGCGCCGTTGTGATACGTTTTGTTGATTTTTTCTAATTTTATCATAGATCTAAAATGTTGATATTAAGTTTGCCGGGCGAATAATCGTTGTTTCGCCAATGCTTCGTATTCCGTATCCGGACAACCGTAATTGCAATACGGATAGATACTGATGCCTCCGCGTGGCGTGAACAAACCAGTTATTTCGATGTATTTGGGTTGCATCAAAGCAATCAAATCTTTCATGATAATATTGACACAATCTTCGTGAAACGCGCCGTGATTGCGGAAACTGAACAGATACAGTTTCAAACTTTTGCTTTCGATCATTTTCACACCGGGAATATAATCGATTTGGATGGTCGCAAAATCGGGCTGGCCGGTAATGGGACACAAACTCGTAAATTCGGGACATTCAAAATGCACCCAATAATCGTTTTCAGGATGTTTGTTGTCGAAAGTTTCCAACACTTCCGGTGCGTAATCTTGTTTATATTCCGTTTTATTTCCTAATGACTTTAATTCCATAATATAATTTTTTAACTCTTAATTGGCTCCGTCGAACATTGTTTCCCCTAAAGGGGACTTGGCTTCAGCATAATGTTCTAATTCACTGCCTTGCTCCCCTTTTAGGGGGTTAGGGGGTAGATAAATACTCCTCTAACCCCGCTTTCCGCAATTTACACGACGGACAATGCCCACACCCATCGGCCAAAACGCCATTGTAGCAAGTCAATGTTTCGTTTTTAACCAAATCAAATACGCCCAATTCGTTGGCCAAAGCCCATGTTTCGGCTTTGCTCAACCACATCAACGGCGTGTGGATGATGAATTGTTCGTCCATCGCCAAATTCAAAGTGGCGTTCGCCGAGCGGATAAAGGTGTCGCGGCAATCGGGATAACCGCTGTAATCGGCTTGTGATACGCCGGTTACGATATTTTTGATGCCGTAAGAACGGGCGATGACGGCGGCGAAAGTCAGGAAGAACAAATTCCGTCCCGGAACGAAGGTATTGGGATACGAACCGGCCGGTTTTTCCTGATCCATCGTGATGGAAAGATTGGTAAGCGAATTATCGGCCAAAGCGCTGATAACGTTTGCATCCAAAAGTTGAAACGGAACGCTTGCTTTGTCAGCGATTTTCCGCGCTACTTCCACTTCCAAAGCATGGCGTTGGCCATAAGTGATGCAAAGCGTCCGCACCGATTTAAAATGTTTCAAAGCCCAAAAAAGGCAGGTGGTCGAATCCTGTCCGCCCGAATGAAGCACGAGCGCCGATTGATTATTTTCCATATTCACTCATCTTTAATCATTATTTTTGTAACCACGATTCGGGATTTAATCTCGTTATTTCTTTCCAAATTTCAAAGTGGAGGATCGTTGCGTTTCCATCCGTATAAATCCGACCGATGTCTTGATTTGTTTTTACCGTATCTCCTTTTTTTACAAATACTTGCGAAAGATTTGCATAGAATGTAATGTAACTGCCGTGTCGTAATACAATGGAAAGCAATTGTGTTTGCGGCACAAAAGATATGTCCGAAACCACGCCGTCGAAAATTGCTCTCGCCGTATTACCTTCGGTCGTTTGGATTTTGATGCCGGAACTATTGGTTTTGCCGTATTGATGTTGGCCTGACCGCGCTATAATGTGATAATTGCCTTTTAAAGGGAAAGGTAATTTGCCTTTGTTGGCGCCGAAATTGGCCGAAAGCGAATGTTCTTCTTTTGTGAGGGCGAATCCGCCTTTGGTTTCGGACTTACGTTCTGTTTTCGTATCTTGCTTTGCGGCTTTTTGGCTTTTGGCGATTTCGGCGCGGATAATGCGTTCGATTTCTTTATCCAAAGCGTATGCCTGTTTCTTTTGTTGTTCGACTTCGGCTTTCAGTTTTTTACTGTTTTGCCGCAGGTAATCCACTTGCGTCTGTTGTTTTTTTTCTTCGAGTTGCAATTGGTTTTCTTCTTTCCGTTTCAAATCCGACATCGACTGTTTTTCGTTTTTAACGGTCAAAAGCGCTGCTTTTTCTTCGTTCAATTGCTCTTGTTGTGCAAAAATTTCACCGGCTTGCTTGCGTTGTCCTTGCGAATATTCTTTCAAATACAACATCCGGCGAAACGATTGCGAAAGATTAGCGGCCGAAAGCACAAAAAGTCGGGGGTCGAACTTGTTTTTTTGCTTATACAATTGCCGGATGGCTGTGGCGTATTGCTCTTTTTTCGTATGCAGGAGTTGTTCCGATTTTTGGATTTCGCGTTCTTTCAAACGGATTTGGTTGTCGATCAGGTTAATTTCCTGTTCCAACACCGAAAGCAATTCTTTCCGGATTTTAATTTGTTGCAATACCAAATCCAATTGACTTAAACTCAATCGGATGGATTGATTATTTTCGATAATCAGTTGGCTGTTTTTTTCGATTTCCGATAATAAATCTTTCCGTTTCTTCTCCAAATTTTTGGTTGTGGGTGATTGGGCGGCAAGCGAACCGGCCGTAAACAACAATATTATTATGAACAATATTTTTCTCATAATAAACTTTGAATCATACGGATCATTTCCGGCAACGATACTTGTTTGTATTTATTCGGAGCATTCCGTTCGATGGAAAATTCCGTATCCGTATCCACCGATTTGAAAGCGGCGTTCAATTGGTAATTTGCCCGTTCCAATTGCAGGTTCCATTGCATTTTCATTGGGAAAGTTTGTTTGTTGGCGATGGTTCCCCAATGGGTGTAAAGGCATTCTACGCCACCGCCGGATTGGCGTCCGGCCTGAATGCTTTGCATCCGGAAAGTATGGTCGTAGGAAAACGTATATTTGGTGTTTTGCGCGTCGCTGTATGCGAAACGAGCGGTGTAAGTGTCGGTTTCCGTTTTGAACGCAGACAAGTCGCCGATCGAAAGGGTGGGTTTTCCGTTCAAAAACAAACGGTTAGTCCACAAGGCTTCCAACATATAATAATCAAACGTAAACGGGAATTGGGCTTGCAACACAGCCATGGATTCTTCGCTATATTGTTTGTTTATCCGATTGATAATCAATATATTATCCGGTGTAATTGTAACCCGCATCGCTTCCGTTCCAAGCAACGGCATACGCAACGAAAGCTGTAAAGCCTCGTTGTGTAAAATCCGTAATTGTGCATCTAATGAAAACGGCGCCTTTTTCTCGCCTGCCTGCAACGATAAATGCAAATTCGCCGACAAGGTGTTCAACGCGATTTCCGATTGCAATACTTGCGTGAAACGTTCTTCTTTGTCCATCGGTTGCAACGCCATCGTACCCGTATCTTTTACACTCTTGCAAGCGGCTAATATACAGATAGATAAGGTGAAAGGCAGGAAATAAAACAGAATCTTTTTCATCTTTTGCAATTTAAACGGTGCAAAGATAGTGCAAGTCGAGAGAAATACAAAATGAACTTGTTCATTTTTATTTCCGAGGCGCCGCCTATTTTCGCTTTTGCAAAGATAGTTCAAGTCGTGAGAAATACAAAATTATAAACTATCGCCGAAATCTTCCTTAAACTTGGCAATCAATTTTTCAGGCCAATCCGAAACCGGTTCTAATCCTCCCATGAAAAAGCGCAAAACGGGCGGTTCATATACAAATTTCAATCCGCCGATGAGGCGCCGGTTTTCATAAAGCCAAGTCATCCGGTCGGCCACATATTTGATTTGCGATAGCGTGAAAACGCGACGGGGAACGGCCAAACGAAGTAATTCCATGTCGGCGTAAGTTTCGTTACCTTCTTCATCTCGTTGATTGGAAATCGAACCGCGCTCCATTCCGCGAACGCCGGAGATCAGATAGAATGCGGCCGCCAAAGCTCCTGCAGGATATTGTGTTTGCGGAATATGAGCGCAAATTTGCATCGCATCCACGTGGGCGCCCAATACTCCCGGAGGGGTTACCATCGGTACGCCGTTGGCCGTAAGCGTATTGACTAAATAAGCAATAAAATTCGGACTTTGACTGATCATCGTTTCGTCCAATGTTTCGTATAAACCAACTGCCATCGCTTCGATTTCACGTACGGAAATACCTCCATACGTCAAAAATCCTTCAAACAATGGGATGAAGGATTCCATTTCGCGATAAATCGATAATTCGTTGGTACAAATACCGCCACCGCGAGAGGAGCTCAATTTCCGCGCCGAGAAATAAACGATGTCGGCCAAACCGGTCATGATGGAAATAATTTCGGCCATCGAAGCATTAGCATATTCCGCTTCGCGTTGTTGTACTAAATACGTATTTTCGCCCAACAAACTGGCGTCTAAAACCAAACGGAGACTGTATTTATCGGCGATTTTGCGAACGTCTTTCAAGTTTTGAATAGAGAAAGGCTGACCGCCAATCAAGTTGGTGGAGGCTTCCATCCGGATAAACGGAATATTTTCGGTTCCGGTTTCTTGGATGGTTTCTTCCAATTTTTCGATATTCATATTTTCTTTGAAAGGATGGGAAGAGGTAATGCGGCACGTCCCTGATGCACCGGCAAGAAATATTTCTTCTTCAATACGTCTTCTACCGCTTTTTGCAGACGGAAAAAACTTTGCGAACCGGCGTATGCATCATCCGCTTGCATCATCGCTGCTATTTGGTTATCACTCATGGCATTCGTACCGCTATCGGTAAGCATATCCAAGAAAACATCTTTGGTGCTTAACCGGAAAGTATTGTATCCGCCTTCGTTCAAGGCTTCTAACCGGCGTTCGATGGGAACGAGATGTAATTTTTGTACAACACGCACTTTGTGTAATTCCAATGGGATGTCTTCTCCACTATAGAATTTGATTTTTAGCGATACGGCGGGCAAAAGTGCGAAAAACATTTTTTACACGAAAGAATTAACCTTATTTATATTATTTTGGGGATACACATTATTTATTTTAACTTTAGAGAGAAATATCAAGAGATTCAGAAAAAAGTTGTATTTTTGCCGATAAATCGCAAGACGTTAAAATTATAAGTTATGATGTTCAATGAAAGGATAAAACAATTACGCGAAGACCGCCAAATTCCACAGCGAAAATTGGCGGCAGCGTTGGATATTGATACTGCTTCGTATTGTAAAATTGAGCGTGGCGAACGCCGCGCCCGAAAAGAGCATATACCCATTATTGCTGAACTTTTGCAAGGCGACAAGGAAGAACTTTTAATACTTTGGCTTGTAGAGCAAGTTATGGCGGTGGTGGATGATGAGAAAGAGTTGGCAAATGAAGTGTTGAATCTTGCGAAAAATAGAATAAACAAATAATTCAAGATATGGCAAAAATAAGCGTAAAAGATACGGAACTGACAATCGTAACAATCAACGATGCCGATTATATCTGCATTACCGACCTTGCCCGTTACAAAAATCCCGAACATTCGGACGATGTAGTAAAAAATTGGCTGCGAAACCGCAATACGATTGAATTGTTGGGAATTTGGGAAACACTGCACAATCCGAATTTTAAACCCGTCGAATTCGACGGGTTTAGAAAAGAGGCAGGAATGAACAGTTTTGTGATGACTCCCAAACGGTGGATTGAAAGCACAAATGCAATTGGTCTTATTTCAAAATCAGGACGTTATGGCGGTACTTATGCCCACCGTGATATTGCTTTGGAATTTGCCTCCTGGATTTCCATAGAGTTCAAACTCTATCTTTTAATGGAATTTCAACGCCTCAAAGAAGAAGAACAAAAGTCGTTGGGCTGGTCGGCAAAGCGCGAACTCGCAAAAATCAATTATCGTCTGAACCTTGGATTTTCATAAGATTACAAAGATTTACATGATTATAATCTTGGCAATCAAAAAACTCTTACTGAAATCATGGTTCAAGACAAATATGGAGAACATTAACGCCGTCTTTATCAATGAAGGGCTTCCGCAACGGGAACGGTTGATAAAGTTGAATCAAATAGCCATTCAGCAGATGCGGGTATTACAGGACGTGGAAAACAGGAAAATGTTGAAATAAAGTTGTAAATAATATAATCTGATATCCTATGAGTAAATCTATTAAAAAATCAAATAATAACCATAAATTCAATAAAGGAAAATGGTTGAAAAATTATATTCCTGAGTTTACAGAGGTTTCTATAAAAGAATTCAAACTTTTCAAAATCAAACCTCAAATTGCCTTAATAACGGCTAACGATGTTGAAATGAATACTGTATTGAAAGAGATGGATGATATTTCAACTACACACGCCAAATATAAAATTAGTCATAAAACTCAAACCTATTATATAGCCAAATTTGGTAATTTCCCTACCATTATGGTACGTTTAGGCTCTATGGGAACAACAGACCCGTCGTCTGCAACATTAACAGTACAAGAATTGATTGAATTGTGGAAAGTTCCAGTTGTCATTGCAGTAGGTATTGCAATGGGTATGAAAGATGATACCCAAACTTTTGGCGATGTACTCATATCTAAAACAATTTCAAATTATAATGTAACTAAAAAAACCATAACCCAAGAAATAGATAGGAGTGTAAAACCAAATGCAAGCCAAACACTCTATGATAGATTTGTCAATTGTATAAATTGGAAATTTGTAGACGCAAATGGCCGGTTATGTACAAAACATATGGGACTAATAATTACAGGGGGAAGTTTAGTGAATGACCCAAACTTTACTAATGAATTAAAGACAAAGTATCCTGATGCTATTGGTAATGAAATGGAAGCAAGTGGCATTTGGGCGGCTGCCGAAAAAAATAAAAAAGATTGGATAATAGTAAAAGGTATCTGTGATTTTGGTAAAGATAAAACAGATGACTATCACGAATTAGCCGCTGCTTCTGCAGTTTCCCTATGTAAAAAAGTATTAAGTAACCAAAATGCGTTAAATGGAATTGTGAAAACTAAAAACACTATGGATATAAAAATGGCAAGAATAAATTCATTGAAACTATATTACTATAGAAGAAATGGAAGAAATTTAACAACATTAGAATTATCTAAATCTTCAAAAATACAAGAAGAAAGAATAAAATATTTAGAATCATTTAAGCATGATGAATTACCGTTTAATAAATCTTCATTTCCAGAGTGTTCTATGAAAGAGATTAGAACATTAGAAAGAATATTATGCTACGGAAGAAAGATTCTTACAGTAGAAAATACGCCAAGTGATTTTATGGGTTATCTGATTTCTTTCTATTACAAAAATAAATTAGACAAGAAAGAAGGTTTTAAGGATTTTAAAGCAATTGTTTTTGATTTTGATGGAACATTGACAATTAATCAAACAAAAGAACGTTCAACGTGGCAAAAAATATGGGTAAAATTAGGATATACAATTAATGATTGCAATGAATTGCATTTGAGATTTTCAAACAAAGAAATATCACACAAAGAATGGTGCAATATAACTTGTGATAAGTTCAAAAATAGAGAGATGACTAAGAATGTGTTAAAAGAAATTGCGTCTGAAATGATTCTTATTAAAGGATGTATTCCTACATTGAAAAAATTAAAAAATGAAGGGATATATCTTTATGTTACTTCAGGTTCAATAAAAGATGTAATAGATGAAGTAATAGGAATTGAAAATATTTCTATTTTTGAAGAAATTAAAAGCAATCGAATGGAATTTTGTAAAAAAAATGGCAAGTTGGATAAAATCATTGGAACTGAATTTGATTTTGAAGGTAAAGCCAAATTTATTGAAAAAATTGCTCGTGAGTTAAACATTAATCCTTATGAAATATTATTCATAGGTAATTCTAATAATGATGAATTGGCCTATACTTCAGGTGCTATCACATTATGTGTTAATCCTCACAATACAAGTTCTTTTGAAAATAAAAAATGGAATAACACCATATATGATTTACAAAATTTAGATGAAATATTAAAATATATAAATCTCGACAAATAAAGTTGTTTATAACACAAAATGAACACCTCAACATACACCATAAGCACAAAAGCCATTGACCTCGTGGCAAAGATTGCCGAAAAAGTCGGCGAACTGAAAGGTTCAGGCGAATACAGTCGCAATTTGCGGTTGCGGAAAATCAATCGCCTGCGTTCCATTCAGTCGTCATTGGCGATTGAGAATAACACGCTTACGCTTGGACAGGTAACGGATATTATTGAAGGCAAGCGGGTTTTAGGTTTGCCGCACGAAATTCAGGAAGTAAAAAATGCGTATCAGGCATACGAACATTTGCTTGAATACGACCCTTATAAAGTGAAAGACTTTTTGAAAGCCCACCAATTTATGACCATTCAATTAGTCAAAGAAGCTGGTCATTTCCGCTCACAGGGAGTTGGCGTATTTGAAGACACAAAACTTATTCACGCAGGCGCAAGTTATCCATTTGTACCGCAACTGATTACTGATTTGCTTACTTGGGCAAAGAAGACAGATATACACCCGTTAATAAAAAGTTCTGTCGTGCATTTTGAAATCGAATTTATTCACCCGTTTATTGACGGCAACGGCAGAATCGGACGACTTTGGCAAACACTTATCCTTTCAAAATGGAACGAACTTTTTGCTTGGTTGCCGGTAGAAACTGTTGTGTATGAAAATCAACAGGGCTACTACAATGCTTTGGCTATTTCACAAAAAGCAGGCAATGCAGAAGCATTTATTGAATTTATGCTCAATACTATTTTGCAGGCGTTGGAAGAATTGCCCACTCGAAAAATTACCGATATATTTACCGATATAAATACCGATAAACTGACAAAAGCCGAGTTGGAATTTTTGGAACAGATTGCTGGTTACATAGATAAGAACGGCGAAATAACCAACTATCGCGCCCAACTCTTGACAAACAAATCAGATGTAAGCGTAAAAAAATATTTTGCCAAATTTGTAGAAATGGGCATTTTGAAAATGGAAGGAAAAAATAAGGGAAGAAAATATTTAATTGACAGAGAATAATTATGCCCGAACAACAAAACATAGAAAGCAACAAATCATTGTGTTCGGCGTGTCGCAAATTGTCGCCGCAGGCAAAGAGATATAAGATTGACGGTAAAAATGTTTTGGCGTTTTACATTCCGTCTTCCGATATTAAACCTGTGTATTTCAACGGTGTACAAAACACTTTTATCCGTACAGGCAGCGGCGACCAACAGGCGGGCGAGTTTGAAATCAACGCCCTTTATCGCGACCAAGCCTTCGGCTCAATGTCGGAAAAGGCAGTTGAAGGCACGTCGGTTGATTCGCTTAACAAAGCCTCATACAAGCGTTTCCGTGAATATCTGAAAGGATTTAATCCAAACTTGAAAATCCGGGAAAATTGATAGGTGGTACGGAAAATGGAGAAAGTAGTACGGAAAGCGGTATTTAGAAAAATAGAGTTTTCTCCATTGGCAAACAGAGAAAACTCTATTTTTTTGTAAAATCTTAAAATTTAATATTATGATAAGAAAATTTCAATATTTAGTTATTTTTGCATTGTTGACAGTTTCTTGTGTTTCTATTCCAAAAGAAACTGTAAGTTTATTACAAGCTTCCTTTCTTCGCCCGCAAACTATCCCAAACCAAATAACCAATCAACAAAACATACATCCCAAGCCCCAGCCATACCGCACCATTACTTTCCGCCCACGGCCGAATAACAAAACTGTAATGTTGGTCGATGTCCAATACTGCTTGCTTCACAACCGGATTTTCCGATACACGGCTCAATCCTTGCGCCAAAATTTCCTTGTCGGCCATATTGGTTTGTACATATTTAATAGCCGCGCTGACCACTCCCATCAATGCACCGCCGGCAATAAAGCCCGAAGCAAGCAACGTTCCCTTTTCCTGACGGGCAGTATTCAATAGTTTATCTTTGGAACGATTAGATACATACCAACTGACCGCGCCGCCGACCAACAACGGAATATTCAATTCAAACGGAATAAACATCCCCAACGCAAAAGCCAAAGCCGGTACTTTGAAAATCGTA
The DNA here is from genome assembly GCA_025999115.1 of Bacteroidia bacterium. Next base: position 43,810 of record BNWW01000008.1, read on the forward strand.
AGCAATACGGCAAGAATCCCACCGATTCCATACAACAGCCATGGAGCGCCGCTTCCCGACATCAACGGGTCGATGATGGCCGCCATCGCATTGGCTTGTGGCGCCACCAACGGATTGGGATGGGCTGCATCGGGTACAAATCCATACGTTTTATTCAAAATAATCATCACGCCACCGACCGTTGCCGCCGAAACCAGCGTTCCGAGAAATTTCCACGTTTGCTGCTTGGCGGGAGTCGTGCCGAGCCAATATCCGATTTTCAGGTCGGTAATAAAACCGCCGGCCATCGAAAGCGCCGTACACACCACGCCGCCAATAATCATGGCGGTTACCATTCCGCCGGGACCACTCAAACCAACGGCAACCAAGATTACCGAAGCCAAAATCAAGGTCATCAATGTCATGCCCGAAACGGGATTCGTGCCGACAATCGCAATCGCATTGGCCGCCACGGTAGTAAAAAGAAACGCAATAACCGCCACAATCACAATTCCGATCACGGCAAACGTAAGATTATGTATCACGCCGAACCAAAAGAATAAAAAGGTTACCAATAAGGCGACAACCGTTCCTATTCCGATGATTTTCATTGAAATATCGCGTTGAGTGCGTTTGATTTCCGTCGTTTCGACTTTTCCTTTGCCGGTCATTTCTTTGGCGGCCAAACCGACGGCTCCTTTAATAATATCCCACGAACGGATAATACCGATAATACCGGCCACAGCAATCGCGCCGATTCCGATGTGGCGGGCAAATTCTTTGAAAATCACTTCCGGCTCTACCGTTGCGAGGGCGTTGCCGCTGTAAATCGGATTGATGACCGATAGAAAATCGGCGCTCAGATGAGGCAAAAGCGGGATAATCACGAACCATACCAGCGCGGAACCGGCGCAAATAATGGCCGCATATTTCAGTCCGACAATATAACCCAATCCCAAAACGGCGGCGCCGATATTAATGTTGAAAACTAATTTGGCTTTGGTGGCAAGCACGGTTCCTGCAGCAGCTACCCTGGTCGTAAAAACTTCCGACCAAGCGCCGAACGTGGCAACGACAAAATCATACAATCCGCCGATCAATCCCGCAAGGATAAGCGGTTTGGCTTGATTTCCGCCTTTTTCGCCCGAAATCAAAACCTGTGTCGTGGCTGTGGCTTCGGGAAACGGATATTTTCCGTGCATATCGCTCACAAAATATTTCCGGAACGGAATTAAAAACAATATCCCCAAGATACCGCCCAAAAGCGAACTGAGGAATACTTGTATAAAATTGACGGTAATTTCGGGATATTTGGCCTGCAAGATATACAGCGCCGGCAAAGTGAAAATGGCGCCGGCCACAATCACGCCCGAACAAGCCCCGATGGATTGGATAATGACATTTTCGCCTAAGCCATTTTTCCGCTTGAAGGCGCCCGAAAGTCCCACGGCAATAATGGCGATAGGAATAGCGGCTTCAAATACTTGTCCCACTTTCAAGCCGAGATAAGCGGCGGCGGCCGAGAATAAAACGGCCATCAATACGCCCCAAATTACCGACCACGGCGTTACTTCAGGATACTTTTTGGAGGGAGATAACACCGGCTCGTAAGTTTCGCCGGGTTTCAATTCGCGATTCGCGTTTTCCGGCAAGCCGGGTAATTTTTCGTTTTCGGAGTTCATTGAATTATTATTAAAAAATTTGCACACAAAAATAACCTTTCCTCTGAAACTATCCAAAATTAAGTAAAAAAATATTACTTTTCTTGGTCAATTCAAATATTATATTTACCTTTGCACTCGCTTTTGAAAAAGCACCGGATGATTCACTAGCTCAGCAGGTAGAGCACATCCCTTTTAAGGATGGGGTCCTGGGTTCGAGCCCCAGGTGGATCACCAAAATAAAAAAAGAAAAGTCTTCTAAATCAAATGATTAGAAGACTTTTTGTTTTGGTATCTTACCCCTAATCTCCTAAAGAAGACTTGGCTGCGCGCAGACATTCTTGTGTATCTCTACTGATTTTAATAATGGAGCTGAAAATGTAACTTTAATATCTCCGCTTTCTCCGGTTGTTTGTATGTAGGCTAACAAGCGACCGTGAAAAGCGCGTTGTACATTGTCGGTATAATCGCCCATATCGGTGTTGTTTCCGGCTTCCAAACCCAATAATTGCGCGGGGCCTTCGATTGTGCAGGTAATTTCATTATCCGCCAGTGTTACCGGAACTCCGTTTTCATCTACAATTTGTACGATAATGTGTGTTAAATCTTCGGCTGTTGCGGTCAGAGCGTAGGGTTGTCCGGAAGATTGAATGGCGTAATGAGCGACTTCCTGTTCTCCGTTGAAAGCGCGGACTTCCAATTTTCCGGCTTGATAAGGAATATCCCAGTGAATGATTTGGGTTTTCGGATCCTGATTTTTTGTTTTGCCGACCGGTTGGCCGTTCAGAAACAATTGCGCTTTTTCGGCATTGGTGTAGCAGACTACGCGGATATTTTGTCCGTCTTTATAATTCCAAACCGGCCAAGCGTCCATCGACACTTCCCATTGTAATAGGCGGTTGGGATAAGTTCCCAAATAGGCGGTCGGCGTGTCGTTCCAAAGGGCTTTGCGGAAATAACCGCGCGGTTTGATAAATCCTGCAAAATCAACTAAGCCCGAATAGAAGCCGCGGGAAGGCCATTTGCCCGATTCGCCCAAATAATCGATACCCGTCCAGATGAATTGTCCGAAGATATGGTCGTTGTCGGTTACAGCTTTCCATGCTTCGAGGTCGTGGCGGGTTTCGCTGCCGAAAATCACTCGTTCGGGATATTTTTTGTGGTCGGAAAGGTAGCGGCTTTCTGTGTAATTATAGCCGCAAATATCGAGAGCGAAAGGATATTCCGTTTCGTTCGACATGGCTACACCTGCCAAACCGGCCGTTACCGGGCGCGACGGATCGTATTGTTTTACAACGGCCACCAAACGTTTGGCGATACCGCCCAAGCGATTGGCATCGGGGGCGTCTTTTTTATAACCGCCGTTTAGTTTTTGGGTAAAATCCATGTTGCCGCTATCTAAAATCGGATGTGAATAAGGGTCGTTGGGATAATCGACTTCGTTTCCTATGCTCCATGCGAAGACGGAAACATGGTTGCGGTCGCGGCGCACCATATCGGCCAAATCTTGTTCACCCCATTTTTCAAAAATATCGAATGAGCCTTGATGACCGGGTTTGCCGACGTTCCAACCTTTAATCCATTTGTTTTTGGGAAATTCCCATTCGTCGTAGGCTTCGTTCAAGACCAGAAGGCCGAGTTCGTCGCACAAATCGTATAAATCGGGCGCTTGCGGGTTGTGGCTGGTGCGGATGGCATTTACGCCGATTTCTTTCAAGGCTTGCAATCTTCGTTTCCACACTTCGCGGGGAACGGCGGCGCCTAATACGCCTGCATCATGATGAAGGCATACGCCTTTCATTTTCAGGTTTTTATTGTTTAATAAAAATCCCTTATCCGGATCGAAGACAAAAGAGCGAAAACCTGTTTTTGTGATTGTTTCGTCGATTATTTTATCGTTTTGCAGGACGGTTGTTTTCAGGGTGTAGAGATTCGGATGTTCCAAATCCCATAATTGAGGATTCTTTACAGATAATTTGGTTTGTAGGGGCGTTGCGCGCAACGCCCCTACGGCGAGATTTGCAGAATTTCTTGCAATACTTTTGCCTTCGGGCGAAAAGAGTTCGTTGATAACAGTTAGTGAAGCGTCTTCTGGAGAATCATTGGAGAGGGTTACTTCAACGGTTAAGGCATTAAGGCCTTTATAACCTTTAGGGACTTTAAAGACATCCCCAAAAGCGAACACTCCCCACTGCGCGATATGCACCGGATTAGCATAAATCAACCACACATTGCGGTAGATGCCGGAACCGGTGTACCAGCGCGAATCGGAGCTTTGGCTGTGATCGACGCGGACGGAAACGGCATTCTTTTTTCCGCATTGCACAAACGATGTAATGTCGTAAGCAAAAGAAATGTATCCGTTGGGACGAGCGCCGGCCGGTTGGCCGTTCA
>BNWW01000009.1 GCA_025999115.1 Bacteroidia bacterium
GGTTTGTAATAACCGTTGCCATGTTGCTGCTGTTTGCAGCAGGTTCGCTTTATTTCACCGTTTCATCCATTTACCATATTGGCAAATCAAAGGGTGAGCAAATACAGATAGAACAAATCCGGCGCATTGAATTTGACTTGCAGCAACAGGAAACGGACAGTATTAAACAATTAAAACGATTTTAGCATGAATGAAAATGAAAGTAACGAAAAGAAAACAGACGGAGCCGAAAAAAAGGAACTGACTCCGCAGCAAATTCAGAAACGGAAGAAGATGCTGGTTTACCCGCTATTCTTCCTCGTTTTTGCAGGGGCGATGTGGCTTATCTTCGCTCCGTCGGGAAAAAAGGAAGCGGAACAGGCGGACGGTTTTAATCCGGATATTCCACTTCCGGTAGAGAACGGAATTACCGCTAACAAACGGGATGCCTACGAGCAGGAAGTCCAAAAAAACAGGGAACTGGACAAGATGCGTTCCTTGCAGGATTTTTCTTCGATGTTTGAAGGAACGGAACAGGCGGAAATGGAAAAACAGCCGGAACGGACAACGGCCTCGCCCATCGAGTCATCGGCAAGCGCCTACCGGGATGTGAACAATCAATTGGGGCATTGGTACGATGAACCTGCCACGGAAATGGACGAACAGTCGCAGCTTGCGCTTGAATTTCGCATTCAGGAACTGGAACGCAAGCAGGAAGAGGAGAACGAAAGGAAAAATTCGGTGGACGAACAGTTGGCAATGGTGGAAAAATCCTATCAGATAGCCGCCAAATATATGCCCGTCGGACAGCCGCAGGCCGATGTTTCCACCACTCCTGCTGAAATGGCACCAGGGAAAAAAGCGGTTGCACAACCGGTGTCGCAAGTACAACACAATGTAGTGTCGCTGCTTTCCGCCCCGATGGATGATTCCGTATTTGTCGCCCAATACAGCAAGCCCCGCAACCTCGGATTTAATACAGTGGCAGGCAGTGAAACGGTAATGGCCAAAAATAGCATCAGGGCATGTGTCTATAAAACGGCGACCATTACCGACGGGCAGGAAATCCAGCTTCGTACATTGGAGGCGATTGAGGCGGGCGGTTACCGGATACCGGCAAATGCGGTTATCAGCGGAACTGCCAAAATCGGCGGCGAACGGCTTGATATTGTTATCACTTCCATCCAGTATGCCGGTAATATTATTCCGGTTGAACTGCTGGCCTATGACATGGACGGGATGCGGGGCATCTCCGTTCCGGGGTCGGAAGAACTGAACGCCGCCAAAGAAATGGCGGCAAACATGGGGTCGTCGGCAGGGACAAGCATCTCCATTTCCGACAATGCAGGCTCGCAGCTTGCCGCCGACCTCGGCAAAGGCCTGATACAGGGCGCATCGCAATACCTGAACCGTAAATTCCGGACGGTCAAGGTAACGCTTAAAGCGAATTACCGGGTATTGCTTTTACCGCCGTTGCAGTAAAAAAATCACTAAAAAATCTTTTTATAAACATTTAAAACAATTTCAAAATGAAACAGTTTCTTTTAATGCTTGCCATCGTTGCAAGCCTGTTTACAACCGTTTCCGCGCAGGAAACACCCACTACGGGGGATTTATTCGAGGGGCTGACACGTCCGCTTACTTTCAACCGGATGATACCGCCTTACGCTTTGGAAGTAACGTTTTCAAAGACTGTGCACATTATTTTTCCGGCGGCTATCCGCTACGTCGATTTGGGGTCGATAGACCTGCTTGCGGCAAAAGCGGATGGCGTGGAAAATGTACTCCGGGTAAAAGCTTCCACGCAAGGCTTTAAAAAAGAAAGCAACCTTTCGGTCATTACCGATGACGGCAGCTACTTTACCTTTAATGTGAAATATGCAGACGAGCCTGTCAAGTTATCTGTGGAAATGGCTGATTTCCTGCACAGTGGGAATGTGATAAATAAACCGGGGCATGAAATACCCGTGTTCCTGACCGAACTGGGAAGCGAGCCGCCCATGCTTGTCAAACTGATAATGCAGTCTATTTACAAAAGCAACAGGCAAAAGATAAAGCACATCGGGAGCCGGAAGTTTGCCATACAATACCTGCTGAAAGGGATTTATACCCACAATGATTTATTTTTCTTCCACGTGCAACTGAAAAACACTTCCACCGTTTCCTTTGATGTGGATTATGTGACTTTTAAGGTTGTGGATAAGAAAATTGCCAAGCGGACAAGTATTCAGGAACAAATCATCCATCCGCTTCGGGCATACAACAACATGACCGTAGTTGAAGGAAACAAAGACGAAAGGATGATCTTCACGCTGCCGAAATTTACGCTGCCGGATGACAAGCAACTGATTGTTGAGTTAAGCGAAAAGGACGGCGGGCGCAACCAAACTTTTATGGTGGAAAATGCCGACCTGATTCGTGCAGAAGTGATTAACAACCTGGAAGTAAAAATAAAATGAAAGCAACATCTGTTTTATTAACACTTGCGATATGCTTTGCCCTTGCGGGTGAAGCATACGCACAGCGCAGTTTGCCGGGTATGCGGGGCATACAGCTAACAGGCGGCATGGTGGACGGCTTTTATAATTCCGGTAATCACAATGAATCAGGATATTATTTCGGGGCTGCGATGGCGACTTATGCCAATTATTCCAACAAGTGGGTATTGGGTGCGGAGTATATGCAAAAGTATTATCCGTACAGGGATACGCGGATTCCGCTATCCCAATTCACAGGCGAAGGGGGCTATTATTACAATTTCCTTTCGGATGCCAACAAGATTTTTTTCTTTTACCTGGGCGGCTCGGCGCTTGCCGGATATGAAACAAGCAACCGGGGAGAGAAGATACTCTTTGACGGCTCTACGCTCAACGCTAAGGATGCCTTTGTCTATGGTGGTGCAATCTCATTGGAATTGGAAACCTGCCTCACAGACCGCCTTATATTGCTTCTGACGGGGCGGGAACGTTTCCTTTGGGGAACATCAACCGGACGTTTCCATACACAGTTCGGCATCGGATTTAGATATATAATTAATTAAAAAACAAATGAATATGAAAAAGACATTATCATACTTCTTATATACGATGCTCATAGCGTGCATCGTCTGTGCCTGTAGTGACGAGCTTAGTATTAATCAAGTGTATTCTTTTGATTTGCTCACTATGCCTGTACCTAAAAAAATCATGCAAAACGAAACGGTGGAAATCCGTTGCGAACTTGTGCAGGAAGGCGAGTACAGCGAGGCGCAACACTTTATCCGCTACTTTCAAAACACTGGAAAAGGCGAATTAAGGTTGGATGGAACGGTTTTTCTGCCTAATGACCTTTATCCGCTCACAAAAACGGTGTTCCGGTTGTACTATACTTCGTTATGTTCAGAGCAACAAACGATTAGTGTATATATTGAGGATGGGTTTGGGCAAGTGATAGAAAAAACGTTCAGTTTTCAGAATGACAAGCCGGAAGAATAAAAAGATTAACAGTAATTTTTCCCTTTCCACTAAGAACCTGCCGAATTTTGGCGGGTTCTTATTTTTTTACAGCTTCCCTTGTTTTCCGGGCACAGGCTTCATCCAATCCGGTAAAAGTATCATGAGCGATGCCGGTAAGTTCCTCCAACTGATTATTAAAATCACTTTCCATGTCAATATCACTATGAAATTGGAGGCAGGCGCGGGCCGGATACTTTACGGACAAAATATATACGTAACCATCACGCACAGCTATATCAATATAGCCGGAACCGGCAGCAATATAAACCACTTGTTCAAAGGGCATCCGGTATCTTGAAACGGTTGGGTGGACATCGTAAATCAAAGGGTTCCGCCTTTGAAAGTATATCGCATCATCGTCCAATACAACAGAATGAAGTTTCATTACAGGCAAGAGTTTTTCTAAAAGAATTTTCTTGCTGACGGCAGGCAATCCTTGCAAATAAACAGTGGAGACGGTTCTTTTATTAGCATTCATATTCATTTATATGGATGCTGATTTAATGCAGCAACACTACATTTTCTCATAACATCGCGCAACTCTCTAAGGCGATGAATAAACAGGGCGCTGTCTTCATGCAAACATATTTTCGGAGTCAAGTCTGCAATTTGTAACTCAATCATTGTCTGTGCATAGTTGAAAGCCAATTCATCCAAAAAGTCAGCGTATCCATTTGGGGTAAAACCCTCAAGATTCAGCATATTGGCTAATGGCTCAAGATTAATAGCTGTTGTTTCCATAAAACGGTATTTATTTTTTGTCGTTAGCCCCCAAACGACTTATTTAAAAACGAAAAGCGTGGGACTTCACAACTATATTCGTCACTGAGGTCTTAGGAAACCTGATAAACCAAACAAGTATGAAGTTGCCCACGCTATAAACGCAGGCATCAACTTCTTACTCTCGGTCTATCAATGAAAGTTCCTAAGTTTCAGTGACCAGAATAAAAGCTAACGCTTTTCTAAAATATTTTGAATCGGAACGCTATCCGATTAATAATTACCTTGCAAATATAGTGACAATCGCCGGAATGTACAAATTTACATGGTTTACAATCTGATTTTCACTAATAAGACAGGAAAATCTTATTGATTGACGTAGGCAACATCAGTAGATAATGTTTTCCCCTCTGCCGTACTCTCTTTCAGGACTTTGTTTCCATCAAGGAGTTGAATTTTCATACTTCCGTTTTCCCCGTCTGTGGTAGAGCCTGTTGCACCTGCACCCATAGCCACTTTGTAAGAAATCTCTTTCGTCCAACTGTTTACTGAAAGGTCGGAATAATCTTGCATTTCCCCTGTACCGTTATTGATTATCACTGATTGGATAACAAGATTGGCTGACCCTGTGATTTTTACGGTAACTGTTCTTGTTTCTGATAAATCCGGTTCATTGCTGTCATCGCCACAAGAATTAAGAGAAACAATTAAGAATGAACACAATGCGAAAAACATACACTTTCTCATGAGTTTGTTATTTTAAATTAATGTGTTGATTATCAAACACATTTTTGTCAAAGGTAATCAATTAAATTACCTTTCTACGGTTTTTTGCTTCTTTTTTGTCCGCCGGTGGCTCACTGAAAAAAGAAGCAGGCGGAATTAACCGCCTGTTGTGTGGCATTTTAGGCAGCCATCCTTTTTTTTCGTTTGAACAGCCGGATGTTCTTTTCTACAAGATTGATAATCTGCTCGTGGTATTCGGTGCTTGTATTGCATACACCCCTGCTTTGCAGTACTTTCAATCGGGACAACGATAATTCAACGGTTTCCATCCGTTTCCCGTCCACGCAAGCGGAAAGGATAAGGGAGTCGGATTTCAAATGATAGTCGCTTGCAAACACACAATGATGCATTATATCCCCCTCTTTCATAATATCATCTACGCTTTCAAGTGTCCGCACCTCAATAAGTCCGTCCGAAAAAATGATGCCGAAATATTTTGATTTCATTTCCTTGAAACGGTTTTCGTCTTCCAATGCCTTTTGCCTTGCTTGTTCCCTGCGTTCCTGTTCTATCCGTTCCTTTTTCTTCTTGACATATTTGTCGTGTCCGGCTGTTAAATCATCGGGACACACATATTTTGCATTATGCAGGTCTTTCCCGAAAAAACGCAATAAATCAATATAATCCCGCCATATCGAGGCATCTTTAATTTTATAGTTGTTTCGGATACAGATTTTTATGGATGCCCAATAGCTATTTATATGATGGAAATTCCCTGCAAAAAATCTCAAAAGGTTTATTTCCCCTGCTTTCAACAATGTTTCCGCCCTGTTGTCCGCCAACAGGGAATAAAATAAATCAAATGGCGTAATGTCATGGCATTGTCCCTTGTACCCGCTTCGTTTGATTTCGGGTATCAGGCGTTGGCGCGGATAAATTGAGGCAGGGATGAGATTGTACAGAGGCTTTTCGGAGCGTATTTCAAACGTCGATGAAAAACTCCATGTATCGGCAAAATACCCCATCGGCCTTAACCGTGCCAGTGTAACATATTTTCCATTGGGCGCTATCCACCGTTGCACCACTTCCGAATGGAAGTAATGCGCTTTTTCGCCTGCTTTGGCATAATACTGAATGTAGAAGAAACGCAAAACTTGAAAACCTCCGCAAGCGGTAACGATGCAGAAATATTCGCTCTGCTTGAATACCCGTTGCCTTGTGCCGGTAACCAGTAATTTAGCGCCACAGCGGGGACAGGTACATTGTTCCCCTGTGGTGGTGTCAATCCACGTATGACCGCATTCCATGCAGGATATAACGCCTTTTTTCGTTCTTCTTCCAATATGTGCAATACAGTTCATATATGCCCATTTTACTTGCGTTTCGGATATGGACGGCAGTTTTTTACTTAATTCAAAAACCTGTTTCTGAAATTTATTTTTCGGTTTCATCTTAAAACAGTCTTAATTGGTTGATTCCTGCGGCTTGTTTTGTTTTCGGTTTGCTTAGAGGTTGTTTCATTTTATAATAACACTCGTCCTGCACCCTTTGTATAGCCTCTTTACGCGCCTGTGACTTTTCTTCTGCGCTAAGTTTTACGGTATGATTGACGACTACGTTGCAATCAATAGGTTTGCCTGTATCAATGCCGTCTTCATCAAAGTAATGTACCGCCATCGAAAAGATTTCATCGTCTGCGAATCCGTTGCAACCGCTTTCTTGAACGGTATTAAGAATATAGGTTATGCAGTCGGCTATATTCTTGTCCGGTTTTCTGAATGAAACGGCAAATAGTGTATCGTCCATAGCTCGCTGTACCAAATAGGATTGGATTGTCTGTTTAAAATGGATTGTTGTTTTCATATTGCTTTGTTTTTTATATTTTTACAATGTGTATGTTGATGTATTTTTTGTTGCTTGTTGATTTTAGAATGGATGCGTCTTTTTCTCCCTCATCCAAAGTTTTGAAAAAATTTGCGTTGATATAGTGCATTTTCTCACTGCTGTATTTCCGAACAACAGCATCACTTCCACAATACTTATATATCTCAAAATAAGCACCTTTAACCACCACATCCGTATAAACTACGGCATATTTACACGCCTTGTCAATTCCTTGAAACAATTCAGCGGTGTTCTCTTTAAATTCTTTATCCCTGTAACTCATAACTTTATGTTTATTTAATTTCCGTACCAAACATTTTGTTAAACATCTCGACAAGCTCACCTCTTTTCAATGTGTCCCAATAAATTGAGGCAACGTGATACGGGTCAATATGCCCAATCTGAAAACCCATATCGGATTTGGTTAGCCGTTTTTCTTCCTGTATCTGCTTTAGCGTGGCAGGAAATAGCTTGTTAAAACGTTTCTTCTGCAACCATTTATCACGTTTTTCCCTGCACTCCTCCAAAGTCGAGGCAACTGTTGAAAACAAATTGCCGTTTGTATGGCGATAATCATATTGATAAAAAAGTGTATTTGTATGGTGTACAGGTCGGAATGTCGTATAATTTTCTGTACCTGTCGCACAAACGGAACATCCGTTTTGATTGATTGAATTTTCTGTATTTGTCATAATATTTGATATTTAGTATGTTTATTTTACTGAAGAATAGGGTTTAAAATGCTCTGGAAAAGCAATCTCCAATTTTGCCTGATTGCCTGTTGAGCCTTTTTTGTAAGCATCCCTGATAGCTGATTCAAAACTGCCCATAAACTGCTTTCCGTGACCATCTAAATTGAAATAAAAATTATTGTCTTCTTTTATACTCTTTGTTTCCATGATTTTTGTTTGTTGTGGGGGCAGGGTGTATGCCTGCCCCCTTGTTTATACTCCTGTTATCTGTTCTTTTTGTTAATGTAGGATGCCATTGCCCGGCGTTCATCGGGCGTCAGGTCGGAAATGTCACAGCAATAGCGGGCATGGGTGTAATTTGATAACTTTTTTGTACTTGCCATAATTGTAGATGTTAATATATTAATAATAAAATAATTGTGATAATGATGTTTATTTTCTCTTCATGCTTATTTCCCCCTGCAACCGGTATGAAAATTTTGCGCTGTATATACCAACTTGTTTTTTGAGTTCTGCCCAAGCCAATTGTTCTTCGTCATATTGTAGCAGGTCATTTTCACAAAGTGCTTTTTGATTTTTAAGATATTCTTTTGCATCCGTGAGCATCAGGTCTATGGTTTCCTTTGCATCTATCCGCCTTTGAGAGGGTGTAATTAGCCTGATTTCAATTTTATATTCATCTACATCCCTGCACCCATAAGGGATAGTCCTTTCAAAAGTTCTGTTTTGATAATCGCCTATCTGGATTCTCTGACAGTCATTGTATTTGTCATATTCCAAACTGAATGCCAACTTTTTAAGGGTGTTTTCTTTTTTGATTGCGTTAATCAGTCGGATGTTTGCTACTTTCTTGTCAAATTGGCGAATACATTGCCCGCAAATTTCCAATGCAGCTAATAGATTGGCATAGACCTCTATTTGTTGATTTGTCTTATTTGTGAAATTTTGTTTCTCTGCCGTTTGTCCGTTGTTCTTTGTTGAAATTGACTTTGTCATAATGATAATTGTTAAAATATTAATAATAAAATAATTACTGTAAGTATGATAATTGGAACAAGGGTAAAAACAAGCGACAAAACCAAACCCAAAAGACGTACTGTCAGTTTCAATAGTTGGTATCCAAGAATTACACACAGTATGGTAGAGAAAGTCGCACCCAGAACCTGTATAAGCCCCACAATCAATGTTATCCCAAGAATGTACAAACCAATTTTTATGTAGATTCTCGAAGCGAGGGAGTTTTGTTTCAATATTTTTTCTTTGTTTCTATTTATCATGACTTTTTTTTTCTTCTGCGTCATCTGTCGCGTCGGTCGTTTTTTGTTTCATCGGCGATTCAGGTGTAGGGTTTAGGTCTGTCAAGTTTTTTGACAATAAAATACGCTCGCCCGAAGTATGAGGGAAAGAGGAAGATTTTTTGCAAAACCCGAAGGGCTTGAACTTTACTGACCGTTAAAAACCCGTAAACACCTTTGCCGAATGACAACAAAAATGACCGATGATGACGCCCTTAGATGACAAAAGCAAAGAGGAATGATAATAAAGAGAAACAAAAAAAGAAAAAATATATTATTCTTTTTAAAAAAGATGTTATCGCTTGAACAAGAGCGATTAACAGCGGACGCAAAAAGAAAGTATGCGAAAACATTGCCTGTTATTTACGGCAGGTAATGTTTTCGCATTCTTTCGCGCCCGCTCCCGAAGAACTCTTTCCGTTATTAAGCCGGAACGGATGGTACGGTAGTGCGGTGTATAACGGAATGTGTCCATAGGGTAAAAAGCCCTGAATAACGGTTGTCATCAGGGCTTTCAATTAATTGAGTGATAGCATAAAAGGCGGTTTACAAAATGCTTTCATAAGCCATTCCCTAAAAGCTCGCGATTCAAAAGACGGTATCCGGTAACTGATGTAAATTATAACATCCATATTGTATAAAGTCGTTTCACAGATACGTCCCTTATGTTCAAACTGTTGAATACGGGCAACATCTTTTTCGCAGAGTATTCCGGTTTGAAAGATTGCCCGGATATTGTTTTCGACCGTCTGCTCATAGGTGTTGAACAAATCCGCCATCTGGCAAGTTGAGAGCCATAAGTTGCCGTTTACCAATTTCACATTGACAACAAACTGCTGCTTGTCGTTTTCTTTGATTTTTATATTTCCTGTTTCCATAATGCTTTTTTAATGACTTAATTTTCAATTACTTTCATACATGTTTTCAATCCCATTCAATTTCCCTGCCAATTTATTCATATCATTACTGATTTTATTGTCGGTAATACGGGCATAAATTTGTGTCGTTTGAAGTTTCGTATGGCCCAACATTTTGCTAACCGTTTCAATTGGAACACCTTTTGATAGGGTGGTAGTGGTAGCGAAGGTATGACGTGCAAGGTGAGTTGTGAGGTTTTTATCTATTTCGCACAAAGTTCCAATCTCTTTCAGATAAGCATTCATCTTTTGGTTACTCATTGTAGGTAGCAATGCTTCTTTCGGCAATTTTCCTTTATATTTTTCAAGTATCATAAGAGGTACTTTTAATAAGGGCACGGTAACTTTAACATTGGTTTTGTGCCGTTTAGTCATTATCCAAAGATTGTCGTCGAAAGAAGTACGAATATTTTCTTTGGAAAGACCCATTACATCAACAAAAGCTAAGCCTGTGAAACAGCAGAAGATAAATATATCCTTGACGTGTTCCAACCTTTCAATAGAAAAACTTTTTTGCATTAGCTTTTGTAATTCTTCATCGGATAAATAACCCCTGTCCACTTTCTTAAATGTGATTTTATAGTTATGGAAAGGGTCTGCCGTTATCCAACCGTTATTCTTTGCCGTCAGAATAATGGTTCTGAAATATTGCATGAATTTGGCTGTTGTGTTCTCTCCACAACCACAATCAGAACGCAGGTAGTTTTCAAAATTTGTAACGAACTGATAATTAATTTCCCGCAGAGCAATATCCTTGATATTGCAACGGGCTTGCATGAAACTTTCCAACCGGCGATAGGCGCGGTCGTATTTTTCAATGGTAGTTTTAGATTTGCTAATACCTTCTAATCTTTTCAAATTTACATTGTATTGAGCGAAAACGCCCAATAAGGTTTCTTCTCTCGTCTTTATTCCCAAGAAGGCATTACGAATTTTTTCAGGAGAAACCATTACATCTTCTTTTTCTATTGCCCGGTAATGGTTCATCAATGAAGACCGTAAATTTTCCAGCAAAGCATTTAACCTTGCAGCCTCCATGCTTTTACCGGCAGCTTTGCTACCTTTCGTATCCCAAAGTTCCGGCTCAATCTCTAATTTGGAGCTGAATTGGCACAGTTCGCCATTCAAAGTGATTCGAATCATAATACCCGCTTTACCGGTTTTGCTTACGTAGTTTTTCCTTACGTAAAAAAGGATTTTAAATGTACTGCTCATAACATGAATTGTTTTTTATACCTTGCGTCTGCATTGGTCAAAAAAGTTTCTGTAACGATTTTTGTAACGATTTACGGCTTCTGTAACGTTTCTGTAACGATTTCTAAAATTCACTGTAATGGCTGACTGTGAATTGCAACAAGCTGTAAATAACCCTGCTAAATCTACAACAACTCTTTGTAACGATTTACATCTGCAAAGGTAAAGTTTATAAATAGTTTATGAGCTACTTGGACGTGGACAATGTGAGACAATTCAAGGACTTATGAAGGAAATCGTTACAGAAATTAATCTGATTTTCCTGTAACGAATTTGTAACGCAACTCTGTCCTTTTTTGGCTTTTTAATGACTTTTACGTGTCCGTTGAGAGGAATAAAAAATCCCGTAAAACCTTGATTTTACGGGATTTGTCTGCGTTTGTCCTTCTTGTGTCTGAAGGCTTCTGCGGTATGGACGGGACTCGAACCCGCGACCCCCTGCGTGACAGGCAGGTATTCTAACCAGCTGAACTACCACACCATTTTCAAATTGTGGATGCAAAGATACTGCTTATTTTTGATTCTGCAAGCAATTTTATGAGATTTTTATGCAATTTTTTTGTAACGCTTGAAAATGAAGCAATTGCGGAAAGGAACCCACTTTTCGTTCTTGTTCAATAACAATACAAGTTATATGTATTTTGGGAACAATTGTACAAAATCATCGTACTAACGTTTTTTCCAAACGCTATTTTTTCTAATTTTGCCGACTGAAAAAAAATTTTAATACTACATCAATATGAAATTCGGTTTTTTCGACGATCAACAACGTGAATATGTCATTACTAATCCGCAAACGCCATGGCCGTGGATTAATTACCTGGGGAATGAAGATTTTTTCTCCTTAATCTCCAATACGGCAGGAGGTTACTCCTTTTTTAAAGATGCTAAATTTCGCCGCATCACACGCTATCGCTACAATAGTGTCCCGATGGACAACGGCGGCCGCTATTTCTATATCAACGACAACGGAACGGTTTGGTCGCCGGGATGGAAGCCTTGCAAAACGCCGCTCGATAAATATGAATGTCGCCACGGAATGAACTACACCCGTATTACCGGCGCTAAAAACGGTATCGAAGCCGAAGTCTTGTTTTTCGTACCGCTGAAAACGTGGGCGGAAGTGCAAAAAGTGAAACTAACCAATCAAACCGCTGAAACCAAGCGATTTAAATTGTTTTCTTTCACCGAATGGTGCCTCTGGAACGCCGCCGCCGATATGGAAAACTTCCAACGAAATTTCTCAACCGGCGAAGTCGAAATCGAAAATTCGGTCATTTACCACAAAACGGAATACAAGGAACGCCGCAACCACTACGCTTATTACAGCGTGAATGCGCCGGTTCAAGGCTTCGACACCGACCGCGAATCGTTCATCGGTTTATACAACGAATTTCGCGACCCACAGAATGTAATCGCCGGAAAACCAAGTAATTCCGTCGCTCACGGCTGGTCGCCCATTGCCTCGCATTACCTCGAAATCGAATTGAAGCCGAATGAAACGCGCGAATTAGTCTTCCTTTTGGGCTATTGCGAATACGAAAATTCTGCGGAAAAATTTGAATCCAAAGGAGTTATCAATAAAAAACAAGCGAAGGAAACGATTGCCAAATTCGATACGCCGGAAAAAGTAAACCGCGCCTTCGACGAACTGAAACAGTATTGGGACGATTTATTAAACCGCTATGTATTAACAAGTAACGACGAAAAATTAGACCGCATGGTCAATATCTGGAATCAATACCAATGTATGATTACCTTCAACTTTTCACGTTCGGCCTCATTTTTCGAGTCAGGCATCGGCCGCGGCATGGGTTTCCGCGATTCCAATCAGGATTTGGTGGGCTTTGTACATCAAATTCCATCGCGCGCAAGACAACGCATCATCGACATTGCCTCCACGCAATTCCCCGACGGCGGCTGCTATCATCAATATCAACCGCTGACGAAACGCGGCAATAACGACATCGGCGGAGGCTTCAACGACGACCCTATGTGGTTGATTTTCGGAACGGTAGCTTATCTGAAAGAAACCGGCGATTTCTCCATTTTGGACGAAGCGATTCCTTTCGACAATGAAAAAGGTTCGGAACAATCGTTGTTTCACCATTTGACCGTATCTTTCAACCACGTAATCAACAATTTAGGCCCGCATTTGTTGCCCTTAGCCGGCCGCGCCGACTGGAACGACTGCCTCAACCTGAATTGCTTTTCATGGAATCCCGACGAATCATTCCAAACGACTGAAAATCAAACGGAAGGCTCAAAAGCCGAATCGCTGATGATTGCCGGTTTATTCATCGTTTGCGGACAAGATTATGTGGATTTATGCCGTCAAACCGGGAAAAACGCCGAAGCCGGCCGCGCCCAAAAATACGTGGATGCCATGGTCGAAGCCGTCAAACAACACGGTTGGGATGGCGATTGGTTCCTCCGCGCCTACGATTTTTACGGCAATAAAATCGGCAGCAAAGACAACGCCGAAGGCAAAATTTTCATTGAATCACAAGGATGGTGCGCCATGGCAAAAGTGGGTCTTTCCGATGGAATGCTCAAACAAGCGCTCGATTCGGTTAAAACGTATTTGGATACACCGCACGGCATTGTCTTAAACAATCCCGCTTTTTCGGAATACGTGGTCGAATACGGCGAAATATCCACTTATCCGGCCGGATACAAGGAAAACGCAGGTATCTTCTGCCACAACAACCCGTGGATTATCATTGCCGAAACCATTTTAGGCAGAGGCGATTACGCATGGGATTACTACCGGAAAATCTGCCCGTCCTACACCGAAGAGGTATCCGATTTGCACAAAACGGAACCTTACGTTTATTCGCAAATGATTGCCGGAAAAGATGCGTTCCGTCCGGGAGAGGCCAAAAATTCGTGGCTCACAGGCACCGCCGCTTGGAATTATTATGCCATCACACAATATATTTTGGGCATCCAACCGACTTACGAAGGCTTGAAGATTGACCCGTGCATTCCTGCCGCTTGGCCGGGCTTCAGCGTAAAACGGGAATTTCGTGGGGCGACGTATCATATCGAAATCAAAAATCACGGCGGACAAAAAAGAGTTAAACAATTGATTGTGAACGGACAAGCGATTGAAGGAAATGTAATTCCTTTGCTGGCGGAAGGGTCGGTTAATCAAGTGGAAGTGGTTTTGTTACAAGATATTAAATAGTTTTTATGGTCATATTAAATAAACTCTTGTTAAAAAATTTGCAAATTTAAAAACTATTTCGTTTCTTTGTCCCCGAAACAAAAATCAAATTGTTAAATTTTAAAAAATATTGCCTATTGAACTTGTCATTACGCTTTAAACATTAATACAAAAAGTAATGATTCAATTGAAAAAAATGACCGATGAAGAATTGGTTACGGCTTATGCCCAAGGCAATAATGAAGCTTTTGATATTCTCCTTAACCGGCACAAAAGCGGCGTTTATTCCTATATTTATTTCATTGTTCGCAACCGGGAAATGACGGAAGACATTTTCCAAGATACTTTTGTGAAAGCGATTACAACCATCAAACAAGGTCGCTACACCGAGAACGGTAAATTCCGCGCTTGGATTAATCGCATCGCCCATAATCTGATTATCGATTATTACCGTCAGGAAAAGAACGAACAAACCATCTCCAACGACGACTGCGAAGTGGACTTGCTTAACAACGCCAAATTAGCCGACGGCACTATCGAAGATGCCATGATAAAAGATCAAATCCTCTCGGATGTAAAAAAACTCATCAATTATCTGCCCGATAATCAAAAAGAAGTGCTTTTGTTGCGCTATTATCAGGATTTAAGTTTCAAGGAAATAGCTGATATTACGGGAGTCAGCATCAATACGGCTTTGGGTCGGATGCGTTACGCCATCCTCAATATGCGCCGGATGGCCGAAGAAAAAAACATGATTCTGACTATGGATTAATTTTTCCGAACCGGCGATACAATATATCGGTTCATCTTCCGTTTTTCATACATAGCAAAAATTAAATTCGATTTGCCTATGTATAAAAGATTTACACAAGATGATGATTGTTATCCGGTCATGAAAGAGAAAACTTCCCTTTTAAATTTGAATCCTCATCCCGCCACCATAGCGTTTTTATTGCAATTCGCTTGCGCCTTTCATGTTGAAAAAGACTTGCCGGCCGGCATGTCGGGTTTTATGTTGAATTAAAAAAAACAATTGATGATGTTGTTGGCGCCTTCCTTGTTATCAGCCGATTTTCTGCATCTCGACCAAGAGATTGCTATGATCAATCAAAGTGAAGCCGATTGGCTGCATTTGGATGTGATGGACGGTGTGTTTGTCCCGAATATCTCGTTGGGATTTCCGTTGATTGCGCAATTGTCGAAACAAATCCGCAAACCGATGGACGCGCATTTGATGATTGTGGAGCCACAAAAATTTATTCCACAATTCCGCGATTTCGGCG
Source organism: Bacteroidia bacterium (assembly GCA_025999115.1). The sequence goes on from BNWW01000009.1 coordinate 15,414, forward strand.
TGCATATTCTGACTGTGCATTATGAAGTTTGTATGCATCTGCACCGGGTGATCAGGCAAATTAAAGAAGCCGGAATGAAAGCGGGCGTAGCGCTCAATCCGCATACACAGGTAGAAACACTGACCGATATTTTACCCGATTTGGATATGGTATTGATTATGTCGGTCAATCCCGGTTTCGGGGGACAAAGTTTTATCCCTCAATCACTTAACAAAGTAGCGCGTTTGCGGAAGATGATTGAAGACGACAAATTGGAAACATTGATAGAAGTCGATGGCGGCATCAATTTCGATACAAGCTTGTCGATGATGGAAGCGGGCGCCGATGTATTGGTTGCCGGAAACTACATTTTTAAATCACAAAATCCATTGGAAACAATTTCTAAAATGAAAAAAATGAAAGTCTAAATTAAAAACAGCTATTTAGTTAAGACATAATCATTTAAGCTATGAAACAGTTGCATCAAATACCTTTTATGAGGTTGGTCGTATTTGTTATTTCAGGTATTGTAATTCAATCGCAAAAACCTTGTTCTTCGGGATTGTTGATCGTTTTGTTAGGGCTTGCATTCCTGTTTTTTATTGGGGCATATCTTCCAAAATTCAAGAAAAATTATCCGTTCCGATTTTTATTCGGCATGGGATTGGCGTTGTTGCTATTTGTGGTAGCGGCATTTCTCACTCGTTTGGCTTGGCAGGAGTCGGAATGGCCGGGCGATGCAAAAACGCATTTTTACAAGGCGCAAATTATCGACGAACCAGAGCGTAAACCCAAAACGTGGCGTTGCGATTTGCAAATCCGGTCGGCCAACAGCAGCGTTTTTTCATCTGTAAAAAACAAAAAAATCCGGTTGTACATCCCGGTAGATGCTCGTTCCGAAACACTTCGAGCGGGCGATTGCTTGGCATTCTCCGGCAGTTTAAAGGTGGCGGAAAAATACTTGCATAAACAATCGTTGGCAGCTACGGGATTTATTCGTGCCGGCGATTGGCAATTGATTTCCGAACCCCAAGCGCCGTTTTCGATTCGGATAAAAGCTTTGTCGGTTCGCAGACAATTATTGTCCCAATTGCACCAAATCATTCCCGACAAAGATTCTTTTGCTTTGGCAGAGGCTTTGGTATTCGGTTATCGGAATGATTTAGACGAAGAACTGCAGCAATCGTTCCGGAACATCGGTGCGGCGCATATTTTAGCAATCAGCGGCACGCATTTTGCCATCGTGTTCGGAATCGGCTATGGATTATTGGCATTTTTGGGCAATTATCCGCGCAGTAAACGACTGAAACAAGCCATTTTATTGCCTTTAATGTGGGTTTTCGCCTTTTTGACCGGATTTTCGCCTTCGGTAGTACGCTCGGTTTTGATGCTTTCGGTGTGGGGCATTGGCGAAGCATTGGGACGTCGCGCTTTAACACTCAACACGGTAGTTGCAACAGGATTCATCATGTTGGTTTTCAATCCTTTGTATCTATTCGATGTCGGATTTCAATTAAGTTTTGCGGCAGTCATTTCTATTTTGCTTCTCAATCCGTATTTTCTCCGCTTATATCAATCCAAAAATTTGATAATCAAATATATATGGAATTTATCGTGTGTATCGGTTTCTGCGCAAATCGGTGTATTGCCGCTGTCGATTTATTATTTTCATCAATTTCCGGTTTTCTTTTTGCTGACCAATGTATTGTTGTTGCCTTTGGTTTCCGCAATTCTGTTTTTGGTTCCATTTTCAATGTTAATCAATTATATTTTAGGAAATTACAATTGGATAATGTGGCCGGTGCAACAAAGTTTAGCGGCTTTTATATCCATCGCCCGACGGCTTGACAATTTACCTTACGGTTCGATTCAAAACTTGGATTGGAGTTTGATGAATACGGGAGCAGCCTTGGGTATCACCCTTTTATTAGCATTATTATTTATTCGAAAACGCATGATTTATGCTTGTTTGTTGCTCGTATTATTAGGTACATGGATGGTCTTTGCTGCTTAGACACGCACATCCGCATATTCCAATACACTTTTACGATATGTTTTCATTTCTTTATTTGTTAATTGTTTCACTTCTGCCGTTTCAAATAATTTGTCGAATATTTTACCTTGAATTTCCGGCGGTCGAATTTCCATATTCGCCAAATGTTTCATGCAGTACAACAATCGTTTAATGTATTTAAAGTCATAGTGTAAATAATAATGGCGCAGAGATAGGGGATATTTTTAAAAATTTTACCAAAAACGATAAAAAATCCTTGATAATTCAATATTTGGCACAATATTTGCATGACTTCATCATCATAATGACTATTTTTGCAAAATAATAAGCAAGTAAAGGTACACACATTTTGTTGAAAGTGTTATCATAATGAAGAAAGAAATTTTAGACAAACATATTTTCCTAAACAGGAATGACCAAGGATTCGGCGCTTATTTTTAATACTTTCTTAAACCGAAGTGGATGTTGTGAAACATTTACTTATTTTTTGTCATCCTGTTTTTTAAATTAAAAACTAAAAGTTTATTATAAACAACAATTAATTTTTTTAGAGTATGAAAAAGAAAAGTTTTCAGTTAATGATGTTCCTGCTTATTGCAGGTTTAATGAGTGTAAATGCACAGGTGCGCATCGGCGGTTCCTCTGAACCCAGTCCTGATGCAATTTTGGATTTGAACCCCGACGGGAGTGTGCCTGCAACAAAAGGTTTGTCTTTGCCAAGAGTGGAATTACAAAGCGAAGTAGCACCCGACCCGCTTTCCGCTCATGTTAAAGGAATGATGGTGTATAACCTGACAACTACCGGCGGTTTGAATGAAGGCATTTATGTGAATACCGGCGCCGGTTGGCAATTGCTCTCTAACGGTACCATTGCTCCGGGCGAACCGATTGTGTTTCTACGTAATCCCGGTTTTGCTTGGTTAGGTCTTAACGGGAATGCAACCGATACTTTGTTTATTGAAGTGGCAAACCCAAGTGAGAACATACTTTCCTACCAATGGTATCAAAAGTTTACCGATGGAAGTTCTACACCGGTAGCAGGAGCTATCAAAGACACGCTTTTTGTTGAGAAAGGAAAGTATGGGATTCCGGCCAATCCGGGAGCAACTTCCGAGACTTACCAATATTATTGTGTGGTTATTGACGGAATCCATGCACAATATGGAATTAGCGGAACAGGACGTGTAGCTGCCGGCGTTGGCGCCCGACTTTCCGGCGGAAAATGGTTGCGCTTCATGTCCTTTAACTTGGGAGCGGATGAAAATATGACACTCGACCAGCAAATAGCCTACCAACTGAAAGCGGCGAACGCCGGAGCCGCCAATGATAAAAATTACGACCCAACAGTTTACGGCGACTGGTATCAATGGGGACGAAAAAAAGATGGACATCAAGACCGGACGGTGCCGGCTTCGGGAACTTATATCCAATTGTTGAAAGCGCCAAACGGCGCAGGTACCGACAGTTTAGATACCAAAGGACAAATTAAAACCGCTCACCCCACCCTGCTTACTCAATTTATTCAACGCGATGGTGGTTCGACTTTCGATTGGCGGCAATATAACGAAACAGCAGACAATTCGATTACTGCTCCTAAAAATGAGTGGACTTGGGGAAGCCCGATAAATGGCGTTACTACGCTTGATCCTTGCAGAAGTGAATATGGCGCACCTTGGCGCGTACCCACCCAAAGCGAATGGGCGCAAATTGTAAGTAATAATAGTTGGGTGTGGGTCGATGGCGGAACGAATGGAATTTCAGGCTATCGCGTACAGCCGGGCGGTCAAAATAAGCCGGCCACGATTTTCTTGCCTGCCGCCGGCCTCCGCAGCCGTAGTACGGGAGCAATGTTCAGTGTCGGAGCCGCCGGCCTCTATTGGAGTAGCTCGCCTACGGGTACTGATTCGTTCGGCTTGCACTTTAATAGCGGTAGCATTAGTGGCGCCAACACGTACAGTCGCTCGAGCGGGTTCACTGTTCGCTGTGTCGCAGAATAAATTCGATTGATTTGTCTTTTTGACTATTTAAAAAAAATTAGATTTTTATGGGTATTTTAGAAAAAATCGTTCATTATTAACGATTTGGCAGGGGATGGCGGGTCAAGCCCGCCATGACAATACCCTCCGGTAAAGCATGAAAAAAATCAGTGTTTACTTTTTATAAAGCGATTTTCTTGCCTGCCGCCGGCAACCGCAACCGTAATACGGGAGCAATGAACAATGTCGGAGCCAACGGCAACTATTGGAGTAGCTCGCCTACGGGTACTAATTCGTTCAACTTGAACTTTAATAGCGGTAGCATTAATGGCGCCAACACGAACAATCGCTCGAACGGGTTAACTGTTCGCTGTGTCGCAGAACTTAACATCGAGACTTGGGTCGGATGGATCAGTTGTTATTAGATTTGTTTCAGGCATATTATGATGCTCGTAAGCATAAACGAAACACATGGGAGCATTGCCGGCTGAAACTGCATCCGAACAAGATTTATTTGCAGCATTACCGGAAAGGATTTACTTTTTTGGGAGCGTACATCTTGCCGCACAGGATATATATCGGCAACCGGACGAAAAAGAAATTTATTGAGATGATTGGGCAGACGAAGCAATTCAAAAGAATTTTTATTGATTTGTGTGTAATTGGGAAATTTCATGTAAATTTGCGCCTCAATTCAAAAATTATGGCAGACGATAAAAAAATTATTTTTTCGATGGTAGGCGTTACTAAAACGTTTCCTCCTCAAAAACAAGTGCTTAAAAATATTTATCTTTCGTTTTATTACGGCGCGAAAATCGGAATTATCGGTTTGAACGGTTCCGGAAAATCGACTTTACTGAAAATTATTGCCGGCGTGGAAAAGGAGTTTCAGGGCGATGTGGTGTTTTCGCCCGGATATTCGGTCGGCTATCTTGAACAGGAACCAAAATTGGACGATACGAAAACCGTAAAGGAAATCGTTCAAGAAGGCGTTCAGGACATTATGGACACGCTGAAAGAATACGAAGCCATCAACGAAAAATTCGGTCTGCCGGAATATTACGAAGATGCGGACAAAATGGACCAATTATTTGCCCGCCAAGCGGAATTGCAGGATAAAATCGATGCGACCGATGCGTGGAATATCGACTCGAAACTCGAACGGGCGATGGATGCTTTGCGCTGTCCGCCCGAAGATCAGATTGTAGGCACTTTGTCGGGAGGAGAACGCCGCCGAACCGCTTTGTGCCGCTTATTGTTGAAACAACCCGACATTCTTTTACTCGACGAACCGACCAACCATCTGGATGCCGAATCGATCGATTGGCTCGAACAACACCTCCAACAATACGCCGGAACTGTGATTTGCATCACGCACGACCGCTATTTTTTAGACCATGTGGCTGGTTGGATTTTGGAACTCGACCGAGGCGAAGGCATTCCTTGGAAAGGCAATTATACTTCGTGGCTCGAACAAAAAACCACCCGCATGGCGCAAGAAGAAAAGCAGGCCAGCAAACGCCGCAAGACTTTGGAACGCGAATTGGAATGGTCGCGGATGGCGCCGAAAGCCCGTCAGGCCAAAGGGAAAGCGCGTTTAAATTCCTACGAACAATTATTGAATCAAGATACGAAAGAGCGCGAAGAAAAACTCGAAATATTTATTCCCAACGGCCCTCGTTTAGGGAACAAAGTAATCGAAGCGATTGATGTAGCTAAATCGTTCGGTGATAAATTGTTATACGATAAATTGAATTTTATGCTTCCACCGAACGGCATTGTAGGCATTATCGGGCCGAACGGTGCGGGAAAAACCACGCTTTTCCGCTTGATTATGGGCTTGGATACACCCGACAAAGGTACGTTTGATGTGGGAGAAACGGTACAAATCGGTTATGTCGATCAATCGCATACCAACATTGATCCGAACAAATCGGTCTTTGAAGTGGTTTCCGGCGGAACGGAATTTATCCGCGTGGGTGGAAAAGAAGTCAATTCGCGCGCTTATTTGGGACGTTTCAATTTTACCGGAGCCGATCAGGAAAAGAAATGCGGCGTACTTTCCGGCGGCGAGCGCAACCGGTTGCATTTGGCATTAACGTTGAAATCGGAAGCCAATGTTTTGTTGCTCGACGAACCGACAAACGACATCGACGTCAATACCTTACGTGCAATGGAAGAAGGTTTGGAGAATTTTGCCGGTTGCGCCGTGGTTATTTCGCACGACCGGTGGTTTTTAGACCGGATTTGTACGCACATCCTTGCTTTTGAAGGGGATTCGGAAGTGTTTTTCTTTGAAGGGAGTTATTCGGAATATGAAGAGAATAAGAAACAGCGCTTGGGGAATGTGGAACCGAAACGAGTTAGGTATAGGAAGTTGATGGCGGATTGATTTTGCAAGTATTCTTATCAATTGGCGGATTCAACCCTTCTTTCCTCCACATACCACAAATACCCTTCTACCTGCGGATAATGCATGCTTTCGAGCAAATCCATGTATTGCCGCACTTGCTTTTGGTGGTTTTTGTGCGCTTGGCCGAATTTATAATCGATAATCAGGGTTTTATCGTCCGACAATAAAACGCGGTCGGGACGTTTGCTCACGACTTCACCGTTTTCTTCCATAATAATCGAATGTTCCTGATAACTTTTGTAAGTTCCATCAAACCAATCATTTACATTTGATTCTTCGATGGCTTCCCGGATTTTTCCGACATAATTTTCTTTTTCTTGCGGTTGAATCAATCCTTGCACAATGAGGTTGTCAATGGCTTTTTCGATGGCATCAAAATGGGAAATTTGTTCGAAAAGCGCGTGCATGATGTTGCCGTATGCTACATATTTTTCTTTTTTTCCGGATTCTCCGCTAACAAATTCGCGCGATTGGTTCGATTGTTTGAAAATGGATTTTCCGGCTTGAAATTCGTTGGAAATAAAATGGGCGGCTTTGATTTGCGGGTTCTGTTTCAATGGGTTATCTTGATTTTTTTGACCGACGGCTGAAGCCGACGGCAATAAATGGCCGATCTCGAAATGGTGGGTGTCTTCATCATTATTTTCTTTTAAATCGGAAAAGGATAATTGGAGGAGACCGGAGGCGGTGGAAATTTTATCTTCCGATAAATTCTTTTTGAATGTTCCGATAATCAACAGATTGCGTTCAGCGCGGGTAAATGCCACGTATAATAAATTGAGCGTATCCATCCACGATTGAACGGTTTCTTCCATGTATTCAGGTGCAAAAACGGTGTTGGCCATGCTTGAAACGTAATTGACCGGCAACAAGGCTACATCGTACAAGCCCTCTTTGGCGCCGCACCACAAAGCCGGTGCAAACTGCGGATTGATTTTCCAATCGCAATACGGCACAATGACGGTCGAAAATTGCAAGCCTTTCGATTTATGCACCGTCATAGCGCGGATGCCGGTTGCGTTGGCGCCGGTGGGAATGGTGCGGATTTGCAATTCGTCGTCCCAATATTGTAGAAATTGGGGCAAATCGGCCGGTTTTTCGTTTAAATATTGCTTTAAGGCATCGTAAAAGGCGAAAAGATAGGCCGATTGGCCTTCGATTTTTTCTAATTTTAGATGACGGTATAGATAGCCAATTAGTTCAAACAGAGGCATTTTATTTAAATGGAGAATCAAGAATCGAGAATCGAGAATCGAGAATGGGGATAGTAGGGAGTTTAATTGGGTTTGGCTGATGGCATTTTCCGGGTCGACAACAATTTTCAACGCTTCGATCAGGATTTTTATGGCGGGCGACGATTTCAATTGGAAGGCTTCGTCGGAAAGAATATCCAAATAATGTTGCGCGGCCATCTCCGGAAAATCGTTTTTCAGCGAAGCCAAATAATCGGCTAAGGCAATGATTTCGTTGTTCTTACGTGTTAAAATACAAATCTCCCGAACCGGAATTTGATGTGCATACAATTCTTGGATTTTTTGGAAAACCGCTTGTTTCATCGCATCGGCCGAAGTCATTTCTTCGCTATCGTTTTCGATAAAATCGATGGAAACAAAACCGCTTTCTTCCTGTTTATGAGCGTGTTGCACCAAATTTTTGGCGCTGTAAGCCGAAAGGAAAGGCGAATCCGATGTTGTATTTAATTTATTGATATACAATTGATTGAGCTTTTCTGCGGCGGAAAGGAAAAAGGCGTTGTTAAATTCGACAATGCGTTTATGGCTTCGGAAATTGGTATCCAAATGTTCGATTTTGGCCGGTAATTCCTGTTCGATCCGGTTCAAAATACGCCAATCGCCGTTGCGCCAACGATAAATCGCTTGTTTCACGTCGCCCACAATCAAACTGAAATGATTATCCGCTATAATGTTGGATAACAGGGATTTAAAGTTTTGCCATTGCAAGCGTGAAGTATCCTGAAACTCATCAATCATGACGTGTTGGATGTCTGCACCGATCTTTTCGTAGATAAAAGGAGCATCCGAACCGTCAATCATTTCGTTCAGAAAACGGGCGGTATCGGAAAGCATAAACCGGTTATTTTCAGCATTTTGCAATTCAATTTCTTTGGTAATATCCCAAACCAGACCCAATTGATGCAGGTTTTCGGTAATCAGTTGCGAAGTGAGCATCCGGATTTGCATTTGCAAAGTCTCCTGTAAAAGGGGAATCAGGTCGTTTTCGGCCAAATTTTGGATATCCATCCGTCGGGCATGTGATTTGGTTGTCCAAGCAGTTGCATCGGAAGCGCAATTCAAAATCGTTGCGCTTACATTCGCTGAAAAATCGCCCGCCGCCAATTTTTGGAAAAATGCGATGGGAAGGCCTTTACGAATAAAATCATCGGCCGACAATTGGTGTGCATCCAAGAGCGATTGTATTTTCAGTAATATATTGACAAAGAACGTTTTACATTCTATTTTAATTTGATTTTGTTGTTGTTTCAAATCGCGAAACAAGTGGGGATTGGCTTCGATCTGACGGCGCAAAACCAACTCATTTTCCTGAAAAAATTCGTTGTAAATGCAACGGCTGAATTGGAAAATTTCCTGTTCGATGCGCCAATTATGCGCCTCATCCATGCGGTGTTCGATGTAGGTAGTCAGCCATTCCAAAATTTGCTTGTTTTGATTGGCTTTTTCGATCGTGGCATGAACGGCCTCGCTCAACACTTTTTCGGTATTCATTTCGAGGCCGAATTTGGAACCGGCGCCCAATTCCCGCGCCAGATTTCGTAATACTTTTTGGAAAAAACTGTCAATGGTTGTAATATTCAACCGGCTGTAATCGTGTAAGACAGCATTCAGGACAAAACCTGCTTTTTCACGAATCCGTTTTTCGTCCCAATCATGGTTTTCGGCAGTCAGTTTTTTTTGTAATGATTGCAAAAATCCTTGCGAATCGGCCGTATGGAAAGCCAAACCGTATAATTCGGCCAAGATGCGGTCTTTCATTTCGCCGGTCGCGTCTTTTGTGAAAGTTACGGCTAAAATATTCCGGTAAGCATCTTGTTTATAAGAACTTAATAACTCCCGGATGTATTCCAGCGCCAAGGTATAGGTTTTTCCCGAACCGGCGGAAGCCTTGTAAATTTTCAATTTCGACATACGAAAAATGGATCATTCAATCACTGTAAATTTTCCCGTTTGCTGCACGTTCTTCGACGAATTTCCTACGAAAACGGTAAAAGTTCCCGGTTCCACAACAAATTGATTATCGCGGTTCCACAAACCCAAATCTTGTGATGTGAGCGTAAAATCAAGCGTTTTTTCTTCGCCGGGTTGAAGCGAAACGCGCTCGAAACCGCGAAGCATTTTGTCGTAAGTTGTTACCGAACTCACATCGTCGCGGAAATAGAGTTGCACCACTTCATCGCCGGCGCACATTCCTGTATTGCGGACTTTCACGCTTAAATGGATAGTTTCATTGGGATGGATTTCTTTTTTATCCAATTGTAAATCGCTGATAGTGAATGTTGTATAACTTAATCCGTAACCAAACGGATACAACGCGCCACTAACCCGCACCCGTCCTTTGGTATCGGAACCCGGTTTGAACGGAAAGGCAAACGGAATTTGTCCGACCGATTTCGGAAAAGTAACCGCCAATTTTCCACCCGGATTATAGTCGCCCCACAAAATTTGAGCCGCAGCCGCGCCCATAAATTCGCCCGGAAACCATCCGTGAACAATGGCGGGAATGTATTTATCCGCCCAATTAATCGTAGCGGCTCGTCCATCGATTAGAAGCAACACAACAGGCGTTCCGGTCGCATAAACGGCTTCGAGCAATTGTTGCTGGCGACCGGTCAAATCCAAATTGGAACGGGAATATTCTTCGCGCACCGTTTTTTCATTGCCGCCCAAAACTAAAATCGCCACTTCCGAACGTTTGGCCAAATCGACGGCTTCGTTTATTAAATATTGTTCTTCTTCATCCAATGGAATGGTATAAAGTTCACTTTCCGGAAAATATGGATCGATAATTTCGCAACCTTTAGCATATTGCACATTGGCGCCCGGTAAATAATTTTTTATTCCTTGATAAACGGTTTGAATGGGTGCATTCGCCGGACCGTAACGACAAACCAAGTTTTGCACTTCACCGGCATTCGGACCGATAACCGCAATTTTTTTCAGATTTTTGGGCAACGGCAATAGTCCTCTCCCTGTGAGGGAGTTAGAGGGGGTTTCATTTTTCAACAAAACAAACGATTGCAAAGCTGCTTGCATCGAAAGCGCTTGATGTTCGGCATTATGCACCGTTTGCGCCACCGTTTGCGCATCGCCTTTGTAAGGATTATCGAACAAGCCCATCCAAAATTTCACTTTTAAAACATCTTTCACGCGCGAATCCACCGTTTCCATGCTGACTTTTCCTTGCGCAATGGCTTCTCGCAGAGGCAAAATATAATGTTGCGGCAACGTAAAATTGGTGCGGACATTCAAACCGGCATTGATCACTTGCGCCGCCACATCTGCCGAATCAGGCGCCACACGATGTTTCGACATCAGGTATTCCACCGCTTCGCTATCAGAAACGACATAACCTTTGAATCCGTATTGATTGCGCAAAATATCGGTCAGAAAATATTTATTTCCGGTAATGGGAATCCCGTCATAATCGTTATACGAACTCATCACGCCCAACGCATGACCCTCGACAAAAGCTTTGCGGAAAGGTTCCAAATACAGCGTGCGCATTTCACGGGGAGCGACGTGCGGGTCGGTTCGCGTTTCTTCATCGCGGCCACCCACGGGAACGGAATAAACGGCAAAATGTTTGGGCGTCGAAACCAATCCGTGCGCTTGCAAGGTTTGAATGGTTTGCAATCCGAGTTCGCCGACCAAATACGGATCTTCGCCATAAGATTCCACTACCCTGCCCCAGCGCGGATCTTGCGCAATATCCAAAATCGGCGAATAGATATTGGTATAACCCAAGGACAAGGCTTCTTCTGCGATAACACGGGTGATTTCGGCAATCAACGAACGGTTCCACGTGGCGCCTTGTCCACATTGCGCAGGAAACATCGTGGCTCGGTCGTGGCATAATCCACGAATGCCTTCGTTGGTAAAATCGACCGGAATACCTAAGCGTGTTTGCTCCACAAACCACCGCTGAACGGTTTGCCGGTTATTGACACTTACCAGCCATGGAAAAGAAATAGATGAACCGAAGTCGCCGAGACCGTTGGCCTGTTCGTCGATATTGGCGATGCCGTCTTTCCAGATTTCAGTTTTCCAGAGCGGCGTGGGCAGCGAATCTTTCAACACCCGTCCCGAACCGTAAAGCGTGGCCAATTGGCAGGTTTTTTCTTCCAAAGTCATCTGTTTCAATAGATTAGCTACTCTATCATCTATCGGCGCCGTAGTATCTTCATACAAATCTTTAATTCCGTTTTTATTGAAATCAATCCATGTTTCGTGATAAATTTTCGCTTTTTTCTGTGCATCAGCGGGAGTTATGAAAAGTAAACATCCCATTAAAAAACTAAAACAGACCGTTATTTTCATTTTTCAGGATACTTTAATAATTTCGTTTTTTAGCAATTTAATATTACCGTCTTCGCCCACAATCCAAAGTATATCTCCCTCTTCAAAAGCTAAATCAAGTCCCGGATTGAGAATTGAAAAATTATTCCGTTCAATACCCACCACCAATAAATCGTATTTTTCCTGCAAACCCGAAGAGCGAATCGTTTTATCAATCAGGGACGAGCCGGCTTCAATTTCGATTTGCCGCAACACAATTTCATCGATCGGAGCGTCTTTGCGAACCGCATATTTTTGACGTTTTTCTACAATCGCATCATCCAAGGCGGCAATTTGTTTATCCGTTCCGAAAACAATCAAGTGATCGTTGGGATAGATGCGTTCGTCGCCGTTCGGAATGTTTATGCGCGTATCTCCTCTCACAATCGTTACAATATCGACACCGAAAGTTTGACGGAATTTCGTTTCTTTCAATGTTTTACCGACAATCGAAAAGTTGGGATCGATTAAGAAATCGGATAAATGCAAGTCGCGTTCCAACAAGTGATCGGTAAAACCTTGGGTAATCGGTTTTTGCGATTTTTCAAACTCTTCCTTTTCGTTCAGGTTTTCGTTGAAACGGCGTTCGAGTTTGATGGTTTGATTCCGCAAGCGGCGAGAGGCCAAGAACAAAAACACAAGAACCAAAGCCACGGCAAATGCAACTACAAAATTGGTATGGAACAAGCTCAAAAGCACATACATAATCAATCCGCAACACAACAAAATCCGTATCACGATCGTAAAAATCAAGGGGCCGCGGTAGGTTTTATTTTTCTGCCAAAGTTGGAGAAATTCTTGGGAATGATCATTTTTAATAATAATCATGTGGATAAACGGCGAAATCAGCAGTAGAATTATGGCGGCAGACAACAAATCGCCTTTCCAATCGGGCAACAACTGATGCACCATCGGAACACCATATTGCAATGAAAAAATCACAATGATAATGCAAAGGATATAGAAAAAGAGTGCATTCACAACTATTTTCTTTAAAAAACGCTGCCATACGCTTTTCTGATTCACCGTTTGTGCGCCGGAAGTTTTGTTCAGTGTATTTTGCCAATTTTCGGGTAAAACCCGTTCCAAAAAACGGCACATCGGATCGGAAAGTTTCATCATATAAGGCGTAACAAAAATAGTAACAACCGAAGCCGATACAATTATTTGATACAGAGACGTTTCAATTACACCCATACTAATGCCCAAACCGGCAATGATGAAGGAAAATTCGCCGATTTGTGTCAGCGAAAATCCAGCGGAAACAGCCGTCCGCAAGTTTTGTCCGGCTAATAAAACGCCGGTGGTAGCGAAAATCATCTGTCCAAAAATCACTACTGCGCTGATAATCAATATCGGAAGAATGTATTCGCCCAACGAAGTTACTTGAATCATCATCCCCACGGAAACAAAAAAGATAGCGCCGAAGAAATTTTTGATGGGATGCATCATTTTATCGATTCGTTCGCCGTCTAATGTTTCGGACAAAATCGAACCCATGATAAACGCGCCCAAAGCGGCGGAAAAACCGGCCAAAGTAGCCAAATAAACCATTCCCAAACATAAAGCCAAGGAAATAATCAATAAAGATTCGTCGTTGAGGAAACGTTTGGCTTTCCGTAAAAAAGTGGGAATGAGAAAAGTTCCCAATAAAAACCAAACCAACAGGAAAGTAATCAATTTGAACAAACTAATCATCATTTCCGTTCCCTGAAACTGTTGGCTCACGCCGATAGTGGAAAGTAACACCATCAACAAAACGGCCACCAAATCTTCGATAATCAACATTCCAAGGACGATTCCTGCAAAATTTTTCTTTGTTAAATGCAAATCTTCAAACACTTTAATGATGATCATGGTCGATGACATACAAAGCATGGCGCCGAGAAAAAGACTTGTCATGTGGCTCCATCCGAAACACAAACCGGTCAAATAACCCAAGCCAATCATAGAAACCACCACAAAAATCGTGGAAATAAAAGCCGTCGCCCCCACTTTCATCAATTTTTTGAAGCTAAACTCCAAACCCAAACCAAAGAGAAGAAAAACAATTCCGATTTCCGCCCACGTTTCCACCGCCTCGTATTCGGGCGTGTGTTTGGAAATAAAGAATGAAAGAATGATTCCGGCCACAATATAAGCCAGCACTACCGGTTGTTTCAACCATTTAAATAACAAGGAACAAACTCCTGCAACGGCCAATATTAAGGCCAAATAAGTAATTAATGATTCTGACATGCGTTGTTTTTATATTTAAAAGTTTACAAATGTACGAAAAATAATTAATTTTGTCAAAATTTTAAACTCAATGCTATCCATTTCCCCTATAATTGGAAGTTCCGAAATGTTGCTCAATCAATTGGAAAAGAAAGAGTTGTATCATTCTGCCGTCGAGCGAATGTGCGAAAGCCGTTTGCGCGAATGGCTCGCCGTGCGTGTTTTATTCAAAAATATATTCGGGGAAGAAAAAGAAATCGCCTATACGGCGTTCGGAAAACCATATTTAACGGATGGTTCGTATCACATCGGCATCAGTCATACGAAAGGATTTATAGCGGTGGTTTGGGATAAAAACAATCCGGTATCGGTTGATATTGAACGAATAACACAAAAAGTCGAAAACATCCGGACACGCTTTTTGAATGAAGCGGAAGAAAGCCGGCTCTCCGAAGATAACCGGCTGATTCATTTGTTGTTGCATTGGTCGGCCAAAGAAACTTTATTCAAACAGTTGGATGAAAACGATATTGAATTGAAAACGCAACTGCACATCCATCCGTTTGAACCGGTGTTAAACCGGTGGGCGACTTTCACGGCGCATGAAACGCGAACCTCTGAGCAACAATCGTTTACGATTTCCTATTTGGTTACGGACGATTATGTGCTTACTTCAATTGCGCCAAACGTTCCTTAATTAATCCCGGAATATCATCGCCGGTCGCCTTATAACTCGCCTGCAAACTTTCGAGGTATTGGCGGGCTTTCAGTTTATCGTTTTCCGATGCGAAAATATCCGATAATAAGATGAAACTTTTTGCCAACCAATATTGATGTGGCGTTGCCTGCTTTGCATAATCTTGGATGATGGCTTTGGCTTCTTTATTGTTGTGCGAATCGAAAGCGTATTGCGCCAACAGGTATTTGGCTTCGGCTCCGAAAACGGTTCGCGTATCGGCTGCCAAAACCGCCAAATCGGATTGCGCTTTTTGTTTTTCGTCTAAAGCCCAATACGCTTTTACGCGATAATAGCGGGCTTCGTTTTCGATTTCAGGATTCAAATTCGATTCTTTCAACAATTCGTTGGCCGCACTCAACATCGCATAATATTCATTGATATGAGCTGCAGAACGCAATATTCCCAAAAATCCGGCTTCACGATTGGCTTTCGTCGCCGCCGTATTTTTCAGTTGATTATAGGATTCCATCGCCGCTTTGTAGTCCTGATTTTTATATTGAATTTCGGCCGTTCGACCAATGGCTTCTTCCGAAAATTGCGTATTTCCTGCGGATAGAACCTGTTCATATTGCTGTTGAGCCGAAGCATAATTTTTTTGTTCGTAATCGATATGGGCTAAATAATGATGCGCTTGTGTGGTGTATGCGCCTTTCGGAAACGATTTTAGATAATTTTCAAAGGCTTTTCGCGCGGGTTGGATTTGGCCTTTTTGGAAAAGACGTTCGGCTGCCAAATAAGTCAAAGAATCGTGTTCGGTGGCTTCAAATTGAACATTACCTCCCAACGATTTTACATAATCGGAATAGGCATTGACGTCATTTTGATCAAAATAAATAGATTTCAAATCCTGCAAGGCTTCTTTGGCTTCGTCGCTTCCGGGATACTTTTTGACTACGTTTTGATAAGCCGCAATGGCTTTATCCGTTTGATTATCATTGTAATACAATAATCCGATTTGCAAACCGGCGCTTCGAGCCTGTTGCCGGCCGGGATAGGTTTCCACTAATTTTTGGTAAACGGCAATCGCGTCTTGCGAACGTTTTAACAAAACCAGCGCGCGCCCTTGTTCATACAAAGCATCGGGCAGATACAGCGAATTTGGAAATTCGTTTACCAAACGTTCCGTCAGCTTCACTTTCCCCGGATAATCTTTTTGCAATCCCAAGACGTATGCTTGTTGGAACAAAGCGTAATCGCCCGATTCGGGAAGCAAGTCAAACGATTGAGCATAAGCATTTTCCGCTTCTTTGAATTGACGTTGATAAAAGGCGCAATCGCCCAAACGCAAATTGGCGTCGGCCAAAGTTTTCGTATCCGATTTTTCTTTTTGGATATAATGTTGGAAATAGATTTTCGACTGCGCATAATTCGATTGTTTGAAAGCGCAATAACCCAAGCCGTATGAAGCCAAAGCCGATAAGCGAACGGTGGAATTTCCGGTATTCAAAAAAGCCTGGTAGTCTTGAGCGGCTTGAAGAAAATCTCCTTGCCGAAAATACGATTCACCGCGCCAGAACAAGGCTTGCTGCTTTTCGTTTACGGCATAATCGCCGGCTGAAACGGCTTGTGTAAAATATTCGACGGCTTTCGCATAATGGCCGTTCGTAAAATCGACCGTTCCAAGATAATAATAGATTTTTTGTTTCGCTTCGAGAATTTTCCGGCCCGGCTGTTTGATTTTAGCAATTGAAGCCAGAGCCGTATCGTAATTTTTGGTGGTCAAATACACATCTACCAAGGCATCGTTCGCTTGATCGGCATAGACTGATTTCGGATAAGTATTGACAAATTTTTCCAAAGCCGTAATCGCTTCTCCGAAACCCGAAACCGCGTTTTGATGCAACAACATCGCATAATTATACAAAGCCGCTTCCTGCGCCGAAGCATCAAAATTCATACGCGAAGCCGATTCAAAGGCACGCAAAGCTTGTTGAGTATCTCCCGTTTGCAAATAAGATTGACCCAAAAAGAGATAAGCGCTTTGTCCCAAAACATCCTTTTCTGGATTGCTTTTATTCAGATAATCAACGGCTTGCGGATATTTTTTCATGTAATAATACGAAGCGCCTAAAAGGTAAAAATCTTTTCCGGACAAAACGGCGTTATTCGCATCGGCCAAAGGTTTAAGGTATTGAACGGTTTTCGGATAATCGTTTTGCTGATAATAAGATACGCCGACAATTCGTTCGATTTCGGCATTATGAGTATGATTCGGGTAAGTTTTCAACAAGACCAAACCTTCGCGGATGGTTTGTTCGTAACGTTGTTGCGCAAAATAAATCTGCGCACTATAATATTGAACATCGGATTTGTATTCGGGATGCGATTTCAAGGCGGAAAAACGTTCCAATGCCAAATCGTAATTCCGTTCTTTATAAGCGATATAAGCCAAATAATAGGTCGAAGCGGCTTTATATTTTGCACGGTTCCGATTCAACAACGCAAACAAGCGGGTCGCCTCGGCGTAATTGTCTTTTTCCAAGGCAATCAAAGCCGTTCGATAGGCGTAATCGGCTTGTTCATCGATAGATAAATAATCAATATCGCAAGCGGAAAACCAATATTGAGCCATCGTATAATCTTGGCTCGAAAAATAAACCGAACCAAGCAGAAAGGCTATTTGATTCCGGTACGGTGTTTCGGGATAAGTATCCAAATATTCTCGCAAAACCAAGCCTGCATCGCCCCGTCCCTGATGATAAGTCGAAGCGGCCAACAGAAAATCGGCTTCGGCGATCCAATCCGAATGCGGCGCTTGCTTTTTATATTCCGTGATTTTATCGACGCAACCGGCGAAATTCCGGTCATTAAACATCGCTTTTCCTTCATTGAAAAGCCGTTCGGGCGACCGGTAAGGTGTAGAACGCTGTGCGACGACCGTAGAAACGACCATCGCACAAACAAGCAAAAAAGCTGTCTTTTTCATATTTAGAATATTTTTATCCGCATTTGGAGTTGCCGCAATTGGTGCATCGCAAGCAACCTTCCTGATAAATTAATGTTTCCTGACCGCAGGACGGGCATTTTTGACCTTTGGCCAGTGTTCCTTCCAGAACATATTGTTTCAGAGCGCGCTCCACACCGTTTTTCCACGTGTTGATGTATTGGTCGTTCAATTCCAGACTTTGCACCAATTTGATGACTTGCTCTACCGGCATCGCGTAACGCAATACACCCGAAATCAATTTGGCATAATTCCAATATTCGGGATTGAATTTATCCGACAAGCCTTCAATCGTGGTTTTGTGGCCGCGCTTGTTAGTATATTGGAAGTCGTAACGTTTGATTCCGTGTTCATCCGTGTTTTTGATAATCGTTCCTTTTGTAACATTTTTCGGAAGGAAAATTCCTTCTTCCTCATCGTTGATACCGGTAAAAATTTCGTAGGGACGACCGTTGAGCAAGCCCACAAATGCAATCCATTTTTCCTTGTTATTCTGAAATTTCACGATTTCGGCTTCCAATTCGCGCGGACGTTTGGCAACGATAACGGGCGGTTCGTAGCACTCGCAATCTTTTTCCGATTTTTTGTCAATCGACAGCAAAACACCGCCGCGCGAACCGTCGCGATACACTGTACAGCCTTTACAACCTGATTTCCAAGCTTCAATATAAAGACGATTGACTAATTCTTCGTCCACATCGGACGGTAAATTGATAGTTACGCTGATCGAATGGTCGACCCATTTTTGTACGCGACCTTGCATTTTCACTTTTTGCAACCAATCCACATCGTTGGAAGTGGCTTTATAATAAGGAGATTGAGCGACCAATTCGTCGATTTCTTCCGGCGTATATTTTTTTGCGACGGAAAAACCTTTGGCAATCATCCAATCCACAAATTTGTGGTGGAAAACGATGTATTCTTCCCACGAATCGCCGACTTCATCCACGTAATCGACTTTCACGGCAGTATCGTTCGGATTCACTTTCCGGCGGCGCGTATAAACCGGCAAAAAGACCGGTTCGATGCCCGACGTGGTTTGAGTCATCAGCGAGGTCGTGCCGGTGGGCGCAATCGTCAAACAAGCGATATTGCGACGACCGTATTTTTTCATTTCCGCAATCAATTCGGGATTTACGGCTCTCAAACGGTTGATAAACGGATTTTTTTCTTCGCGGGCAAAATCGAAAATCTCGAATGCGCCGCGTTCTTTGGCCATTTCAACCGACGAACCGTAAGCTGCCAAAGCCAATGTTTTTTGAATTTCTTCCGAAAAACCGGTAGCTTTTTCCGTGCCGTAACGCAAGCCCAGCGAGGCCAACATATCGCCTTCGGCTGTGATTCCAACACCGGTACGGCGGCCTTTCAATGTTTTGGTGCGGATTTTTTGCCACAACAAACGTTCGGTGACTTTGATGTCTTTTGATTCGGGATCGGTTTCGATTTTTGCCACAATGGCATCAATTTTTTCGATTTCCAAATCAATAATATCATCCATAATCCGTTGAGCCAAAGCTACGTGTTTTTTGAATAAATCGAAATCAAAGGTCGCTTGACCGGTAAACGGATTTTTCACGTAAGAATATAAATTGATGGCCAACAGACGGCAACTATCGTAGGGACAAAGCGGAATTTCACCACAAGGATTGGTCGAAACGGTTTTGAAGCCCAAATCGGCATAACAATCCGGCACCGATTCCTTGATAATCGTATCCCAGAACAAAACGCCCGGTTCGGCCGATTTCCACGCATTGTGAACGATTTTTTGCCACAATTCTTTGGCATTTATCTCTTTGCTGTACAACGGATCAACACCATTTATCGGATAAGTTTGGAGAAAGGGGCGATCGTCCACCACCGATTCCATAAATTCGTCGGTAATTTTTACGGAAACATTGGCGCCCGTTACTTTTCCTTCGGTCATTTTGGCATCGATAAACGCTTCGGAATCGGGATGTTTGATAGAAACGCTCAACATCAAGGCGCCGCGGCGACCGTCTTGCGCCACTTCGCGCGTGGAATTGGAATAGCGTTCCATAAACGGCACCAAACCGGTAGACGTCAAAGCCGAGTTTTTTACCGGCGAACCTTTCGGGCGGATGTGCGACAAATCGTGCCCTACTCCACCGCGCCGCTTCATCAGCTGCACCTGTTCTTCGTCGATCTTGATGATGGCGCCGTAAGAATCGGCATCGCCATCCAAACCAATTACAAAGCAATTCGACAGCGAAGCGACTTGATAATTATTGCCGATACCCGTCATCGGGCTACCTTGCGGCACAATGTATTTAAAATGATCGAATAAATCGAATAATTGTTGTTCGGAAATCGGATTCGGATATTTTTGTTCGATCCGGGCGATTTCGCTCGCCAAACGCCGGTGCATATCGTCCGGTGATTTTTCATAAATGTTTCCGAATGCATCTTTCAAAGCGTATTTGTTTACAAACACCTTGGCGGCCAATTCATCGCCCGTAAAATAATCCAACGAAGCCTGATATGCTTCATCAAAAGAATAAGTAACTTTTTTCATTTTTTCTTTATGACAATATTTTTTTGCGTATAGTTTACCACTACCTACTTGTGTATTTTCAGTCGGTAAAAGTATATATAGATTTTGATTTGCGCAAGTTTTTTCTCATAAAAATTAATTGGTTTTTGATAAAGTTTTCCAAAATAAAAATTAAATCATTGGTTGTCAATTAATTAAAATTTTGATTGGATCGAAAAGTTTTCCAAAAAGTTTTTCGAGTATCAAAAAATTGTTTTTCTTAAAAAATCATTGGACACATATTAAAAACAAAAAACGTCAATAGCACAATATGCCATTGACGTTAGCCGATACGAATAATATTTTCAAAAACTTAATTTGCGATTGCTTCTTCCACTGCCGATATGACTGTCGCAATGACACGGTCTATCATTTCATCCGTCATTCCATACCACACCGGCAGGGTTATTTCGCGACTGTAATTATTCCATGCTACCGGATAGTCGCTCATTTTATAAGATTTTGTCTGAAAAGCAGTTAATAAAGGCAAAGGGCGGTAATGTACGTTTACGGACACCTCTTTATCAAAAATCTTCTGGATAATCGTATCGCGCTGTTGTTCCGAACTATTTCGTATTCGCAAACAATATAAATGATACGAACTCTTTTTATTACCTGTTTCATAAACAGGAAGTTCTGCCCATTCATAGTTTTTGAAAACATTGGAATAACGGTCGAAAATATATTTACGCGCTTTCAGTATTTCCGAATCGTATCTTTCCAATTCAATCAGACCGATAGAGGCGAGAATATCGGTCATATTCCCTTTGTAACCTGAAGTGATCACATCGTAACGCCATGCGCCTTTTTGCGTTTTTGCCAAAGCGTCTTTGTTTTGTCCGTGTAAAGTAAAGGTGTTCAGGTATTTATAAATTTCTTCATTATCAAACGGCTGTGGAAGATTTAAGGCGATAGCGCCGCCTTCGGCTGTGGTCAGATTTTTTACTGCGTGAAATGAAAAAACCGAAATATCGGCCAAGCTTCCGGCTTTTCGCCCTTTATATTCCGCACCGATAGAATGAGCCGAATCCGACAATATCAAAATCCGGCCTAACTGCTGCTGTTCGAGGGTATCGGGTATGAAAAGCGACTTTTTTTCTTCCGCCAAAGCAAAAAGTTCGCCGTAATCACAGGGCATTCCGCCCAAATCAACCGGCATAATCGCTTTGGTATGGTGTGTAATCGCTTGGCGGATATTTTCGATTGAAATATTAAAATCGTCGGGATTGACATCCACCATCACTGGCCTTGCACCGCAATGGACAACCACATTAGCCGTTGCGCAATAGGTATAAGCCGGGACAATTACTTCGTCGCCTTTGGTTACGCCAAACCAGCGCAAGGCCATTTCCATTCCCAAGGTATTGGAATTGACGGCTAATGTGGCTTTATTGCCGCAATATTCCGTCAGCCGGAATTCAAATTTTTTTGTTTTCGGGCCGGTGGTAATCCAACCGGATTGCAAAGTGTCGATTACCTCATCGATGATTTTTTGGTCGATATGGGGAGGGGAAAAAGGTATTGTCATTTTATTTTATGATTTTAAATATTGTCAAAATATGATTCTAAAATATTCTTTTATGTTGTAATTATTTATATATTTCATATTGTAGTGTATTTTATCGGAAATACGGGCAATAAAAAGATTGTCCCAAAAAGGGAGAAAATTAAGGTCGAAAAAGCGAGACATAAATCTTTGATTTTACTATCAATCAGTTATTTTATGATAGCCATTTCCATACAGGAATGATTTGAATTGTTAAACCATCTATTTTTAAAGTTTTTTCTGTTTCATAATTGATAATCAAGAGTTTATCACAGTATTTGTGCCAACTTTTGCGCCCGCCGAAGATACAATATTTGCTAAACGACTGTATGAAATGGGAGTTTTTACGCTTTCCGCCAATTTTTTCATTAGCAAACGTAGCGCAAAAATATTTTCGATATTGTGCCGTGTGGCAATGTCTCCTAAAAATATTTTTTGATAAACACTTGTCAGATAGTCGCGTTTGGCGGCAAGCAATGCTCCTTCGGGAAAACCGCCGAAATGAAAATAATCGCCGAATTTACGCAACAGCTCCGCTCTGCCTTTGGTGGTTAAAATCGTTTTTTCATCATATAGCGTATTATTGGCTTTCAAAAATTCCTGAAAGCTGTATGGATAGACATCAATCGTAATATATCTACCTCCAAGTGTAGTTTGAATGTCGCTACTCAACATTTTTGCATTGCTACCGGTAATATAAATGTGATGTTTGCTATCGGCAAGGCGGCGGGCAAATTTTTCCCAACCGTCGATAATTTGAATTTCATCAAGAAACAGAATTGGTTTTTTACCGTACATCTCCCAATGAATTTCGAGCAAAAGGTTCAAATCTTCAGTCTGCATACCCGAAAGCCGCTCATCTTCAAAATTGATGTAGAGCATTTCACGCCAATCTGTTCCGGAACGCAAAAGTTGCTGCATGCGCTGATAGAGCAAAAATGATTTTCCTGCACGACGAATACCCACAAAGACATAATTTCCAAATTCCTCCAAATTGAAATCTCGCTCAATTATCTGAAAATTAGAAACTTCATTCTGATTATCGGCGATAACCTCTCTAATGGTTTCTTTATTCATTATCCAATTTTTATTCTATTGACAGAACAAAAGTAGTAATTTTTTGTTTTGTGTGCAAAATAATTTCTGAAAGTATTGCCATATATCAATTTATTATGAGTTTTTTTATAGATTCTGTATATTTATTGGTTGCTATAGAGCGATTCAGGTTTTTAAGAATGAAGTTACGACCATTTTTCCCCATTTCACGACATTCTTCAGGATGATGAAAGCAATATAGAATACCATCCTTAAATGACTGCTTATCCCCTGCATGAGTAAAAATGCCAGCACGATTGTCTTCAATAATGCTTTTCAATTCATTTTCATCAAAATTGGCAATAACGGGACGTTCGGCGGACATAATGCTCCATGTTTTACTCGGCAAAGAATTTTGTCCTGTCCCCGGTTTAGACATAATCAAACCGATATTACCCAAGCTGAAAACATGAGAAATATCTTCGTATGGTTGAAAAGGCACAATCAGCACATTTTTAATCTGCTTATTTTCAATTATCTCCAAAACTTTATTTGTATAGACCCCTCCGCCGATAAGCACAAATTGAATGTCAGGTACTGTTCTCAATTCTTGGGCTATTTCTAACAGCATATCCATGTTTTGCGTCAATCCTATATTGCCACAATAAGTAATGTAAAATTTGGATTTATCCAGACCGTATTTTTCAAACAGTTTATTGTTTTCCCTCGAAATATCAACGACTTCATTTTCATTTACCCAATTATAAATCACTTCAATTTTATCCGCAGGAACGCCTTTTGCCAAAATATTTTGCCGGAAATCTTCGGAAATAACAATGATTTTATCGGCATTTTTATATGTGAAATTTTCTATTTTTCTGCCTAATCGCCAGATGAATGAATTGTTGTTGGTTATACCTGTACTAACTAACGAATCGGGAAAAATATCCTGCAAGTTATAGACAAACAGGACTTTTTTGATTTTTTTCAGCAGGGCAATCATTGCTCCTTGAATCGGCGGAGTACTGGTTGCAAATATTAAATCAATATCTTTCGCCAAACAGCCCTTTGCAAACTGCACGATGCAACATAGCGCATAGCGTATCGCTCGAAAAACCGGATTTTTATCTTCGCGAAACATCCAAAAACGATAGATAACCATTTTTTCGTCGTAGAGCGATTCTGTTTTATGCTGCCGGTAATATTTTCGGATTTCGTCGGAAACGCCTCTCGTTGGCAACGGGACATACATTTCTATTTGGAAACCGGCGCGTATAAAATCTTCATTCCTGTTGAGGGAGAGGTAGATGCTGGCGGCGGGTTCGGGATGATAATAAGCCGGAAGAAGTAGGATTTTCATAAAATTATTTCACCATCCGAAGAAGTTTTGCCGGATTGCCTGCCCAGATTTCGTTGTTGCCCATATCTTTGGTTAGTACCGCGCCCATGCCCAATGTCGAATAATCGCCGATACTTAAATATTCTCTGGCTGTTGCATTCAAGCCGATATGAACTCCTGTACCAAATTTTAAATACGCGCCCACTACTGCTTGCGAAGCAATATGATTAAATTCTCCCAAACAAGTATTATGTCCAATGGTTGCTCCTGTCATAATCAAAGCATTAAATCCAATAGTTGCATACGAAGAAATCATCACATAAGGCATTATGACAGATCCTTCTTTTATTATCGCGTCAGGGGCAACGTATGCCGTCGGATGAATGAAAGTCGCCATTTTTTCTGCACTTAAACCTAAATCATAAAATAAATCTACAAATGCCTTTCCTCCATCTGTGCGATGCAAACCAAAAAGGAATTTATATCCTTGCTCCCAATATTTTTGCACAATTGCTTTATCCTGTTTTCCAAATACCGGAATTTCCTGTAAAATATCGCCTGTATCGGCTTTGTCGTTTAAAAAACCTTCTAAAATCAAATCATTACACCCTCTGTTGTTCGCATCTTTTATGGCTTGAGCAATAACCGTGCCGCTACCTATGCCACCGATTATTAAAATTTTTTGAGACATTTTTATAACTGTTTATTGTTTTGTAAATAATGTTTTTGTAAAATTTTTTGCGCCATTTTTACCATAGGCGGGCCGATAAATTTATTATCCTTAACAGCTACACCTTTTCCCTCTTTTACCGCATTTTCTGCCAAATCAATCATTTCTTCCGCCCAAGTAACTTCATCTTCATTTGGCGAATAATATTGATGACACAAGTGTAATTCTTTCGGATTCAAAATCAACATTCCTTCAAATCCTAATTTTTTTGACAAGATGAGATTATTTTCCAAATCCTCCAAATCATGTACTTTAATATGTACCGTATCAATCGGAATTATTCCGCAAGCTCTCGCACCCATTGCAATTTGAGCGCGAGCCGAAAATATACTCTGACCTTCCGGATCATGCTTTCCTCCCAAGTCGGTAACAAAATCTTCGCATCCAAACGCAACTGCAACCACCCGATTCGGACAGACGGAACAAATTTCCTGAATATTCATAACGGCTCCTGTTGTTTCAATCAAAGGAATAATTTTAAATGTTCCAACCGGATAACCTTTTTCGTATTCAATTGTTTCCAGCAATTTGCCGAAAAAGTAAATATCTTCCCCTTTTTTACTTTTGGGATACATAAATCCGGTAATACCGGAAACCGTCAATTGATAAACATCGCGCAAAAGTTCTCCGCTTTCCCTGTCATTTACACGCGGGAATATGGTGCGGTTTTTAAATTTTCCTTCTTCCAGATATTTTAAAATATTATCTCGTGCAATTTGTTTGTTTTCAAAAGGTTGTACCGAGTCTTCAATGTCAAACAGTAAAACATCCGCATCTATTTTTGTTGCACTGTTCATCAATCGTTCGCTATGAGCCGGCACAAACATCAAACTCCTCATTAAATAATCGACACTCATACTTTAATTATTTTGTTTTTTTACCAATACTTTACGTCGAAACGAAAGTACATTTTCATTTTTCTGGTTAAGTACAATTGTTTCAACATAAACAATTCCCCTGTCTGTTTTTGTCTTTGATTCCCATTTATCCAACACTTTTGTTCGTGCATAAATTGTATCATTAAGAAAGATCGGGTTAAGATGTTTGATTTCTTCATAGCCCAGATTGGCTATTGCTTTTCCGCTAATATCGGGAACCGTAAGACCAACAGCGAGTGAAAAGACCAATGTTCCAACCACCAAAATCTGTCCATGTTGATTTTTTTCGGCATAATCCAAATTGGTATGAACCGGATGGTGATTCATTGTCAATAAAGAAAATAAATTATTGTCGCTTTCAAATATGGTTTTTGACAAAACATGATTGATTTCCTCGCCGACAACAAATTCTTCATAATAGGATCCTAATTTACTTTGTTCCATTTTATTAATTATTTAACCGATTTATATTTTCCTTTTTTAGCACTGTTTTCAAAGTTTTCAATATGATTTTTATATCAAACAAAAAACTCTCATGCTCTGCATAATACGCATCATTACGGTATTTCTCCATCCGCGGAATTGAATTTCGGAAATAAGCCTGACTATAACCGGTAATACCCGGACGAACGTCCATCCGTTTGAGCATAAAATCGGTAAAAGTTGATTTATCCTTGACCGGCAATATCGGTCTTGGACCGACAATGCTCATATTGCCAGCTAAAACATTCAGCAATTGGGGCAATTCGTCGATGCTTGTTTTTCTCAAAAACTTGCCAATCCGCGTAACACGCGGGTCGTTGTCGCTGTTGTAAGTCCCGCCGTCCGTCGTCCGAATATCCGGAGCATTCACTTTCATAGTCCGAAATTTGTACATTTTAAATTCTTTAAAATTTTTTCCGGCACGAAGCGCATTGTAAAAAACAGGGCCTCTATCGTCGAAATAGATCAGCGGGGCGACTATTAGACCAGTTATTATTAACAATGGTAAACAAAAGAGGGCTATCAGGAAATCTAATAGTCGTTTAAATGATTGATACATAATTATTTTTTATCAAATAAATACACAAGAATAAATAAGCCCATAACAATGTTGTGGATACCTATATTGTGAAATGTAAGATTTATGAAGTAGTTGATTGAAGGCTTATTTATTGATTCGCTTTATCGAATATCCACCCGTTTTTGGTGCGCCGCGAAATTCTATTAGCCCTTCGGCTTTTAGTTTTGATAAATATCTTTCTATTGTTCTATGCGGTATATTAACCAACTGTTTAATGCGCTTGCTATTGATATTATCATTGTTTTGAACAAGTTCTAAAATTATTTTTTCAATATTACCGCCATTTACACCGCCATTTACGCCGCCATTTACACCGCCATTTACACCGCCATTTATATCTTTATCAACATTTTTTTCTGTTTCTGTCATTTCAACATATTCAGAGTGAATAAGCAGGGTTATAAGAAATGAAACATCATATTCATCTACTTCAATCGTCGGGGCGGGCGAGCCATTGTCTTTCAACTTGCGAATCATTTTTTGGAAACCCGTATTTCGTCCTTCCGTCAGGTCAAGTTCTTTAAGGAAATCGCCTATTCGGCGGTTGCGATAATCGCGGGCTACAATTTTTTGGTGATTGCGGATTTGATAGTTTACAGGCGGCATCGCCCCCGGATAACTTAAAATAGTGATACGATCAGGATAAATCTGCACTTCTATCGGTTTTCCCAAATCGTAACCTTTGTGATAAACTGCATTCGACAACGCTTCTTCAATCGCTTCATAAGGATAATTGTAAAAACGCTTTGCCTCTGCCTGATTGGGAATTTTATGTATCTGTTCGTGAATCATATTTTCCTTGATAAAACTCAAGGCATTGCGCAACTGAATATGCAACGCACCTTTGAAATAATGCTCTGTAAAATTGTCGCCCACATCATCTCTGTGCCAAACCACTTCTATCCAAGTGCGTGGAAAATATTTTTCGGGTTCGTTGGTAAAAAATAACAAGCCGACATTTACGGGCAATAAAAGTTCATCTGAACCTTTGGCAATGTGCATATTGCGTGTAAGTTCGGCTAATGAAATTTTCTTGCTTTCTTCGTACAAATCGCTTTTTACTTCATGCAGATATTGCTGGATAAGAGCTAAATCGAAATCGTCAATAGTCGCTTGACGGTTTATTCTATCGTCAAAAGGCACTCTCGCCGCTAATTCAAACATTCGGTTCAAATTTTCATCTTTTGCCACAATACTGTTTGAGCCGACACGAACATAATATTGCCGCTGCGATTTTTCGCCAAGCGTAGAAGGCGCAGAGTAGGGACGGTAATCGCCTGCAGGACACCATAGTACCAATATATGTTTACCGTCAATTTCATACGGTTGCATTATGGGAAAATAGGCAGGCTGTATTTTGTTGCCCAATTCTATCACTTTACTCTGAATAGCATCTAACTGATTGTGCTGTAACCCAATGAGCGGCAATACAGGTATGCCGTTTTTTGCATCAATACCAACCACTATATAACCACCGCCCCAATTATGCAAATCGTTGGCAAAGGCGCACATCGAATGTACAATTTCTTCGGGGTTCCAGCCGCTTTTAAATTCGAGCCGTTCCCATTCGACGGTTTTGCCGTGTATCAGGTCTTTTATGTTGATTGGTAATGACATTTTAGTCTATTATATTTTTTGTTTTATTCCACCTATTAAAACGTTATTTCCTATCACTATTTCTTCCATCGAATAGATAGTCGAACCAGAAATACCGCAGTTACTACCGATCGTTATCTTTCCGCCATATCTGGCAATGATTATTGTGCGTTGATAAAGCCCCAATAAATTGGACAGGGGAGACGAATTTATGGTAGCCCCCCGCAAAGAGTATTTTTGACCCAGAGAAGGCGTATATGACTGTAAATCCGTTGAATTTCACACTGCCTGACATATTGATCTTGTAAAGCAGATAGTTTACATATATAAGTAGGTATCGTATCATATAGTTTTTTGTTTTAATCGTTCTATAGTTTCAATAGAAATGTCGTCTGATTGAAATAAAGTAATATTTTTTTTTAGATATTTTACAGGAAAATTCCACCATTGTAATTCCAGTAATTTTTCTGTAATTTCAGATGGAAAACGGTATTTTATAATTTTAGATGGAACTCCAGCTACGACTGCATAAGGCGGAACATTTTTAGTTATAATAGCACCTGCACCGATTACGACTCCATCTCCAATTGTAACGCCACCCATTACTATTACGCGGGTGCCAATCCAAACATCGTTTCCGATGGTTATTTTTTGATATTCTTCAAAATGCATTCCTTTTGTCCATGAAGAACCGGTTCCATTTTTCTTCGCCGTAAAAAGCGAAGAAGTGGAAATATAACTCATTGAATGTCTTCCCATACCAATAAGTGAACTGCCTGCAATAGAACAGAATTTGCCCATATCAGCACACACGATACTCGTACCTTTACCCACATAAGAATAACTGCCAATGG
This sequence comes from Bacteroidia bacterium, assembly GCA_025999115.1. The sequence goes on from BNWW01000009.1 coordinate 44,879, forward strand.
ATGAGCGAAAAATTTTAGCGTGGCGATATATTCTGGCTGTTCTGCTGATTGTAGAATACCTATCCACCAAAGCCAGTAATGAAACATTGCGACAAAACAGATATTTCAAGAATCCAAACAGATATTTAATCATCGTTTAAAACAGATTTTATGGTTTCCAACTGAACGTGTGGATTATATTTCGTATCAATCACTTCATAACATTTTTCACGAATAAAATTTCTATCCGGATCTTTTTCAAACCATTTTTGGATTGTTTCAACCAACGATAATCCGTCGTTGTATTCAAAGAAATTACCGGTTATACCTTTTTCTATCGCTTCAAATTCAGGCATCTGATATGGAAAATTATTGTGCGTAACGACCGGTGTGCCGTAAGTCATACTATGAATGGCAGTCAATCCTACATTTCCGGGAGCAACACATAAATCGGCATTGTATATCAGTTCCGACAGTTCTTTTTCGTTGTAAGATGCACCATAAAACCAAACATATTCTTTTATTTTCAACTCGTTTGTTAATGATATAAGCTCGTGTTGCATTTCACCGGTTCCAATTAATACGAGATTAAATTTTAGATGCATTTTGTTTAATTCGCTGACGGCGTGCAACAATATGTCAAGTCGTTTTACTTTGGTCAAACGCCCAACAAAAATTAATGTTTTATGACTGTTTTGGAAATAACGTTCGTATATTGGCGAAGATTTACAATTTCTTCGTATTTCTATTTGAGTATCATAATCCAAAGAATTGTAAATAACATGCAATTTTCGGGCATCAAGTCCGGCTTCTATCATCAAACTACGGGCATAATTTCCGTACAAAAATATACCTGTAGGCAAATTAAAAAATAAAAATTTGGTAATCAATAACCTCAACTTACTTTCTTTCCCATACCAACCATGCGACCATAAATACATTTTTTTTCCAAATACTCTTGCCAAAATAATCATAGCCCATGTGGAAAGATAGGCTACATCTCCCAGCATAATATAATGCGTATAATTTTCTCTTAACAACGGTACTACACCCTGTTGCCATGTAAACCGGCGGAACAGTTTTCTATTCCGCACTTCTTTTTTGAAATGAAACAACAAAGAGTAATCCATTTTTTTGACATCACTCATTGTGTCGCCAAAAACAAAATCACACTCTAACTCTTTATCCATGAGCATAAAGATATTTTTGCGGTAGTGCTGAGCATAATTGTAGATTAGGCAAATTCTCCCCATAAAATTAGTTTAACATTTTTTTATTATTCTAATTCAATATGTATCACTTTCTTTCCACTGACCGTTATCATAATAAATCCATTTATTTTTTCGTTCCGTGAAATATTTATTATCTAAATTCTCTTTTCGAATAATTCTTGTAGGAGCTTGAACCGCCACCGAATTATCGGGCAAATCGGTATATACCACTGCATTTGCTCCGATCCTGCAATTATTTCCAATCTTAATATTTCCTATAATTTTAGCGCCTGCACCTATATAAACATTATCCCCTATTTTTGGACTACCAAATTTATTTGCTTTATTCAAAGTATTTGAACCAATAGTAACTTGTTGAAAAATCACAACATTTTTTCCGATTTTTGCCTCATTTGAAATAAAAATACCGGATATTCCATGAGGAAAACAAGGAATATATGGAATATCAGCATTATGACCAATCCAACTGTTGTTTTTAGCTAATTTTGCTTCATAGTATCTGATGAGTAACAAAATGAATAAATTAATTTTTGACTTTTTTAAAAATATTTTCAAATGCCATATAGATTTAAATCGTACACAAACATATAAAGTAATCAAAGGATATAAACAATTAAAAAAGAACCGTTTCATTGGACGTTATTTTATTAGTGTTATAAATATCTGACAATCAATAAATCTGTTATTTGTTGAATATAAACTTATTATACAAATAATAAATTGCCCATTTCTTCCAATGCTCTTAACGTATAATATCTTAATAATCCACCATGAGGCGTAAATGTCATTTCGCCAAAATAAACTTTATCTCCGGTATCATATAAATCCACCCTCACAAAATCAAATCCTTTTGAAAGTATGCGGGCATAGTCTATCATTTTTTCAAGATTTTCCGGTTTTAATGGGTCGTATGCTTCTAACTGTAAATGAATCGGATGTGGGAAATAGAGATATTATTTTTGCTCAAGCAATGAAACAATTTGTGGATAATCCATTCTTTGGAGATTGGTTTTTATTAGAACATGACGATATGACTTCTTCGCCCCACAATGCTATTGTTGAAGCTTTCTCGTCTTTGGGTATTTTGGGTGGCATATCAGTTATTGTGTTGTATATAACATTATTAGTTAAGGCATTCAAGATTTTGAAATATAATTCTTATTTATCCTTTTATGCAAGTCTTTGTTTACTTTTAATTTTTTATTCACTAACCACCGGAGGCTCTGTAATATATAAACC
>BNWW01000010.1 GCA_025999115.1 Bacteroidia bacterium
TTTGATCCGGAAACTATTGATGGTAGTTTTGGTCGAAAAGAATTTTACATAAGCTATTCTTTACGAGGAGATACTGTTTTGGAAGGCATTAAAAGGAAAGAAAACGATTTTGCTTTCTGGATACAAGGTCAGGTACCTCTAAATTACAAACATATTGGATTGAAGGTATGGGCAGTACCCTGCATCTGTTTGCGCTTGTAGAGGTGTTGAACTCGGTTGAATCGAAGGTATTGATTTCCTTTTCTCAAAACGGAGATGTATTGTGGTGTAATCCTAATTTCTCTGATTACGAAGTACATAAAAATAAATACAAAATGGAAGGAATTAATTATTAAATAAATGTAAGATGAAAAAAAATCTAATCTTCGTAATCCTAATATATTACCTATCGTTTTTTGTGTTCATCCCATAGGGATGGTAGCTCGGTAGAAGATGTTTTGCCCTCCTCGATTTCTGCATCCCGTAAGGATGCAACTCTGCCAATTGGAAATATTGCATCCCTACGGGATGCCGTAGATGGGGATGTTCACGTTTTCTACCGAGCTACTATCCCTAACGGGATAAAAATAGGTACAATATCCGGTAATCATATTAAAGGCAGCAATTTATAAAAACATGGTATCTCTATAATCAAACAATTTTTGATCACAGATTTCTTACTGATGATATAGTAAGAATCAAAAATGTAACCATTGAGAATATTGTAAGTTTAACAGTGAGTATAGAATCATGTAAGGAAACAACCATTTTATCTCTCATATTATTTGTTGTTGTTTTAGGATGCAATAAAGATAATAATATAAAAGAAACAGAGGATACAGACACTTTTTGTGAGTTGGAAAATCCGCTAACAGATAAAGAACTCATCTGGGAAATGAATGTTTTTCAAGGAAAGATAAAAAGTGTTTCCAACCCATGCACAACCATTCCATGCCTTCCGGGAAGGATTTACGCCATCGAAGTTGAATCAAAATGTTGCATCGGATGTACAAGTGAAGAAAAAGAGGACTTCCAAGAGAATCCCCCAAGTGTATTTCCTTTGGATAATGCCACATGGATAGAATTATTAAAATTCGACTATGAAACAGTTGATGACAATCCTCTTCCTGTAGAAGCTCCTTATTCTGATTGCGGAAAGAGAGATCTTTTTTTATCATATTGATACTATATCTTTGGGTAGTACCCAATGGAATTTTTTTTGTTTTTCATCAAAGAATGCTTTCATGCACTTTACAGCCTATTGGCGGACATGCCCGTCAAGGGGGCGGTGTCAGTGGCGTAGAAGTAGCCTTGTAGGATTTGCCCGGTAAGGTTTACGGCGCGCCTGTCTATCAAAGAAAATTTATTGCACTATTAGTTACCAACTTCCTCCTGCGCCACCACCGCCAAAACTTCCGCCACCGCCGCCGCTAAATCCACCTCCAAAACTGCCACCGCCGGAAAATCCGCCGAATCCGCCGCTTCTGCCGGAAGGGAAAAGGATAGGTGTGCCGAAAGGCCGGCTGCTGCCGCCTTTGTTGTTGATGTCTTGATTGCCGTTGCTTCCCGAAGAAATGAGAAGGATAATAATGAGGATGACGAGAAAAACTAACCATGCCGGAGATGAATCGTCGTTTTCTTTGTTGGCTTGATATTCGCCGGAAAGATAGCCGATCATCCGGTCGATAGCAGCGTTTACACCGTCGTAATATCGGTTTTGCCGGAAATAGGGGATAATCGTTTCATCAATAATCCGGTTTAAAATAATATCGGGCAACGCACCTTCCAATCCATAACCTGAGGCGATGAAAATTTCGCCTTTTTCGCGTTCGGATTTAGGTTTGATTAAAATGACCGCGCCATTGTTTTTGTTTTTTTGACCGATTCCCCATTTTTCGCCCAATTCGACGGCAAATTGAGATTTGTCGTAACCGTTAAACGAAGCGACCACCACCACATAAATCTGGGTAGAAGTCGTATCGTGATAATTTCGTAATTTGGCTTCCAACTGTGTATTTTCATTGGATGAAAACAATCCCGCAAAATCATTGACCAATCGCGGCGGCGACACCGGATTCGGAATGTCTTGCGCTTGCACCGAACCGATTAACCAACAACTGAGTATGTAGAGGAGTAATTTTCTCATAATCAATCAACTAAAAGAGATGTCATCGGGCAATTCATTGATGTCGTCCGACTGATACGGAAAATATTGTTTCAGCAATAAACCTACTTGTTCGATGCCTTTATAAAGTCCTTCCGTCAGAGCATTGTTCCGAAAATGCGAACGCATCAAATTGAGCGTATTATCCCAAAAATCGCTTGGAACCACCGCATCAATGCCCGTATCGCCCAAAATCGCTACTTTTTTGTCTTTGATAGCTACAAAGATCAAGGTGCCGTTGCGGTGTGCCGTTTGATCCATCTTCAACCGGTTGAAATGATCTACCGCACTCTCCATCACATTGTTTTTGCAATGTTGAGCGATGTGTACACGAATTTCGCCCGAAGTCATTGTTTCGGCTTCGCGAATGGCGGCTGCCACTTGTTTTTGTTCCGATGCGGATAACATTAAAATTCTACTTTCGGCGCTTCGTCAGCTCCTTCTTTGGCTTCAAAATAGGCTTTCTTCTCAAATCCGAACCAACCGGCGTAAATAAGGCGCGGGAATTGGCGGATGTAGGTGTTGTAATCCTGAACGGTCGTATTAAACTTGTTGCGTTCCACAGCAATCCGGTTTTCCGTACCTTCCAATTGCGCTTGCAAATCGCGGAAATTCTGATCGGCTTTCAGTTCAGGATAATTTTCAGAAATGGCGATCAGCCGTCCTAATGCCGAACCGACGGCGCCTTGTGCGTCTTGAAATTCTTTTAATTTTTCGGAAGTTAAATTATTCGGGTCGACGGTAATTTGGGTGGCTTTGCTACGAGCTTCGGTAACTGATTGTAAAGTTTGCGCTTCATGTGAGGCGTATCCTTTGACGGTATTGACCAAATTCGGAATCAAATCGGCGCGGCGTTGATACACATTTTCGACTTGTCCCCATTGAGAAGCGACGGCTTCTTGCTTGGAAACCATTGAGTTATAAGAACAACTGGAAAAAAAGATTGCGCAACAAGCGGAAAGGAATAGAAATTTTACGGTTTTCATTTATTTTAAAATTTAGAGATCAAGTTTCAGATGCAAAGATAGATTGTATTTTTGAAACGCGCAAGTGTTTTTGATACTCAAATTCAATATTAGGTACAGGAGCCGATAGAAACCGAACACGTGAGCCACGGGAAGTCCTCAACAAAATATAAAATGATTATCCGCAAAGGAGTTGTTTGTCCATCGCCATCAAAAGCCAATAAATCCGCAACAAAGGTATTGTATAATATCTGTAAATTACTTATCAAAAACATGTGCCAAAACATTGTTGTACAGCTACCAGATGGGGGTTAGACACAAAAAACACGTTCCAAGTTGTTGTATTGAAACGTGTTGTCTTGTTTTGTCTTTAAGTTGCCTTTTTAGATTAGAGCGAAAAACGGGGCTCGAACCCGCGACCCCGACCTTGGGAAGGTCGTGCTCTACCAACTGAGCTACTTTCGCTTGAAATCAAGGTGCAAATGTAGTGATTTTTTGGCAATTGCCAAATGCTGGGTTAATTCTTTTTTTACAAAAAATATTCACTATCTTTGCATATTTTTAAACCCAATATGATCGAACGAATCATTATTTTAAACGGGGCAGACCCGGCTATCTTCTTTGGAATCAACAATATCAATATCCAATTGATTAAATCTTTGTTCCCAAAATTGCGCATTGTAGCCCGCGGCAACGTGATGAAAGTGATTGGCGACGAATTGGAATTAGTCGCATTTGAGGAAAAAATACGCGAAATGGAAGCGCATTGCCAAACCTACAACCTGCTGCCGGAAGAAGTCATTATCCGCATTGTCAAAGATCAACCGGAAGACCCGGTTGCAAAACAAGATAATTTGATTATTTACGGGATGAACGGCAAACCCATCTCGGCGCGTTCCGAAAATCAACAGCGCTTGGTAGAGGCTTTTGAAACCCACGATATGGTTTTTGCTATCGGACCGGCCGGTTCGGGAAAAACCTATACGGCCATTGCCTTGGCGGTTCGCGCATTGAAAAACAAGGAAGTGAAGAAAATTATATTGAGCCGGCCGGCGGTAGAAGCGGGCGAAAAACTCGGTTTTCTTCCGGGCGATATGAAAGAAAAAATCGATCCGTATTTGCAACCTTTATACGATGCTTTGGAAGATATGATTCCGGTCGCCAAATTGAAAGAATACATCGAAAATAAAATCATCCAAATAGCGCCTTTGGCTTTTATGCGCGGGCGAACGTTGAACGACGCCGTTATAATCTTGGATGAAGCGCAAAATACCACGACACAACAAATCAAAATGTTTCTGACTCGTTTGGGCATGAATGCCAAAATGATTATTACCGGCGATATTACGCAAATCGACCTACCGCCTTCGCAACAATCGGGTTTGATTCATGCCTTGAAAATTCTGAAAAACGTGAAGGGAATCGCCCAAATCGAACTGGGAAAGGAAGATATTGTGCGGCATAAATTAGTGCAGCGCATTGTGGAGGCGTATGAAAAACGGGAATAGCGATGTCAATCCATTCCGAATTTGCTTAAAAATTACTATTTTTAGCCTATAATCATCCGTTGTTTTTAATATATAGTCATTTACTTTGCGGTCTATATAAATTAAAAAAACGATGGAACATTTTGTGCCGGTACGACACTTTGTCGTTTTACTTTTGTTAACCTTTTACGAAAAAACGCTATGTAGACCCGCGTTACAATTTTAAAATTATCGCTCATTATTTGGAAGTGGATCTGACGAATCCTTATTTGCGCATTGAGGCGGTGGCTGCTAAAGATTCCGTTACCGGTTCGATGGAGCGGATTTCGGATATGGCAAATCGCAAAAGCAAACCGGGTTATGAATACATTGCCGGAATCAATGCCGATTTTTTCGACATGGACAACGGTACCGGCCGGCCTTACAACGGTTCTATCTACGAAAATCAAATCGGAACCAAACCGCCTGCCGGAGCGCATATCGTTTTTGCCGGAAAGCAACCGGTTATCGATAACGTGGAATTTTCCGGTTACGTAATTCACAAAGGGAAAAAATCGGTTTTCAGTACGGTTAATGACGTTAGAGGAGCGCATAAATTGGTTTTCTATAATCAATTAAATGGTACGCATACGCATACCGACACATCCGGAACGGAAGTCGAACTCCAATTGCAACCGGATGAAACATGGGGTTTTAACAAACCCATTACCGCCCAAGTCGTGAAAATCGAACAATCAAAAGGTAATATGTTGATTCCGAAGGGAGAGGTCGTATTGTCGGGCAACGGACTTGGCGCCGCCGGTTTATCTTCCATGACCGAAGGCGATGAAGTAACGCTCCATCTGGATTTGACTTTTGCCAAACATTCGTCATTTTCTATCGGAACGGATATTTCGTCGATGCTGGGAGCGCGGCACACACTGTGGAATTTAGATGGCTTGCCGTATGAAAATATTATCTTGTACAACGGTGTTGCATACGAAGTGGAAGCTGCCAATCATCCGCGCACGGGTGCCGGCTATTCCATCGACGGCAAAAAATTGATTTTCTGTGTGGCCGATGGTCGTTCTACAATTTCACAAGGTTGTTTTACCAAAGAATTAGCCGATATGCTGAAAAGTATGGGTGCATGGAACGGCTTGTGTTTCGATGGTGGCGGTTCGTCCGAAATGTGGATCAAACAGTTGGGTGGGGTAGTGAATGTGCCGAGCGACGGACATGAACGCGCCATTGGCAACGCCTTGTTTATTGTGGCGGACGACCGTCCCGATGCAATACCCGAAATTGCAACCGAACCGGAGATTCGGGTTTATCCCAATCCGGTAATCAATGAAGTGCATATTGAGAGCAACGTACCTATAAATAGTATTGAATTCTGTAACGCCACCGGCAAACGACTTCTTTCTGATACGACACACGGTCGGAAGCATATCGTTTCGCTCAACCGTTTTCCTCAAGGAATTTATATTTTGAAAATGGATACAGGAAACAAAATCATTATACGAAAATTAATAAAACATTGATATATAAATTGTTAAATCTAATAAATAAAAAATGAAACAAAAATTCTCAATTATTTTGTATTTGTTTTTGATGTTGTATTCCGGTGGTTTATATGCACAGAATACGAAACACGAAACACGGAAAATTAAAGGGACTGTGGTGGACTCTGCCGGCGAACCTTTGCCCGGTGTAAGTATCTCATTACAAGGCACTAATTCGGGAACCGTAACCGACTTGGACGGTGATTTCAACTTATCTGTTATGAACGAAAAATCCAAATTGGTCTTTTCGTATTTGGGCTATAAAAAGGTGGAAGAAATCGTTGGCGACCGTCTAATTCTTCATATTGTGATGACGGAAGATACTGAAACTTTGAACGAAGTGGTGGTTGTAGGTTATGGCACACAGAAAAAAGTTTCGGTGGTGGCTGCCATCACTACCATTGAGCCGGGAAAATTGAAAACAGGCACTACCCGTTCGCTCAGCAATAATTTGGCCGGAAATCTCAGCGGCGTAATCGGCGTGCAACGTTCGGGTGAACCGGGTTACGATAATTCCGATTTTTGGATTCGAGGCATCAGTACTTTCAGCGGAGGGAATAATCCGATGGTGTTAATTGATGGGATCGAACGTTCATTGAACGATATTGATATTCAGGAAATAGAATCTTTTTCTATTTTGAAAGACGCTTCGGCAAGTGCGGTTTACGGTGTGCGTGGGGCAAACGGGGTGATTTTGATTACTACCAAACGTGGAAAAGTAGGAAAACCGGTAGTAAACGTAAAAGTGGAACACGCCATTACCCAGCCCACCCAATTGCCGAAATTTTTAAATTCGGCCGATTATTTAAACTTGCTGAATGAAGTTCGGATGCAGGATGAAAGAGTGTATTATAAAGATCCGGCGGAAATCGAAAAATACCGTTCCGGCGCCGATCCCGAACTTTATCCCAATGTGAATTGGATCGAAGCCATCAGTAAACCTGCCGCCGACAATACTCGCGCCACTTTGGACGTCAATGGCGGATATGAAAAACTCCGCTATGCTTTTGTTGCCGCTTATTACCACGAAAACGGTATTTTAAGAAACGACCCTTCGTTGGAATGGGATTCTTCGATGAAAATTACCCGTTTCAATATGCGCTCCAATGTGGATGTGGATGTTTCTCCGACCACCTTGCTCCGTTTCAATATCGGCGGTTTCCTGCAAAACTATAATCGCCCGCCGCAAAACATTGATGCTGTGTTTAGCGACGCTTTCGCTACACCGCCATTTGTGCATCCCACCTCCTATTCCAATGGTACGATTCCGAAAATGCCCGAAAGAGCGAATCCTTGGGCAACTGTAACCCAAACCGGTTTTGAACGATGGACACATGCTAAAATAGAATCGGTATTCACGTTGGAACAAGACTTGAAATTTATCCTGAACGGATTGAAATTGAAAGGTATATTTTCGTTCGATAATTATTCGGAGAGCGCAATAAAACTGACAACCGATCCTACTTATTATTCGATCCCTTCCGGTCGCAATCCTGAAACCGGCGAATTGGTAGGTCAAAAGATTGTACAGACAGGTTCAAGTTCTCTAACTCATGAAACGGCTGCCGAATACGGCAATAACAATACTTACCTGGAAGGTAGTTTGACTTACGATCAAACATTCGGCAAACATACTGTTAATATGTTGTTTCTCTACAATCAGAAGAATTACGACGACGGCAGCTATATTCCTTTCCGTAATCAAGGAATTGCCGGCAGGGCTTCCTATATTTTCGATGGAAAATATATCGGCGAATTTAATTTCGGCTATAACGGCTCGGAAAACTTTGCTCCCGGAAAACGGTTCGGATTTTTCCCTTCCGTTGCTTTGGGATGGATTGCGACCGAAGAACCGTTCATGCAATCACTTACTTCTACCATTTCAAAATTGAAACTTCGTGCTTCTTACGGATTAGCGGGAAGAGACAATATCGGAAGAGACAATACCGGACGTCGCTTTGCTTATCTTAGTACAATTAATAAGGTAGATGGTTACGCTTGGGGACTCTCCGACGGCCGTCTTTATCGCGACGGATACAGGGAAGGCGATATAGGCATTCCCAATTTAACGTGGGAAACCGTGGCCAAAGCTAATGCCGGTATTGAAATCGAATTTTTGAAATCCTTGGAATTACAAGTGGATGTGTTTTACGAAAAATGCCGTGATATTTTTATGCAACGTCGTAATTATCCCGCTGCTGCCGGTTTGGTGCAAATGCCTTGGAGTAATTTCGGTAAAGTGAATAATAAAGGAGCGGAAGTGGGACATCCCGTCAATCAATTGTTCGGTTTGGAAGCCGACGGTTTATTTACCGAAGCCGATTTTGCCGATCTTACCACCGGCGAATTGAAAGCAGGTATTCCGATGGACGGAAGAAAAGCCGAATCAAAACGTATTTTGGCCGCGTGCGCATTATGGTTTTAACGCCAATAACAATCAACCTTCAACATGGTGGTTGAAAGACATGAGTATGTGCCGTCTGAAAAATATGGAGCTGGGTTACCGGTTGCCCGATAAATGGATGAACAAAGTAGGTGTATCATTTGCCCGTGTTTATGCGCGGGGTACCAATTTACTCTGTTTCTCCGGTTTCAAATTGTGGGATCCCGAAGTGGGTATGCCTTACAATAACGGGATGCGTTATCCTATGATGCGTTCTTATTCCGTTTGTTGCTCGTGTTGCCGGGCTTGAGTTCGTGCGATTATTTAGACAAAATGCCCGCCGGAGAATTATCGTTAGAGGCAATGTTCAGCGATAGAGTCCATGTTGAAGAATGGCTGGCCGGCGCTTATTCGGCTATTCCGCGCAACTATATGCACATGTTGCGCTATTACGATATTTATGCCGACGATTATTCTCCCAATACGGGATGGGAGGCTTACGATTGGGACGGTATTTCCAAAATCAAAGGCAATTGGGACAGCAAATCCTCTTGGAGGGGCGATTATTGGAACGAACTGCCCCGCCGGATACGTTCATGCTATATTCTCATCAATAATATTCATCCCTTGGGCGATGAATTGCCGGAAAGAGAAGTGAATCTGATAAAAGCCGAAAGTCAATTTCTCATTGCGTATTATTATTACCTTTTGGTCAATACTTACGGCGCTGTTTCTTTGTTGAAAGAAGAGGTAGATCTGAATGCTTCTGCCGAAAGTTTAATGCTCGGTCAATCGACTTACGATGAAGCGATTGATTGGATTGACAGCCAACTGATGGATGCCGCCGGAAAACTTCCTCCTTATTATACGGAAAACATGAAATACGGGAGAGCTACTTCCGTGATGTGTTTGGCGGTGCGGGCAAGGATGTTGTTGTTTGCCGCAAGTCCGTTGGTCAACGGTAATCAACGTCCCGAATATGTGAATTTCAAGAATGATAAAGGCGAGCCGGTCTTTAACTCTACCTATCAGCCGGAAAAATGGCAAAGAGCTACCGGAGAGGCGCCAGCGATGTAAACGATTACAAAGATCATAACAAACACGCGATTCCGTTCGGTATGAGCGGCAACGGTGGTTTGGGTGTTACACAATCGTTGGTAGATGCTTTCTTTATGGACAACGGTTTACCTCCGATTTTAGGATATTCTGCCGGCGGCAAACCCATTATCAATCCCGAAGTGGCCGGTTATTACCGCGAAACAGGTTTTTCTACGGACGATGAAATTCGGAGAACCCGCTGGATAGAGGCGCAAGGCGCGAAAAAAACCGTTGAAGAAAACCCGGTTACCAATGCGGGAACTTTCAATATGTATTGTCACAGAGAACCTCGCTTTTATGTGTCTGTTCTCTTCAATGAAGCGTGGTTGCGTATGGCCGGTCGCAAAGCCGATTTCTTTTGGGGCGGCCAAGATGCCAAAATTTCACACGACTCGCCCGAAACCGGTTATTTGGTGCGTAAACGGGTACATCCCGAATGTGATCAATTGAACGATGTGTATCCCGATCGTCCGCCGGTTCTCTATCGTTTGGGCGAAGCCTATTTGAATTACGCCGAAGCCCTGAACGAATGGGATCCGTCGCAAAAATCGGAAATCCTTTTTTATCTTAACAAAATACGCGAAAGAGCGGGAATACCGCAATACGGAACCGAAACGGGAGAAATCACTCCGCCTGCCGACCAAAATGCGATGCGCGATGCGATTTACCGCGAACGGCGCGTAGAAATGAATTGCGAATTTCAAATCCGCTTCGACGACATCCGCCGTTGGGATAAAGTGGAAGAATTGTTGAGCGGCGATTTCTACGGAATGAATCGCGACGGAACGGTACATGGCTCCACAGCTATTATTCCAACTCACTTTTATGTCCGCAAAAAGTATATGGAACGGAAATTTACATGGAAAAACAGCTGGTTTCCTATTCCGCAAGACGAAATAGATAAAAATCCGCGAGTCAAGCAAATACCCGGTTGGAGCGGAGAAAATTAAGAATGATAAAAACAAAATAATAAACAATTTAAATGATGTAAAATATGAAAAAAGCAATTTCTACATTAACAGTAAGTATGATTTTGATGGTATTGAACCTGCAAAATCTGAGCGCATTCTCCGGTGGTTCGGGGAACAGTGAAAATGATCCTTTTTTAATTTCTACCGCGGCTGATCTCGACCAAGTCGCACGGTAGCTACTCAAGGTAAGTATTTTAAAATGACGCTCGATATTGCTCTTTCCGGCGAATGGATTACCATCGGAACTTGGGGTGGCGACGGCGCAACCGGCGCATTTCAAGGTCATTTCGATGGCGATGGTCACACGGTTACCGGATTACAAGTTACAACCGGCGGCGACCGCGGATTGTTTGGTTGGGTAAAAAATGCAACCATCAAAAATTTGATAGTGCATACCAATGCCACCGGTATTAGCGGCAATATCGAAACCGGCGATAATTATGCAATTTTGGCAGGAAGCGCCGGCAACGGTTGGATCGACGGTAATACGACGATTGAAAATTGTGTGGTATCAGGTACGGTAAACGGAAGCGCTGTCTGCGGCGCATTAGTCGGACAGAGTAGCCACATTACCGTGCTTAATTGTCAATCCGAAAACGTCACTATTAAAGGTACGCGGTGGAATATTTCCGGTTTGATTGGTGTTATCGGTTGCCTTTACAATCAAGCTACCATAACCGGCAGTTCGGCGACTTCAACCATCAATTCTTTCGGCGATTGCGCCGGTTTTGTTGGTCTGAAATTGACTACGGGAATTATCAGTCATTGCAAGGCTTTTGCAAACATTAAAGCGCGTAATTATACGACTATTGTAGGCGGTTTTGTAGCCTATAACGAAGGATCGGGCGTTATTGACAACTGCCTTTTTGCCGGTTCCATTGAGGTGGAAAATCCGGGATTGGCCGAGTTTACGAATGCAAAAGTGGGCGGTTTCACCGGAAGAAGTTGGGCGCGAATTACCAATAGTGCAGCCTTGGCAGTCATCAACAATAAAATTGAAAACGACCGGGTATGGGGAACCGGCGGTTTTGTCGGCGCACTGAACGACGAATCGAAATCGGGAACCCTCGAAAACTGCTGGTTCAGCGGAAGCGTGAAAGGCAACGGCATTGTCGGCGGAATGGTTGGTTTCAGTAATATTATCAATGGTAGCGGCGAAATTAAAAATTGCTATGTGATGGCCGATGTGGAAGTGAACGGTACGGCCGGCGGTGGTTTTGCCGGTTTGGTAGCCAACGGTTCGCCTGCGATCACAAATGCTTATTTCACCGGTAATATTACCGGCGCCGACGGCGCTTTTGCCGGTAGCTTTGCCGGATATGCCGAAGCGGGAGCCGTATTGAATAACTGTGCCGTTCAAACCGTTGCCGGCTTGGAAAATATAGCGGTGGACGAAGGTTCTTTGTCGGTAACAGCCATTGCCGCAAGTGATTTGAAAAAACAAAATGCATGGCCTGCGGCTTGGTTTGCGAGCGATTTTATTATTCAGGAAGAAAAAACGTATCCCTATTTTGCTACACAATTAAAGTAGAAGTGTTGTACAATAACAAGAGAATAGCAAGTGCAACGCCGGATGGAACGAATTGGTCGGTCGATTTTTCAACGCCGCTTCCTGCCGATGATCAAGTGCAGGTTTTAGTTTATCAAACCGGTAAAACGGTATCGTATCCCGTAACTGCGATTATTAGTAGAGGAACTGATATTCAATCGGTTATTGAAACAGACCCGATTATTTCGATGCGATATTACAATCTTCAAGGTATGGAAATCGCTCATCCGAAAAACAATGATATCTACATTGTGAAGAAAATTCATGCTTCGCAAAAGGAAAAAACGGAGAAAATACTTTATCTTTGCAAATAGAAACAGATTGTCATGGCGGGCTTGACCCGCCATCTTCTGAAAAATAATAATACTAATATTCATGAATAAACTGAACGTATTACTTTCATTCATTATAATTTGTTGTCCGCTTTTCGCCGAAAATAACCCGCAAGCCGATCCGGCAGCCATTGTCCAAAGTGGTAATATGCGCTTTACCGTATTAACCCCCGAAATGATTCGCATCGAATGGAGCGCAAGCAATCAGTTTGAAGACCGCGCTTCGTTTGTAGTTATCAATCGCCGTTTACCTGTTCCCGGTTATACGGTGCGTGAAGAAAATGGTTATTTGTATATCACAACCGATAAATTGGTTTTGCGCTACAAAACAGGGGCTTTTCCCGTTACCGACAACTTGAACAATCCGCATTTGCAAATTACGTTGCAGGTAAACGGGCGGGAGGAAGTATGGTATCCCGGCAAATACGATCCGTATAATTTGAAAGGGACTACCCGCACGTTGGACGAGGCAAACGGCGATGTTCGCAATTGGTTGGAAGACGGCTTGATTTCCCGTTCGGGATGGGCGGTCATTGATGAACTACAACCGCGCAACGACGGTAGTTTGAGTTTGATGTTCGATGGCAGCGAAGGTGTCGATTGGGTTGCTCAACGCACTGACAAAGAATCGTTCGACCGGTATTTTCTCGGTTACGGCCACGATTATAAAAAAGCTTTGTACGATTTTACGCAAATTGCCGGAAAAATTCCGATGCCGCCGCTATATGCTTTCGGTTATTGGTATTCCAAATATCAACGCTATACCGAACAGGATTTTAAAGATATTGTGAACGAAATAAAAGCCAATGATATTCCGGTAGATGTAATGGTCGTGGATATGGATTGGCATTTGAACGGAAAAACCGGCGGCACCGGCAATACCGAATGGACGGGCTGGACTTGGAATCCAACCCTGTTTCCCAATCCGGAAGAATTTCTCTCGTGGCTGCACAATCAAAACCTGAAAACCACGCTCAATCTGCATCCGGCCGATGGCGTGAACTTTCCTTCGTTAGCGTTTCAACCTTATTTCACGGCAACGGCTTCTAATGTAGGGTATGGTTATTGGAGCCACGATATAGGCGGACATATTCAACAGGGAGAAAACAATCCCGAACTATATTTGCGTTGGATACAATTTATCCGCGCCAAGGTTCGTTTGCAGAAATGCCTGTTCAACGGGCTTACCGGCTTGAATTGTTGGCAACGCAATCTCCGAAATCACTCAAAATCGAAGGAACGAAAGGAATGTGGCATTACGATGCGATCGCACAAAAAATTATCGTGGACTTATCGTCGCAATCGTGCAATAAAACATTGAAAATTAAAGTAATAGAATAAAAACATTAAATTTAATTTCCATGAAAAAAACAATTCAAATCATTACAATTTGGTTATTGGGAATATTGCCCGTAACCGCAATCGCAAACTCTAACTCGGACAATCCTGCGTATGCCCGTCAAGCTGCTCACGAAGGCACTGTATTATTGAAAAACAACCGGCAAACTTTGCCATTGGCGCAAAAGGCGAAAATCGCTTTGTTCGGCATCAATTCAGTCGATTATGTGAAAGGCGGCGGCGGTTCGGGCGATGTGAACGTTCCTTATACACGCAATTTCGTTTACGGTTTACAAGAAAAACAAAAAGAGGGAAAAGTCGGTTTGTTTTCCGGTTTGGTCGATTTTTATCAAACGGCTTACGAGAAAGGCAGTCGCAATGCCAATGAGCCGGCCATTCCGCAAGATTTGCTGACGGAAGCGGCTCAATTTGCCACGATTGCCATTGTAACTTTCGGCCGTTATTCGTGGGAAGGCGATGACCGCAAAGCCGAAAAAGGCGATTATTACCTCAGCGATTCGGAACAAATATTGATTGACCAAGTCTCGGCTGCCGGATTCGACCGGATTATTGTGGTTTTGAATGTCGGTGGAGTGGTGGATACGCAATGGTTCAAAGAAAACAACCGGATTGATGCCGCCGTTTTGGCTTGGCAAGCGGGTATGGAAGGTGGCAATGTGTTGGCTGATATTCTGACCGGCGATGCCTATCCTTCGGGAAAATTGGTCGATACGTTTGCCAAAAGTTATACCGGTTATCCGTCTTCGACCACTTTTAAGGAATCGAAAGACTTTGTGAATTACGAAGAAGATATTTTTGTAGGTTACCGCTATTTTGAAACCATTCCGGGCGTGGCGACCAAGGTAAATTACGAATTTGGTTACGGATTGACTTATACAACGTTCTCTATCACAGCTATTTCAGCCAAAGCGCAAGGCGATGACATTGTGGTGTCGGCAACGGTTAAAAATACCGGCGTTCGAAAAGGAAAAGAAGTGGTGCAAGTGTATTTCAGTGCGCCGCAAGGCGTTTTGGGCAAAGCGGCAAAAGAATTGGCTGCTTTTGAAAAAACGCGCGAACTGGCTCCGGGCGAATCGCAAACCTTGCAATTGCATTTCCCGGTCAACGATATGTCGAGTTACGACGACGGCGATAAACTGTTTCCTGCCGCTTACGTTTTGGAAAAAGGACAATATACGTTTTATGTGGGCAATTCGATTCGGAATTTAAAACCGGCAGCCTACAAATACGTGGTAAAGGAAAACCGGGTAACCGAACAATTGGCGCATCGCGTTGTTCCCTCTCAGTTGCCGAAACGTTTATTGGCCGACGGAACGTTCCAAACGCTTGCTATGGATACTGCGAAGAAAATACAGAACATTCCGGTGCTTCCGAAAAAATTAATCGCCTTCTTACACAAAAAACAACTTACATTGAAAGATGTTTATGAAAATCCGAAATTGATGCCGGAATTTTTGGATCAGCTGACCGATGAAGATTTGATTTTGTTGTCGGAAGGTCGTCCCGATGGCGCCTATTCCAATACCGGCGGCATGGGATTTCATCCGAATCTCGGCATTCCGAACATATTGACGGCCGACGGTCCCGCCGGTTTGCGCACATGGATTAAGGCGACGGCTTGGCCCTGCGGTACGCAACAAGCTTGTACGTGGAATCCGGTTTTAGTGGAAGAAATCGGAAAACGAGTGGCCGACGAAGCCATTGCAGCAGGAATCGGTATTTGGCTGGCACCCGGAATGAACATTCATCGCGACCCGCTTTGCGGCCGTAATTTTGAATATTATTCCGAAGATCCGTTGATTTGCGGAAAAACAGCCGGCGCATTAACCCGCGGCGTGCAATCGAAAAAAGTGTCGATTACCTTAAAACATTTTGCTTGCAACAACAAAGAAGTGAATCGCAACTCAAGCGATAGCCGTTTGTCCGAACGCGCTTTGCGTGAAATTTATCTGAAAGGCTTTGAAATCGCCATCAAAGAAGCCTGCCCTTGGTCGCTGATGACCTCCTACAATTTGATAAACGGCATCGAAACATCCGAAAATTACGATTTGCTAACCGCTATTTTACGCGAAGAATGGGGCTTCCAAGGCTTGGTAATGACCGATTGGGACAACAATAGTTCGCACGAATGGGAAGCCAAAGCCGGCAACGACATTAAAATGCCGCGTGGCAAGCTGAATAAATTACGGGATGCGTTGAAAAGCGGTTTTCTCACGCGCGGCGAATTGGAACGCAATGTGGAACATTTGCTCAATATGCTAATGAAAACACACACGTTTTCGGAATCGGTTAAGTGAAAGACATTAAATTCATACTAACAGGCTTGGTATTAACGTTTTTGAGCTTGAATATTCAAGCTTATACGTTCAAAAAATATCAAGTTAATAATGGATTGTCCGAAAACTCGGTACACACCATCATTCAGGATCATTTGGGATTCATCTGGTTCGGCACCAAGGACGGATTGAATCGTTTTGACGGATACGAATACAAAATTTTCAAAAAAATCCGGAGGATTCGTTGTCATTAGGCAACAATTTTGTACGGGCGATTTATCAGGATAGCGATTATAATTTGTGGATTGGATCGGATGATGGTTTGTATATCTTTGATTATGAAGAAGAAATATTATTCATTCCTTAGTATTGGAAGATGAAAATCTCTGGATAGGAACCTTTTCGGGAGGACTTGACATATTGGATTTGAAGAGCAACCGGTTCAGGAATTACCGGCATAATCCAAACGACACGACTTCCATTGCCAACGATTGCATATTTTCTATCTACAAGGACAACCGGAATGATATTTATCTGGGAACAATGGGTGGATTATGCCGTTATAACCGGCTGAAAAATAATTTTGTGCCGGTCCGTCAAGTTCCGGTATTTGTTTACGACATCAAAGAAGACGTCTATGGCTACCTGTGGATTGCTTCTTACTCCAATGGCGTTTTCCGGTATGAATATAAAACCAATGAATGGAAACATTACCTTCATAATTTACATAACCCTAAAAGTTTAGCATACAATAAATTAACGAGCATCTATGCGGATGGGAAAAACCGTTTGTGGTTTGCCACGGAAGGCGGAGGTATCTGCAAGTATAATTACGATACGGACGATTTCACTACGATTAACGAGCGAAATGGGATTCCCAATAATGTGATATACAGTATTTTAGATGACAAATACGGTAATCTGTGGTTGAGCAGTAATCGAGGTATATCTTGTTTGAATCCCGAAACAATGCAAATCAAAACTTATACCCGAACGGATGGCTTGCAGGGTAACCAATTCAATTACCGGTCGGGATACAAATCGACGGACGGCCTGTTTTATTTCGGAGGAATTAACGGATTTAATGTTTTCGATCCGAATAAATTAATCGAAAATACTCATATTCTTCCGGTAGTAATTACCTCGGTGGAAATATTAGATGAACATATCGTGAAACAAAAAGCCGTGCAAAAACTCCAACTCAAATACAATCAGGCTTCGTTTCGGATTAATTTTGTGTCATTGAGTTTCTTGGTGCCGGAAAAAAATGAATATGCTTATATGTTGGAAGGTATGGATGAGCAATGGACGCATTTGGGAACACAACGAATGGTGTCTTTTTCCAATTTGCCGCCGGGAAAATATGTTTTTCGTGTAAAAGCATCGAATAACAACGGCGTGTGGAACCACAAAGGCGTATGGATGGACATTGTCGTGCTTCCGCCTTTTTGGAAAAGCGCGTGGGCTTATTTGCTTTATGGCTTGTTGGGAATAGGTTTAGCCTTTTTAATCTACAACTATTTGAAACAGATTGGATTGCATAGAATGGAAAAAATCCATCAACAGAAAGAAAAAGAGATGTATCTAAACAAAATCAATTTCTTTACAAATATAGCTCATGAAATTCGTACACCTATCAGTTTGATTAAAGCGCCCTTGGAAGCCATTATCCTTTCGAAAGAAGGGACTCCGAATACCAAAAACAATCTTTCCATTATTGAACGGAATACCGATCGCTTGCTGAATCTTATTACTCAATTACTTGATTTTCGGAAAATAGAAAACAACAATTATAATACGCAATCGGAATATCTGATTATCAATGACTTGTTGAATGAAATAGGATTTCGTTTCCGGCCAACTATCGATCAATATCAAATTGACTTGGAAATGAATATTCCGGCAGAACCGCTTCGAACCTATACCGACCGGGAAATGCTTACGAAAATAATCGAAAACCTGCTGACTAATGCCTTGAAATATGCTCATTTACGGATTTCCGTCGATTTGAAGGAAATAAACGATGGTGCCGGCGATTATTTTGAAATCAGCGTAAGCGATGATGGTAGCGGTATTCCCAACGAAATGAAAGAACGGATTTTCGAACCTTTTTTTCAAATAGGCTCCGAATCCGCACACGGACAACACGGCTCCGGTATCGGTTTGGCATTGACCAAGCAATTGGTTGAGCAGATGAACGGCGAAATCCGCATCATCGACAATCCGCAAAATGGAGTTACTTTTGCGGTCAAAATGGCCTTGCGGAAAGAATCCGATAAAGACGAACCTGCCCGGATGGAAAGCAAAAAACAATCACAGAAAACCGTCAATATTCTCATCGTAGAGGACAATTCCGAAGTACGGAATTTTTTATCCGAAAACCTCAATCCGGAATACACCATATATGGCGCTGCAAATGGAAAACTTGCGCTGCAATTATTGGAAAAACAATGGATACACCTTATTGTCAGTGATATACTCATGCCGGAGATGGACGGTTTGGCATTGCTTCAAGCGGTAAAACAGAACGAACAACTGTCGCATATTCCCATCATTCTGTTGTCGGCAAAGACCGATTTGCATACCAAAATCGAAGGCTTGGAATACGGCGCCGACAGCTACATCGAAAAACCGTTTTCGATTGTTTACCTGAAAGCCCAAATTCACAGTTTGCTTGAAAAACAGAAGAAACTTGCGTATAAATTTTCCAAATCGCCGCTCATTCCCCCCGACATGATTGCACAAAACAAACAGGACGAGTTATTTTTGAAAAAAATTAACGATTACATTATCGAACATATTGCCGACGAGAAATTTTCGATCAACGATATGGCATTTTCTTGTGCGATGAGCCGTTCGAAAATGCAGCGGAAATTAAAAGATATATCCGGCTTCGCACCTAACGATTACATTCATATAATTAAATTGAAAAGTGCGGCGCAATTGTTACTATCCAATCAAATTCCGATCAAAGAAGTATATGAAGCGGTCGGGTTCGGCGATGCCTCGTATTTCAGCAAGAGTTTTATGAAATATTTCGGGGTGTTGCCGAAAGACTTTGTGAAGCAAAATTCGTAATGATCCTAATTATCTTTATTTTCAATAGATAGAATACTTTTTGCATTGAGCGGACTCACCACCTTCTTGCCGGTTTCTGCTTCCAACTTCATACGAGCCTCTTTCGCGATGTTACCACCCCGGCGGGCAACATCCTCGTGTTCAGGAAATGTTTCAGGGTTTGAAACCTCTGATATTTCTTTGGTTGATAGTTCAGCGAGCATATTGATAACTAACTCCTTATTAGTCATATTATCGCGAAGATTCTCTTTGTGCAAACCTTTGAATTGTTTATATTCTTTGGCTGTTTTTCCCGACCATGTTTTGTAGATAATATCGGTTAACGAAGCAAATTCAAGGCCTTCTTGCAAGCCGTGTTTTTTCCATTCATCGGTCAAGTCTTTGCGAATTTCAATACTTTTCAAGCGTTGGTTTATCCAGTTTTCGGAATAGCCCAAACGTTTATAATCGGTCATGGCTTGTTCGATGGATAGTTCAGGGTCTTGGAGTTGGTCTATGCGTTGTTTGGCAACTTCGGCAAGCCACAATTTGAAAGGTTCTGCTTTCTTTGAAGGAATAGATTGAATGATACGGAATAACTGTGTTGTATTGGCGGACAATATTTTTCGTAATTTTCCGGTATCGGTTAACATTTCTACCTGGGGACAATTTGTCCCCAGGTAATCGCCAAGCAAGTCGTCTCGCTTTCGCAATTTTTTAAGATACTCTGTAGGATTAACACTATCTGTCAAACCTCCAATTACATCCACTACCGAGAAATACCATTCTTCTTCATTTTCGTTCCAAGCGGCGCGAATTTTTTTGTCTTCAAAAAGTTTAATTGTGTTTTCTTTGTTCATAGCTTATTGTATTAAAAGTTATTATATTTTTTAGGCAATTTCGCCAATTAATAATTTGTTCAAACAGATCTTTTACGATTTGGAAAGTATCGAGTGGAAGTTTGCTAAGTTTCGTCATTTTGGGCTTATAAAAGCGACCTTTGAATAGGTGGTAGATTTGTCTGTTGGCAATCATCATGTTTAATATTTAATTAATAGAAGCGTGTTTGTGAGAGACTATCAAAAAATCTTCTGATGTAAAATGTAACTAAAAGGAAAATTGTTGATCGTATTTCTAATTATTTTCATCATATATAAATCACTCAACAGTATAGCATCCGTCCAAATCTCTTGGTCGTTTACTCTTTAATAAATGGCAACAACTTTCATTTTCAGGAATTGCTATATAATTGGATTTGCTTTTTTTATCTAATAAATCAGGTTCCTGTATCAATCTTTTCTTCCAATTTGGCATCTCTAAAGGAGGAACAAAATTTGTAATGATATTCGACAATTCATTATCAATAAGTTGGATAATTATTTTTTTTAGATACTCTCTATAATCACTATATATATAATATTCTAATTCTCTGAAAGTATCTAACAGGCATCTTTTATGTGCATCTCCGACATACCAATATGACCACCAATAATTATAATATGCATATAGTCCATCAACCTCTATAGTCAGTAGTGCTCTTCTTAATTCATTAGTAACACTACTTGTTTCTTTGTTGAAATATTTAGTGACAACCTTTTGAACATTATTAAATAAGGATACATTAAAATTATCAATATCATTAAAATCAGAGCAATACAAGGCAAATTCAATTCTTCCCATCAATAAATCATTATCTTCTGTATCAAATATTATTTGTTTATTATTGATGTCTTTTGTGATTAATTTTGCTTTTATCTTTTCTTCATCAACTTGCTCTTTTGCAAATTGAGATGTTAATTTATCTTTTGTGGATAGATAAAGATAAATGTTATCACATCCTTCCGATAGTTCGGAAATTAAATTAATGATACCATCAAAAGTTTGAGGACTACGAATAATATCCGGTCTCTTTCCACTTCGTTCAATATATCCTCTTGATACAATATTTCTAACAACTCGCATCCAGTCGTTAAAGTTTTCTTTATTAAATTCTGAAATTCTCAATAAATATTCTGTCTGAGCGTAAAACAAAACTTTTTGAGTGTATGAGGCGATATTATCTCCAAAAACAATTTCAGATAAAATACTATTTTTAGGAGTATGTCTCCATAGAGGATATGTTAGATTTACGTTTATTTTTTCACTCAAAACTTTATTATATATTTCAAAACAATTTACAAGATACTTAAAACCGTCTTCTGTAAATAATTCTGGGCGAACTAAATTAGGATTCTCTTGTAATTTCGTTATCGTGTTTATTCTATCCTCTAATTTATCAAGAGATTGTCTAATCATTGCAACTGTTGATATAAATCTGATAAGGGCTTCGTCGATAGAATTGTTTTTCTTAAAATTATTCCAAAAATAATCCGTCCATATTGTATCTATTTTAAATGCAAATAAATCTGTTTGATTTTTACTTTCTTCCCATTTTTTATCATTGATATATTTTTGAAAACTCGCTTTGAAATTTTCAAAAAAAGATAAAAGTTTTCCCCTTGCATTCATTTTAATATATAAATCGTCTGTCAGCCCAATATTTTCTAATTCGACATAATAAAAAGAAATAAGATTTTCATCTGACATTAATCTATTCCACAAATCATCTACAGAATAAAAAAGAGAATGAATGCCATCAATTGTTCTGAGCATAGCATCAATTGTTGGGTCATTTTTCCATGACAAATAGAACCAAGAAGCATTAATAATTTGGTTGCTCAATTTAGCTTCATTTCCATTTATTGTAATTGGATTGGAAATTAAACGTTTACAAAAATCTCTTGACGATATTCTTGTTTCGTAAGTAAAGTTATGTAAAAGTTCAATATTGGTGTTGTCTAAATAATTATCTTTAGTACAAGCATACCAATATAATAAAAAAAGAGTTGTCAATCGTTGTTGTCCGTCTAATGGTTGGAAAGAATCATCAACTGTACTTCCATAAATAAAATCAAGTTTTATTTCTTTATTACATTTAATGCTTTGATACAAAGCATTTAGAAAATTATTTCTAATTTCTTTTTTGTCTTCTCTTCCTTGAGCATAATCCCTTTGTATAATCGGAATTTCTACTTTGTGATTTTTGAGTAATTGAGGAAAATTCAAAGTTTCTCCTTTGTATTGATTATCTATTGTCTCCATTTTTTTTATTATTAATGTAGTCGTTGAGTACTTTTTCTATATCTCTTTCATAATTTTCTCTATCATCTTGTGTCCAAAATGAAATTTTGGGTGGATACTCACTAAAATACTTTAGAAATACGTTTTTTGTGCAAATAGGGATAAATGTACCTGATTTATCTCTGTCAATAATTGTTTTTCTTTTGAAAGGGAAAACAGCATTCTTATAACTTCTATTCGTTTCAGAATCCAAGAGAGTTAAATTTGAAATATCATTTATATCTTCATCTTTTAATTCCGAGTTAAAATGAGAAACAATGTCTTCAAATAAGGATTTAAATTGTTCATCGTCATCACATTTACATGTTTTGGCTTTTTCTTTTATTGATTGTCCATCTTGTTTGGAATCATCAACAAAAGGAATAGCATCCCCCAACCATTTATCTCTATTTTTGTCTGGCATAGTATCTTTGACGGAAGTTATGTGTTCAATATCCCAATTTCCATTTTTGTATATTTCAAACGGGAAATATGAATTATCTTTCTCGCTATTCAACATTGTTAGAATATTGTAGAGTAAGAGAACATTTTTTACTTGAGGATCGCCATATTGCAATTCGTTTAATGATACCTTTTTCAGGTTGTCTTTAATTGTGTTATCCAAATATCCTCGAAATTCTTCTTTTGTCAAATTGCTGGATTTTTCATATAAAGTTTCAATTTCAACAGCTTCAATACATAACAGATAACCAATTTTATGATACAAATCTCGTTCATGAAACCACTCATCAAATCTCTGATAATATTGTTTTACCTCACCCCAATTTTCCTCGATTATTGTTTGATTTTTATTTTGAAATCGATTGTTGAAGAAACGAAATGTTGAGTATTTATCGGTTAAATCTTTGTTCCCATTCATTAAATCAAAAATAAATTCGATTCTATTTGTAGCAGTTTTATTTTTGTTAATAAAATACCATAAGCGATTATCTTGTAAGGCATGCTCTATATTATCCCATTCGGTAGCAATCTCAAATTGTTTTTGTTTTAATTTTTTCGAATCTCCTTTCTCAAAATTAGAACTATTCAAAAATAACGCTTTTATTAATTCTGCGTTTGTAAGTGGAATTTTCCCAATGTTAATTCGAGTAAATATTGCTATAGCATCTTCTTCATTACTTTGATACCAAATAACTTTTGAATGAAATTTAAATTTTGAACGAAAATCTCCTTTGTCAAAATTATTTCCTTTTAATTCAAACCACTTTGATATTGTCTGATATGCTTCCGAGATATAAAAATAATCTACATTTTCATTTTTATTATTTTCATTGTCAGGCTCTTTTAAAAAATCTTTAGAGTTTTTTCTTGTTTCATAATCCAATTCAAATAATTTTTCAGGTATTTTGTAATCTTGGTTAAGGTAATGTAGAATTAGATAAATTGTGGTTAGTCTCTGTTGTCCATCAATTACTTCAAACAAACTATTTTCAAGCGGTTTTACCACAATTGGTTGAAGACAATACCATGTTTTATTATTATCATCTACATCACGGGGTTTAAAATCTGATATATCATTCAATAATTCTTTAACTTCTGTAGCACTCCATCGGTATCCACGCTGGTATGAAGGAATATAAAATTTATATTCTTGAAGTTCATTAATTGTTTTTAATTCTAGAATATTTTCCATATTATCAATTATTTAAACACTTTTTGAGTCAAATACTGTTCGATAAAAATTTTTCAAAGATATAATATCTTCTTGTTTCTTCCTGCAAAAATACAAAAAAGTTATCGACAAGATATTTTTTCTTTTTAAACACAAATCTATCTCCTCCCCAAAAAACTGCAATGATGCTAATTCTACTCAAACAAAACCTTTTTTTCTGCTACGAGTTGTTTTGTTTTACTTAAGGTTAAAAAATAAGGTTTTGTTTGAGTGTTTTCACAAGGCTAAATTATCCTCCCGTGTAGCTACCCACCACCACATAACTCCAATATCGCGTATCTTTGTTTACCGGACACAAAGCCAAATACCCCGAAACAACTCGCCCTTCCCGAACAACTAAAGGATATTTCGTTTGCAATTCGCGATTTTTGTCCAAAATATTACCCATTTGGGTATAAAATTCCACAAAAAAGACGCCTTCGGAATCGGGAGCGAGAATGTTTTCGGAAAATTGCAACGCTAAATAACCCATGCTTTTGCGCATGTTGATTTCGACACAGGGATGCAAACGGTATCGGTTTCCGGAAAAATAAATCAGCATATCTACACCGATAGTTCCTTGGTAATGAACGGCGTAAGTGTTTTTTATTTGAACAAGAAGTTGTTGTTTGACCGCTTCCAAAGTTTCGATTGAAATATAGTTTGTAATTTCTTGTAATAAAACGGTTTGCGATGCCAAACGACTCCTTTCGTAAGCGCCTTTGGCATTGGTCTGAAAAACGGAATAACTGAGAAAATGGATTTCTTCCGGATTTGGAATGTCGAAGTGCATTGAAAAATCCAATCGTTTATCCAAGGCTTTTTCGATTGAAACTTGTCCTTGTTTTTTTAACATTCCGCTGATAATCTGGCGTTCCGACCGGGCTAATTTTCCGGGTGGAAGCCAAATTAACCCGCGTCCGGAAGAAGAAAATGGAGATTTAAGTAATTGTTTGTCGGTTGATTGTGATAGATATGTTTCAATTTCTTCGATTGATGAAAAAAATTGCGGAAGAATATTGTTTTCAATGGAAGGAATCGAAGCGATTAAATGGAATAAGATTTCTTGTGCGGTAAAACGGCTTCCTAAATGGCGCAAATCGTCTGTCCAAACCGGAATTTGCCAATCAACCGAATATTGCCGATTGAGTTTTTCAAAATAATGAATGCTTTGTGGAGAAATTCCCCAGGGTGATACGATTTGCCGCTTCAATCGTTCGCTGTTCGGATGGATTTCGGACGTAGTGATGGGTTCGGCAATTGAAAACGCTTGAATTTGTTGTTGAAACGAATCGGGTAGGGGATGTTCGATGAAAACGAAATCGTTTTTCCCGGCGTACCAAGCGGGTAAAAAAGCCAAATCCTGCTGCATTTTCACCTGATTTTCAGGCGCTTGATAGAATGGAGACGCATTGAGGACGGCCGTTTCATGTCCCGGATTAAACCAGTGAATCATCTTTTAATTTCGAGCGAACAGGTAATCCATTCCGGACAAAACCGGGCATGGTATTTTTTGTAAAAATTGATGCCCGGTTCGTTCCATTCCAAAACTTGCCACACCATTCCCCGAAATCCGCGTTCTTTGGCTTCGATAATCAATTGGTCGAAAAGCATGGCTCCAATGCCGTTGCCGCGCATTTCTTCCGTAACGAAAATATCTTCGAGGTACATCAATTGCCCGCGCCAAGTGGAAAAACGGATGTAATAGAGCGCCATACCGCAGATTAGACCTTTCGATTCGGCCACAAACGCCCACCAAATGGGATGTTCGCCGAAACCGCTTTCGGTAAATTCGTCCAACCCGACGACGACTTCCTGTTCCGCTCGTTCGTATTTCGCCAAACCTCTAATCAACTCCAGCAAAGCCGGACAATCTTTTTTCTTCGCTCTCCGAATAATAACGTTTTGCATCTTTTACGGATTATGTATTTTTATTTTGAAACGATTACTTTCCCGGTTAAAATAAACGTCCGGTGATTGGAAAAAGTTTTCCAAATGACCGTTTTTCGCCAATATTTGTGGTTTTCCGGCGATAATCCGGCCGTTTGTATCCATCAACCACAGAGTGTCGGCCAATTGAATCGCCAAATCCACGTCGTGTGTAGAAAGAAAAATGATTTTGTGCATTTCACGGCTCAACCGGCGCAACAATTGCATGATTTCCACTTTACTCGGAAAATCGAGAAAAGCGGAAGGTTCGTCCAATAAAATGACCGGTGTTTGTTGGGCTAATGCCTTGGCAATCATTACTTTCTGTCGTTCGCCATCGCTCAATTCGAGGATTGGACGGTTGGCCATGGTTTGGATGCGGACTTGTTGTAAGGCTTCTTCGGTAATGGCGATGTCTTCTTGATTTAATTGTCCCCAAAATCCGGTGTAGGGCAATCTTCCGCGACTTACGAGTTCACGAACCGACAAATCGGGTGTTTGGATTTTTTCGGTTAATACGACGCTAATTCGTTGTGCGCGTTCAAGTTCCGTATAATTTGATAAATTTTGATTATCCAATAAAATTTCGCCCGATAAAGGTTTTTGAAATCCGGCCAAAGTACGCAATAAAGTAGATTTTCCTACCCCGTTGGCGCCGAGTAAACAAGTCAATTCGCCGCTGAAAAGTTCGGCAGTCAGGTTTTCGGCAACGATTTTTTCGTTTTTTTTCGTTAAATAACCGATGCTTAAATCCCGGATTTGGAAAGTCGGATTCATGGAATCAAATAAGTCAGTTTGATGCCAATAACTTGATTGTGAGAGGCTTGGAAATATTCGCCGCGACTATTTTTGAAAATATCCGACAATCCGTAGAAATAACGGCCTTCCAAAATAAAACTGCCGATACCGGTGCGAATTTCCAAACCGCCGCCGCCTGTAATGCCGTAATCGAACTGGTTTTGGATTTTTCGGTCGAAATATTCATCTTCTTCAACGCTCGTTCCTTCGGGCGCCGTATTGGTTTTTTCCAAGATTTTTTCGCTGATATTATAGCCGATTTGCGGCCCCAGATTAAAAATCAATCGCGAATGTTTTCCCAGATTAAAATAAATATGCGTCAAAACGGGCATTTCAAGATAAGCCAAGGAACGACTGTAACGGTAAAAATGCACCACCGTATCGGTCGTTTGTTGCCATCCGCGTAAGGAATAATTGAGTTCGACTTGCAGTCCGAAATTCGATTCCGAGATGTAACGGGCTGTTAATCCGCCGGTTTCCTGTAATAACATTTCTTGGGGAATTTGTGGATTAAAGCCGACTCGCGACAACGTAACGCCGCCGTTGGCCCCAAATCGCCATTCCGATTGAAAAGTTGAATTTTGCGCCCAAAGCGTTAATCCGAAAAAACAGGCCAACCCGATTGCAATTCCTCGTTTCATTTTATTTTTTTTGTTCGGATGTTACAGAGTAATCGGTATGATACTCAATGAGATACAGATTTGTATTGATATAACCGCTTTGCGCATTGACTCGCTCGAAATAAAAATCGGTTTGCAAACCCGAAAAAGCCGTTTTTTTATTAGCCAGCGTGAGCAAAAAATACATTCCGGTATCGTAGCCCAATAATCCGTATTTCGGGAAAGTGTTTATCAATTCCTTGGAAAACCATTTGTGGTAATTGTTGCGGAATGTTTTTACTTTCGGCGAGAGCGGATCGGTGTAAAAAACGCTGTAAAACAAGGCATTAAACCGGAAAAAATCGTCCGTAAATTCGGTGCTGTAAATTTGCCACGAAGGATGTCCGAAGAGCGAAACGTTGATGTCGGGTGTATTTTGTTTGATTATTTTTAAAGGAAGGGTCAATTTTAATAAAGCATCGCTGCTATCGTCGGAAGGAACCAAGACGTTGTTTTTATCGTTTTTCAGATAGAGCGCCAAATCATTTTCCAATAATTCTTCCGTGTCAATGACTTGATAAGCCATATTTCTTGATTTCAATTCGGTTTGCAGGGCTTGGACAAAATCCGTTTTATTGCCTTTTCCGGCAGGCGCATGAAATAGAATATTGTCGTTTTTGTAGCGTTGGGAAAAAGCTTTGACGACCTTTTTATAAAGATGCGTTTGCGGTGTATTGATTTGATACACAGAGCGATTGTTGGATGTTTCGTCGGTTTTTGAGGTAAACGGAATCACGTAAGGCGTGTTTTTTTTCTTGCAAAATTCGGAAATCAGTTTGATTTGTTGTTCGGATAATCCGCCGATAACAACATCCAGATCCGTCCAGTACAATTCAGCGAAAATATCCGGTAATTTTTTTGTATCTTGTCCAATATCAAATACTTGTAGATTTACCGAAATGCCTTTTTTCTTGATTTCTTCCAAAGCCAATAAAAAACCTTCGTAATATTCGATCATCCGGTTGCCCGACGAAAAAGGTAATAACAAGATGGTTTGCAAGGGCTTTTCCGGGGTTTGCGAAAATAAATTCGCTTCCGAATAAAATGCTTCTTCCGATTTTACGTTAAATAAGAAAGTAGTTATCAGAATGAAAAATAATAAAATTTTTTGTTGCATAAAAATCTCATGTATAGATTGCCGTGCAAAGTTAGAAAAAATTCTTAATTTTGGAGCATGAAAAAACAGATACTTACAATACTTCTTGTTTTGTGCGGTTTTTCGCTCTTTGCCCAATATACGGTTCGAGGAGGAAAAAATATGCCTTATGAACTTCCCGGTGCAGCTTTTCATCATCAGGTTTTTATTTTGAACGGATTGGAAAACGCCGAAATTTCGTTTACTTCGTCCGTTTCGGAAGCGCATCAATGGTATCGTTATGACACGAATGCTGCTATTGCAGTGCCGGTTTCATGTCAGCAGACCGGAAATACTTCCGTAATTACCGGTGTGAGCGACGGTTACGGATATTTTGTGGGGACAGCCAACGATCCGGCGACAAATTATGTGTGGATTATTGATTATACGCCTTATGCTTCGGTTTTGTCCGGTATCGAAACGGAAGAAAGTTCGGATGTGTGCGATTATTTGCGTTTTTCGGTCGATGCGGAAAATACTGCTCCCTTGGCATATTATACTTGCGACGGAAAAAGAACTTCCATTCCTAAAACTTTTCGCTTGACATACAATGATTTGACCTGGGACGAGGATAATACAATATTTTCAGAACATTCCAAAGAAAAAATCACGGATAATTTGACATCGCTTTTCGTCGATGCCCCTCTTATGAACACCTCTTTCACTTTAAAAGGTGATCATCTCGCCGAATATTTCGGAACGGCCACTATGGTAACGACCAACAATGATTACGCCGCCGTCGCCTTGCGCGTTTATTCCGATACCATCCAAGTAAAAACCGAAGGCGAAACCGAAAATACAACCGAAATGTCCGCTCCGGTTGAAATCACATTCAACGCTTATGCCAACGAACCGGTAGCTGGAATGTACATCTGGGAAATCCAAAAGAAACTCGCCGGCGACCAAACCCAAACCTTGTTGCGCTACACGGGAAAAACCGTAAGTTATACTTTTCAAGAATCGGGCGATTTTATAGCCAAACTCGAAGTTATCGGCGTAGGTTCCGTTTGCGACAATAATGACGAAAGTTACGATATTCACATCGGTGCGTCGGATTTGCAGTTGCCCAACGCATTCAGTCCGGGCAGTTCAATCGGTTCCAACGATATTTATCGGGTAGCATATAAATCATTAATTCGTTTTAAAGCTTCCATTTACAACCGTTGGGGCAATCTGTTGTTTCATTGGGAAGACCCGGCGCAGGGTTGGGACGGCCGCGTGGATGGGCGATTTGTTCCTTCGGGAGTGTATTTTATTGTGGTGGAAGCGACCGGCGCTGATGGAAAAAAATATTATCAGTCGAGTGATATTAATATTTTGCGGAAGAAGTGATTTGCAAAACAAATATCCGGGCAATTTTGTTAATATTACAATAAAATTTCATATATGATCAATCAACAACTCATTCATCCGAAAAGTATTGTGGTAGTAGGCGGTTCCAATAACACCTCCAAACCCGGCGGCAATTGTGTAAAGAATTTATTGAAAGCCGGTTACGCCGGTCAATTGTATGTGGTAAATCCCAAAGAGGATGAAGTGCAAGGCTTGAAGAGTTACCGGCGCGTTTCGGATATTCCGGATACGGATTTGGCTATTATCGCCATTCCCGCGCAAGCTTGTTTGGAAACCGTAAGCATTTTGGCCAAGGAAAAAAATGTAAAAGCGTTTGTGATGTTTTCGGCCGGATTCAAGGAAGAAAGTGCGGAAGGCGCCTTGCTCGAAAAGGAAATTTGTCGCATCGCCACCGAAGCCGGAGCTTCGTTAATTGGGCCGAACTGCATCGGAATCCTCAATCGTTTTCATCAGAGCGTATTCACAAGTCCTACGCCGATGATGAGCGAAAATGGGGTGGATATGGTTTCGAGTTCGGGAAGTACGGCTTTGTACATCATCGAAACAAGTATGCGAATGGGATTGCGTTTCAATTCGATGTGGTCGATCGGAAATGCGGCGCAAATCACGGTCGAAGATGTGCTGGAATACATGGATGTGAATTTTAATCCCGATACCGACCCGAAAATCAAGTTGTTATACATCGAGAGCATCAAAGATCCTGATAAATTATTGGAACATACGTCGTCGTTGATTCGAAAAGGTTGCCGCATCGCCGCTATCAAATCGGGAACGTCGGAATCGGGTAGTCGCGCCGCTGCTTCACATACAGGAGCGATGGCGAGTTCCGATTTAGCCGTGGAAGCTTTGTTCCGGAAAGCGGGAATCGTACGCTGTTATAGTCGCGAAGAATTGGCCGCGATTGGCGCCGTTTTCACATTGAAAGAATTGAAAGGCGAGAATATAGCCATTGTTACGCAAGCCGGTGGAGCTGCTGTGATGTTGACCGATGCTTTGTCGAAAGGCGGCATGGAAATCCCCTCCTTAGCCGATAATCCTTCGGCGGCGGAATTGAAAACGCAATTGCATCCCGGTTCGTCGGTTAATAATCCGATTGATATTTTGGGAACGGGAACGGCGCAACATCTTTCATTGGCTATCGATTATTGCGAACAGAAATTCGATAATATCGACGGAATTGCGGTAATTTTCGGCAGTCCGGGCTTGAATAAAGTGTTTGAGGCTTACGAAGTGATCGACCAAAAAATGAAAACGTGCAGCAAACCGATTTATCCGGTTTTGCCGTCGGTGTCTTCGGCTTGGGACGAAACCAATTTTTTCATCGAAAAAGGACACGTCAATTTCAGCGACGAAGTAGGTTTGGCCAATGCGCTGACTACAACTTTGCAAACGCCTCGCCCATTGGCTAACAATCTGGAATTGAAAGGAGTAGATATTCCTTTGATGCGTCGAATCATCGACGGCATACCCGAATCAGGGTATATTGCGCCGAAATTGGTACAGGAATTGTTTCGGGCGGCCGGAATCCCGATGGTCGAAGAATTGGTTTCCGCCAAATGGAAAGAAATCAAAGATTTTGCTGTCAAAACCGGTTTTCCGGTAGTGGCCAAGGTGGTTGGGCCGGTTCATAAATCGGATGTAGGCGGCGTGGTGTTGAATATCCGTTCCGAAAAACATTTGCAAATCGAGTTTGAACGTTTGATGCACATAGCGGATGCCAAAGCGGTAATGATTCAACCGATGTTGAAAGGGAAGGAATTGTTTGCCGGAGCCAAATACGAAGAAAAATTCGGACACATTGTTCTCTGCGGCTTAGGCGGCATTTTTGTGGAAATTTTCAAGGATGTTGCCTCCGGTTTGGCTCCTTTGGCCACCGAAGAAGCCTTGTCGATGATTCGTTCGTTGCGCGGGTACAAAGTTTTCCAAGGCGCACGGGGGCAAAAAGGGATCGACGAGTGGCAATTCGCCAATATTATTGTTCGTCTTTCGGCTTTGTTGCGGTTTGCAACGGAGATTAAAGAGTTGGATATTAATCCGTTATTGGCTACAGATCACGGAATTATTGCGGTGGATGCGCGGATTCGAGTGGAGAAATAAATTTTAACTATTCCAAAATTCCCATCCCGCAAAGGCTTGCAGCAGAAGCATTTCCAATCCGTTTTTAACGGTAGCTCCCTGCGCCAAGCCTTTTTTCATGAAAAGCGTTTCGTTGGGATTATAGAGTAAATCGTAGAGGATATGCTTGTCGGTCAGCAAGTTATAGGGTATGCCCGGACATTCGTCCACTTTCGGAAACATTCCTACCGGCGTGCAATTGACAATAACGGTGTGGCTATCCATCACTTCCGGCGTTAAATCGTCGTAAGAAAGAATGTCCTTCGCCTTTTTTTCGCGAGAAACATAAGTCGGAATCACGCCTAATTGCTTCAATCCGTAAAAAACGGCTTTGGCAGCTCCGCCGGTGCCTAAAATAAGTGCATTGGCGTGATGCAATTGCAACATGGGAGAGATCGATTCCTTGAATCCGATAATATCCGAATTATATCCCATCAACTTGATTTTCCCTTTGTTACGGCTGATTTTGATGACATTGACGGCGCCGATCAGTTGTGCATTTTCACTCAATTGATCTAAATACGGAATCACTTGTTCTTTATATGGAATCGTAACGTTCAAGCCTTTTAAATGGGGATGTGTTTTTAGAATCGATTTAAATTCTTTAATCGATGGAATTTCAAAATTAATGTATT
This sequence comes from Bacteroidia bacterium, assembly GCA_025999115.1. The sequence goes on from BNWW01000010.1 coordinate 32,620, forward strand.
CTGCGTCGATTTGCTCGGCGGAAAATTTGTCGTTAAAATATCCTCTTGAAAACGAATGTTTTAACGGATAACCGATAAGGCCGTATTGATCCACTTTTTAAATTATGAGTTATGAATTAGGTAGTTTTTGATGTTTTGTTCGATGCGTTGCGTTACATCGGCTATATCGGCTTTAATAAATTTTTGACCGGTAATGTGTTCATACAGTTCGATATAACGTTCGGATACACTGGCGCAATATTCGGGTGTCATTTCGGGAATCGCTTGCCCGGTTTTTCCCTGAAATCCGTTATCCATCAACCATTTGCGGACAAATTCTTTGGATAATTGCTTTTGTTCTTCGCCTTTTTCAAACCGTTCTTGATAACCTTCGGCGTAGAAATAGCGCGATGAATCGGGGGTATGGATTTCGTCGATCAGGTAAATTTTTCCGTCTTTTTTACCAAATTCGTATTTCGTATCCACTAAAATCAGGCCTTTGGAGGCGGCGATTTCGGTTCCGCGTTGGAATAGCGCGTAGGTATATTTTTCCAATTGTTCGTAATCTTCTTTGGAAACCAAACCTTGAGCGATGATTTCTTCTTTTGAGATGTTTTCGTCGTGTCCTTCATCGGCTTTGGTGGTCGGCGTGATGATAGGATTGGTAAATTGTTCGTTTTCTTTCATTCCTTCGGGCAATGCCAGACCGCACAAAACACGGGCGCCGGCTTTGTATTCGCGCCATGCGCTTCCGGTCAGATAACCTCGTATAACCATCTCAACCTTAAAAGGTTCGCAACGTAAGCCGACGGTAACCACCGGATCGGGAGTCGCCAATTTCCAGTTGGGCAGAATGTCGGTCGTCGCATCCAAAAATTGCGAAGCGATTTGATTCAAAACTTGTCCTTTGTAGGGAATGCCTTTCGGAAGAATGACGTCGAAAGCCGAAATGCGGTCGGTGGCGATCATCACTAATTGATCTGGGCAGATGGAATAAACATCGCGTACTTTGCCGTGATACACAGCGGTTTGACCTGTAAAATTGAAATCTGTTCGGACTAATGTATTGCTCATAAAAATTGAAATTGACGAAAAATTATGCAAAAATAAGCATTTTACTTTGAATTTGTTGTGTTGGGAGGGGGAAAAAGCAGGGCAAACGCATCTTAATTTGTGTTAAAAGAAGCCCTCCGGTCTTTAACACAAATTAAGATACCAAAATACTTGTAACCAACAAAATAGGAACGAAAAACAGGAAATGGAAAGGCGCTTCGATGCCGAATCCGAATTTCAAAATCATGATAACGGCGGCAAACCCCAAACCGAACATCAAACCGTAGAAAGAACCGTTTTTGGTGGAACGTTTCCAGAACAACCCGGCTAAAAAAGCTCCCACAATCGGCGGCGCCAAATAAGAAGAAAATTCTTGATAATAGGCAACTAACGAGGCAAATTCAGCCAATAAAGGCGCCCAGATTACAGCAACAATCAAAGCAATTAAGGAAGAAATCTGTCCTACTCGTACCAGGGTTTTCGACGAAGCGTTCGGCTTCCATGTCCGGTAAAAGTCCATCGTGAATAGTGTAGAAGCCGAATTTAAAGTCGCACTCAAAGCCGAAGTCAACGCTGAAATCATGGCGGCCACCAAAATTCCAATCAGTCCTACCGGCATCAATTGCATAACCAAACGCGGATAAACTTCGTTGGTGTCAATTCCGTAACCGGAACGCAAAGTATTCCCGTCGATAATTTCATTCGGCAAAATATTTCCGACACCGAACAAATCGATTCCGCGAGCAATCATCCCCGGCGTAATGAAAATGAACAGTGTGAAAATATACAAAAAAGCGACAAACAAAAAGCCTAACCGCCCTTCATTGACAGATTTTGCCGACAAAACCCGTTGTACCATCATCTGATTATTTCCCCAAAAATAGAATCCCAAAAACGGAACACTAATAATCAAAGCCAACCACGGCATCGTCGTATCATTCGCCGGACGAATCAATTTTAACCAAACTCCATCGTGGAAACGTTCGTAAAATTCGCTCCAACCACCGATTTCCCGGAAACAGAAATACGATAGAAGTACCGAACCGGCAATTAATATGACCGATTGCACCATTTCCGCATTAATAACCACGGCAAGAAAAACAAGGCAACGAAAATAATGACAAAAACCGCTCCGATATTATAATTGAAAACGGCTATCCCACTGATAAATCCTTCGCCCGACTGCCCGATAAGTGTTGAGGTACTGACACTTGCACCGAACAGCGAAAGGCCGATAATCAGCCAATTTTGCGATTTTCCGGCCAGAAAATAATCGCTGGCCGTCGTGTTTTTCCTGTTTTTCAACGCCCACCAAACAATGCCCACAATGAAAACCGCGATAATGGCAATATCAATATAACCTACTTGAACATTCATGTTGAATTACGAATTACGGGTGTTGGACTTAATGAAAGCGATCAGTTCACGAATATCGGCTGTCGCCACACAGCAATATTGATCGGATGCTCCGTAATACACATATAATGTATTGTCAACCAATACATTACCATTTGGAAAAACGACACCCCATTTATACAAACCGCCGGTTTCGCATTTTGTTTCCGGTTCCAAAATAAAATCTTTGGTACGGTACAAAACCTTGCTTGGATCGTTCAAATCAAGCAGACAGGCGCCCACACGGTACGTGTAGTCTTTATCTACGCCGTGGTACAACATCAGCCAGCCTTCTTCCGTTTTAATCGGCGGCGTGTTGCCTCCGACTTTTATTTCCCACCATTCCTGCCCTTTCAGTAAAAGACGGCTCGGAACGTTCCACGTCATTAAATCGTAGGATGATTTAATCCAAACCGACGGATGTTCCGTCCCATATTGCTCGCCGGTATAATTTTTGGGACGGTGTAACATATAAAATTTTCCGTTAATTTTTTCGGGAAACAGGATGACATCGCGGTCGTCCAAAGCCGGTTCAGTCAATCGACCTACTTTTTTAAAATGCTTTAAATCTTTCGATACTGCCAAAGCCGTATTCCCGATATTTTCCAGTAAACATTTGGGAGCAAACTCATTATGATCATAAAATAATACTTCATCGTATTCGTATTTCCAATATTGCCCAGCTGGATAAGGGCGGAAAGCGTAAGTCATATAAAATTCGTTACCAAACTTTATCACGCGCGGATCTTCCGTAGCGCCGGCATCAAAGCCATTGGGCGTGGGCGACAAAACCGGTGTATTTTGCACCCGTTGGAAATGGAAACCATCCGAGCTTTCCGCCAATCCGATATGGATGATGTGATCCAAATCATCGCCCGCAGCACGATAAAGTAAGTAAAATTTGCCGTTTTCGTACCATGCGGCCGGATTGCAGGTTACTAAATTTTCCCAACTGTTTGCAGGATTAGGCGACAGGATTGGATTTCCTTCGTATTTTTTTAATCGCATAATGAAAGTTATTAAATTGATGATGCAAAGGTATGCGGTATTTTGATGCGAATATGATACTATTTTGTTTAATCGTGGTATTCTAATGAAACTCGTTTGAAACTCGTTCATTAATTTTATCTATCATCCCATCATTCAATTCGATATAGAAATAAAACAGGAATTGGCAATTATTTCATACATTTTTGTGAATAAAGGGTAAGAAACAATTTTCATAAGCGGCTTGGCGTGGATGGCATTTCCTGTGAAACTGCCCACAAATTTTCAAAAACTGAACGCATACCCTATCTGCGCAGTCAGTTCATTCATATTTCCCTGATTGTTTTGTGTCGTGCGAATCATCTGTACGGCGGTTGCATTGAAACTGTGCCGTTTCCACGGGGTATAGGTTGCGCCGAAACGCAGATTGGTTACATCAGCGTTGGCCGACGGGCTTGTGGTATGGTTATACGAGCCGCCAAGCGTTAATTGCAACTTGTCTTGAAGCAAGGCTTGCGTTGCATTGAGCGAAGGCCCCCAAACGTGCATTGTTTGCGATGCGGCATAAGAGTTGGTATAGTTGACCGATGTACTTACATTCAATTTGATATTCTTGAAGCCGATATTGTGGCTGACGCCCGCATTGTGAAAGCGCGACAGGCCGCCTTTGCGCACCATGTCGTTTTCGCGATTAACCATATCGCTCAACGAATAGTTCAGCGACAGGCTTTGCGTAAGCGTTTCCGATTGCGAAAGCGACAACTGCACATTTGCGCTCGCATTCTGCGAAATCTGACGGTAAGTGATGGAATCTACCGGCTGCGGCGTTTCCAAGGGGTTTTGATTGATAATATCAAATTGATTGAGGCGGTTGTTTGTAAAAGAAGTGAAATTGGAGTAGCTTCCCGCAATGCTTAAACGGTCGGATACCTGCCATGTTGCGTTGGCCGAGCCAACCCACCGGTCGGTTTGTTTTACCTTGTCGTCGTTGAGGTTGTCGCGCTGCCTGCCGATGTTTCCGCCCAGATTCAATTTGCCCGCAAGCAGATTGAGGTTTAGGTTCAGCGTGATATTTTCAAAATCGCTGTTGAAATAGTATGCGCCGAGCGTGCGGTAATTTGGGTCTATGCGTTCATACCTTAATCCTGCCTGACCGACACCGAAAGTGTAATTGACGCCCGTATTAAATGCATTGTAGTAAGACGTCGTTGCATTTTCCTTTATGAACCAAGCCACAGGGTCTTTGCTTTTTTGCTGCGAGGCGGATGTTAAATCGCTTGTTATGCCGGTGCGGGCGTATTCGCCGAAAACTTCCAGATTTTTCAAAACCATCACATTGGCGTTAAGTGCGATGGCAAGGTTTTCCTGCGGGTAAACTTGCTTGGAATAGGGAATGCTGTCGAGCGAGTTCGGGTTGTCCTTTGCATAAAAGCCGGTTACGCCGAGCTTATAACGCTGCTTTTCCCAGCGTAGCTGTACGCCGTATCCCCACCGCCGGTAGGCCGGAATGGTGCGCGGGTCGCCATCGTCATTGATTGCACTGTTGAACTGTCCGCCAAAAACAGCCGCTTTCAACGGAATATTTGGGGTCAGCTCCACGCCTGCACCCGTAAAAGGCATCCCGCTGAACGTGTAAGGAGAAAACGACATGTTCACATCGCCGATATGAGCCAGCGCCCATTTATATTTCGGGTTCAAACTCACACGGTTGAATTTGTAAGGCAGCTGATAACCCAATGTAGAACCCTGATTGGTAAGAGAATAAGTGATTGGGACAGACCAATTATAGACGCCGACATTTAAAGTACCGTTCAGGAAATAGGTAAACGGGTCGCGGCTGCTTCCTGTGTTGGAATTGTAATACAGGCCGTTTGCTGAAAGCCCGCCGCTTATCTTGAAAGGGTTTTTCTTCAACGCATCCTTTACCTGCCCGCCGACAGTTTCCAAATCAATATCCTGTCCTTTGGCAATGGATATGTTTAAAACACTTGTCAGGCACAATATGCAGGCACATAAAAATATCTTTTTCATGATTTTGAATTTATGGCAGTTTTTGAATTTTCACATCTGCAACAATATACGAGTCTTTTCCTTCGGGAACAAACGCCGTTATCTTTAGCGCGCCCTTGCGTCCGTCCACTGTTTGAAAAAGAACAACACGCGGAGCGACCGTATCGTCGAATGGCGATTTTCCCGTATTGGTTTCATCGACTGTCATGCTGTTGAAACCGCTCCCGTAATCTATTGCGTCAAACTGCGCCGCCGTCAGTTGAACGCCAAGCAATTCCTGCGAATTGATGATCTTTGTATGGATTGCCGCAGGAATTTCCGTAAATGCCGTTGTTTGCACCTCGTCGGGCGAAATAAACTGGTTGAAATTAAAAATGTCGTTCAATCCGAAATACGCAAAGTCAATCAACGAACCATTGGCGGCTGTAACTTCGTTGCTTTTGAGAACCTTTGCCAAAACGGAAGAAAAGAAACAGCCGGCAGATCGTTGCGCCGTGTTAATACCCAGATGTACGCCGGAAAATACCAGCAGGTTTTTATCCTCATGAATGGTTATCTGCTTTTGAACGGTTATGGTTTCCTTGTCATTGGTGGATTTCAAAACGATGGTATAATTGCCTGCACCGGGAAACACAATATCGGGATTTTCCTCTGTACTTACTATGGGCGTAGCGCCCTGAACCGTCCATTGATACGAAAAAGTATTGGTGGAAAGATTGTGCAGGTGTAACGTTACGGGAGCTTCATAATCGTCGTCTATTGCATCTACCGACCAGTCGAAATCCGCTGTCATTGCCGGTTGAACCATTACGGTTTTTTCGCCGGAATAAGTTTCGCGCCCGTTGAAAATAGTCAGTTTAACGGTATGTTCGCCCGCCTCCGTAAAGCGCACCTGCGGAACAGAATCGGTGGAAGCGGCCGGTTCGCCGCCCTCAAACTCCCATTGCCAAGCCGTTGCGCCGAGCGAGGTGTTAAGCATTTTCAGGCTAACGGGCGAAATGTCGCTACCAAGCATTTCCCATTGAATATCTACTCTCATTGCTGCATCTATTTGTATTTCAATGGTTTTATCGTCCATTGAACCGTCCTTGTTGCTTGCCGCAAGCGAAATTTTGAATACGCCTTTATTCAGGTACAGCCGAGTTTCAGGATTTTTTTCCGACGACGACGTTTGCGTTGCACCCTCGAAAGTCCATTGGTAGGTATCCGCCCCTGTGGTTTTGTTGGTTAATTCCACCTGAACGGGTACGGAATAATCCTCATTCACAACTTTTATTTCAAAATCGACTGCAACGGGGATGATTTCCTCTTTGGCGCATGAAAACGCAAATAAAACCATCGAAAATAATAACAACCTGCTGAATTTCATATATTTTTCAAAAATTTTATTCTGTTTTTACTGCACTATCATTTTCGCGGTACGCATTTCCTGCCCGGTCTGCAAAATTATGAGGTACACACCCTGATTTAATGCCTGATTGAACGGAATCGAAAAATTGAGCGCCGCCGGCATATTGACGGACGGATAGGCTTGCTGTATCATATTGACAACACGTATCATAATCGGAGCGGCTTCGCGCAGTTCCACCCTTACTGTATATCGCCCGCTGTTGGGATTAGGCTCGATGGAAAATCCAACAATATTCGACTGCGAATCCGAGTTTTTGTTTACCCCGTATTCGTTGTTTTCAACCACAACGGACTTGTTGAATGTTTTTGCACATTCGCCCTGATAACCCCGCAACCCGAAGACATAATTGCCCGGTTCCATAAATATCAGTTCCAGATATTCGGGCGTTTCATTTACAAGCTGAATCGTATTGTCGTCGGGGATGAGCCATTCCACCCTTTCCGGTTTTTCGGGCGAAGTATTTACCAGAATTACGTTGTCAAGCGTATATGCGTAGGATGTCAGCATAAATTCGGGCGTCAATACTTCGTCCGACCGGCTTATTTGCACGTCGTCGCTTGCTGTACAGCCCTTGGAAGTCGTTATGCTTAATGTATAAGCGCCGTCTTGCTTAACGGTAAAAACAGGCGCTGTTGAAACGGTATTACCCACTTTTGTCCATCGGTAGGTTGCATCCACATCGTCTATCGTCATGTCATATACCATGCTGTCGCCGGCGCACAATGTAATGTCGCCGCCCAAGTCAATTTTGAACGGTTCGGGGTCGGTCAAAATGTAGTCTTTGTATGCTGTGCATTGATTCGCATCGGTAAAGGTCAATGCGTATGTGCCTGCGGCCAAGCCCGTTATGTTTTCGCCTGTCATTCCATTTGACCACGACAGCGAATAGGGTGGCATACCACCCGTCGCCCGAACGCTTATTTTTCCGTTTGCCGCGCCCGTGCAAAGCGGATTTTCTACCGACAGATCGGTAATTTCCATTCCCGACGGCTGTTTAACCTCTACGCTGCCTTTTACGGCGCAGTTTGCCGAATCTCTGACAAATACGAAATACCTGCCGGAAGAAAGTCCGCCGACCGAAGGGGTTGTATCCATCGTATTCCATTCGTAAGTATAATCGCCGCGACCGCCCGTTGCTGCTACGGAAACACTGCCCGCATTGCCATCGTTGCATTTCACATCGGTTGCGCTTAAAGATATTTGCAGCTTGGCGGGGAAAGGTACAAGCAATTCGGCGTCTGCTGCATTATCATTTATGTCTTTTACCAGAATTTTGTATGTTCCTTCCGTTAAGCCCGAAAGCAGCGTACCGGTAGCATTGGCAATATCTTCAAATATTGAGCCGGTTAATTTTTGCCATTGATAAACGTATGTGCCAACAATACCGCCCCGCGCCGTTACTTTCACAACTGCGTCTTCGGTTTCATCGGGAACGTCATTGCCGTTACGGTCATTTTTGTAGTCATATTCGTTGGCTATATTGCACGAAATACATTTTTCAAGTGAAATGCTTGCAACAAGCGAGTCGGGTTGATTAACTTCAAATGCATAGGAAATAATTCCGCAACTGTCTAAATTGCTTGTTGCGTTTGCATAGTTTTTATCCTTGACCGTTAAAAAATAGTTTCCCTTTCCGATGTTGTCGAGCCTGATGGTAAAGGGATTGTTGGTTGCGTCGGTGGTTATATTGGAAGTAATAACCGTTCCAGTAGCCGATTCCTTGCGCCACTCGTAAGAATAGGCGCCGGCATCGTAGGGCGTTCCACCGGTAACCCGCACCGAAATCCAACCGTTTGTCAAGCCGTAGCCTTTCGGGTCTGTGATTTCTATTTCTGTAAATGCTATGGCTGCGGCGGGCTGGCTGATAACCACCGTTGCCGTTTTTTCGTTGCCGCCTTCTTTGGCCACACAATCGTTCCCGTCTTTTACCTTAACAGGGTAACTGCCTGCCGGGAGGCTGGAAATTGTGGTTGTATTTGCGCTCGAAAAGGCAATCCATGTTGCGCCGCCGTCTATAGTATATTGGTAGTTGCCTTTGCCGCCATCGGCAGTCAGCGTGATGCTGCCGTCGGAACCTTCAAAGCAATTTACACCGGTTTGAGTGGTGGTAAAGGTTACGGGAAGGGGGTTGGTTATGGTAAAATTCAATGTATGTGTGTCGCCGCCGGTGTAGGTAGCGGCATTATTCATTGCGCCCTGAAAATGTAAAATGTAATCGCCGGCAGGAATATTGTTTAATCGGAGGAAAAGATTTTCGCCGGAAATACTCAATGTGTCTATTTTTCCGTTCAAATCAACTGTAACGTTATTTGTCCGCTTCAATAAAGGATAAAATGTTTCGCCGGCATAAAGTTCTCTGTCAAAAGTAAGCGTTATATTGCCATCGGTCGTATCAAAACAACGGGTTGTTTCAATTGAATTATGTGTTATATGCGGCGCGGAAACCAATACTTCGTATGCAACAGGGGCTGACGCATAAGTACCACTACAAGGCGAAACCGCCCGAAACCAAATCTTCTTGTTTCGTACAGTTTCAGGTAAAAAACTGCTTAAAGTAATAGTTGGGGAAACTCGACTTTGATATTGCGACGGCAAATCCAGCCAACCGTATGAAGTATAACTTCCAGACATATCACTGACTTGATATTGATATTTATATGAATAAGATAAAAAATTCTTGGAATTATCATTTATTGCTAATTGGAAAGGGTCGTTGTATCCTATCGGGTCAGGATGCGGCGCTAATGTAACTGCCGGGCTGATTTCATAATTAAAGCGAATACTCATGCCGACATCTGAATTACTTCCACTGTCTGTAAATACGCCATTAATTTCACAACCGCTGCCCGTAATACTATTGCTTTTATCCAAGCTTAAGGATTCTCCATAACAACCGCCAACATATATATCTGCCTGTTCTTTCAAATAAGCCTCGAAACGTATTTTTGTAATACGTTTATCAAATAACCGGTCAATTACTGTTGCTTCCGAATATGAGTTGGGATACCGTGAAAATATCTCTTGCGAAGTATTATCTGCAAAAGTTATGTGAATCTTTGAATGATTACTATTGCCGCAATGATCATCGGTTGTCCACGAAGAAAAATTACAATTGTATATCCTTAAATGGTAGGACTCGGCATACAAGATACCGGATGATAAAACCACTGCTATCGCTAATAATATTATCTTTTTCATATTCATCATATATTTATTTTATTTTCAATACTTTACCATTATTTTTTGCGTTTTAGCCGGAAGTTTGGACTGTAGCATAGCTTTTAAAAGGTAAGTGTAAACATTGCCCTCGGAAACATCGCTGTCTTCCAGATAATTTTGCCCGCCGCTCAATGTTCCCCAAAGCGTGGCGGCGCCGTCGTTGGTTTTCCGGTAAACAGTAATTTCGGTTATGTCGCTGGCTTTTACCCGCCAGTTTATTTCTATCCTTTTCCTGTTTTTATCGGCATAACCGCTCAAAGAGCCGAGCGCGTCGGGCGTGTCTGCCGGCGGCGTTTTCAGCGTTACTTTGGGCGATGGCAGCGACTGCAAGCCGCTTTTGTCTTCCGCAATAAGGAAATAAGTATAGCGGCTGTCGGGGTCGAGTTGCTTGTCGGCATAGGTATATTCCGGCTTGATTTCTTTGCTTGAAAATGCAGTAACTGTCTTTTGTGTCTGCCCGTCTGTGCGGTAAAGCCGGTGTATGGTCACGTCATCGCTGTAACTGCGTTGGAAAGTTAGCGTAATATTGCCGTCGTCTTCCACCTGATAACTTGTAAAGACAGGGGTCATCGGGCATATCCTGTCGGGCTTTTGTATTTCCAAAAGTTCCGTTGGCTGCGATTCGTTCTTGCGCCTGTCCACTGCAAGAACAGCGTAATAAACCTTGTCGTTCAGGGTTTCAAGCGGCACAGTATCACTGAACATCGCCTCTGCGATGGATTGCGGGGTAAGCCGCGCAGGTTCTTCACCTTTTTGAGTGGCGCGGAAAACGTGATAGCCTTCCAAATCCTTTTCTGTGTTTGCCGTCCACGTGAGCCGGACAACGCCAAGCGAATCAATTGCACCTGCAAATCCCGAAGGAACAGCAGGCGGGATTGTATCGTTGGGCTGCACAAGCATAGCATACGAATCGCGTGTTGCGCCGTTTTTGCCGGTTGCTCTGATTTTGAAATAATTGGCGGGAGCAAAACTCTCGGTCTGAATTTCGCGGCTTGATGCAGGTATATTTTCCTTGACCGTTTTGTATGAGTTTTTAGCGTCGGTTGCCGAATGCAACAATGCGAACGAAGTTATATCCGCCTCCGATTCCGCAGGAAATTCCCAATGAAGTTTAATTGTATTGTCGTTGATAATTTCAAAATTGTTGAGAAGCGGACTTGCGTCTGCGGCTTTGATTCCCTCGCCCGAAACAATGTCTGACCAGGGGCCGTATTCGCCGAAAATGGTTTTGCCGCGTAAACGGTAGGAATAGGGCTTGCCGTTGCTTGCCAGCGAATCTACATAAATCATTCCCTGCAAAATTTTGCCGTTGGCATTGCTTATCGGCATCAGCGGCTCGGTATTGACTGCTACGAAGCCGTCTCCGTTTTCCGATTTCTCTATAAAATACGCTCCGTAAAAATCGCTCAACATTTGATAGTTCCATGCCAGCGTAACGTTCTTGTCCTCAAAAACGGCGATAAATTCCAAGGGCTTGGGTAGCGGCTCGTACATCGACAACTCGGCAACGATGCTGCCTTCTTCGGGCAGGATGGCCGGATTATCTCCCTCCGGTTGCGGAGCGCTGACAGATACTGTGTATAAATACCGCTCGTTTGGACGCACATCGGTATCTGTATAAGCCAAGCCTGCCAATTTTGCCGCCTCGAAGTCTAAATCGGCAGCCATCAATGCAAACGAAAATCGCTGCTCCAATTCCTGCGAACGGTTGATGATGGTTGTCAGCTCGCCCGGATTTCCCATTTCTACCTCGAAACTCTCGCCGTATAGCGATTGCGCGATGACGGCGGCATAGTCGCTGGTTGCCATTGCGCGTTCCCATTCGCTTGCAGGAGCCGGATAAAAAACGCCCAGATACTTCTCTTCCGGCCGGTCAAGCAGAACGCCGCCCGAAGTCAGGGTATAACGTTTGAGGACAAAGCAGTTTTGGTTTGCCCTTTGCCACGCCAGCGGCTCGTCGATTGCCCATCGCAAATGAATTCTGTCCGGCTGAATGCCCGCCCGCAACCGGATATGAGGTGTGCGGGTATCGTCGCTATCGGTAACTTGGGCAGTAAGACTCGCAGACAGAAATATCAGCATAAAGAGAGAAATCAGGTGTTTTTTAGTATTCATATCTATTTTATTTATTCCTGTTGGTTTGTGCCCCGCTATTATACGCTCCATACCAGTCGGAACACCATTCGCCGGCATTGCCGCTATAGATATAACCACCGCTTAAATCGGCGCTGCGAGCGGCATATTCCCATTCGGCCTCGAATGTCTTGAAAACAAGCTGCCGGTTTTTCAGGGTTTGATAATTCTTTCCGGGCAATCCCGTTGCCTGCGGGGTATCAAAGGCATAGATTGAATTTGAAGCGTCCCATGTAATTGTAACGCCGCCCTGTGCATACTGCGTTACGGCCGCATTGGAGCCGCTGCCCGATACGCCTTCGGTATTGCTTGCAGTCGACGCGCCGCCGGGCGCTACTTCGCCGCCTTCGGTTACATGGCCACTTTCGTCAATGCTCCATACTTTGCCGGAGCTATCGACAATCACATAATCCTGTCCTCCGGGTAATTCCTGCTGACTGGCGGTTTCACCTACTTTGTAATATGCCTGCATATCCCGGAGCGCAGCCAGCGATTCGTTAATGTAAGACCGGAAACAATCCTCGTTTGCGATGGTTACTTCTCCAAACAAATTCCTTATCCATTCCGGCGCATCGAATTTGTAACTTAACTCAAAGCCGCCGACTGTATTGATTGTATAAATCAACTTATTGGGAGAGGAATCGTCACCTGCTTCTTTCTTCCGTTTTTCATATTCCGGTTCCGACGGGTCAAGAAGATAGACTTTCGCTGTTATACCTATGTCTGCTTGGCTTTGCTGCTGCCATTGATTCAGGACTTCTTCGATTTCGGAGGTCGATAATTTGCTACCTGTTTGCATACTATTCCTTTGTGTTTGACCGAAAAGACAAACACTGATAAATAGAAATTGTATGATTGCAAACAGGTGTTTCATTTTATTATTTCAAAAATTCATAAGGTATTTCATAATCTTCCAAAGGTTGTACGGGCAACAATTCTTTCGGCACTAATTTGCTATTTACCTCTACTTCTATTCCTTTTCGCCATGCCAATTTGGCGTAACCTATGGCAGGTAATGATATAAATTTGTCTAAAATTATATCATTAGTTCGATACTTATGAATTTTCGGCGTTAAAAATTTTTCTAATATATTTTCCATATTTCCTTTGTTTTCTGTATATAAGGCTTTAAAAAAATCATAATCTAATTCTCCTGTCTTGCTGGAACGCAATATTTTAGTCTTTTTTAGTTCGTAGATATTTAGATTGCGCTCAATTCCTTCATTGTTATTTTCCATGAAAAATTGAATCGTATTGCAAAGAATAGCACCTTCACCTTTTAAAACATATTCATCCATACTCAATCTTTTGCCGTATGCTTTATAACGCAGTTTTGCATAACGCTGTATCATTTCTTCATTATCACTTAATACAGCATAACAAACATGGTAAATACCATAATCTAAAAATGTTGAATTATAATTATTTACACAATATTCATCGATTAATCCACAAACATAAAAGCAATTTTTTGTTTGTAAAATATCATTATCAACAAAAAAGTATTCTATGGCATAATGAATATTGTTATTATATACAAAGGAGTATATATTTACACTTTCTTTCTTTTCTCGCCATTTTTCGAATACTTTTGGCGTAATTGCTCTTTCTTCTTTATTATATTGAAGTAGTTTTTCTATACTCTCTTTATTCATATTTTCCTAATTTTAAAAAGCTAATATAACCTTCTGTCTTTCTGTCTGGGTGCATTTCAAATTGTCGTTTTTTTCTAAGCCGCCAACCTATTCGTATTTTTGAGTACGTCAATCACTTTATTCCATTGCCTATTCATAGCAATCACTCTCAATCGCAACATATTTTGTGTGCCCTCCTTACTCCAATGTTGACCGGATAATTTCATTCTTTTTTGGATTACTGTTCGATGTGCGGATTCTATTGATCCCGAACCGATAATGCCACAGCCAATGTTTCTGTATGTCTTGTAATCCATCCTGTCCTTATTATTTTGGTAATAGTTGATTAAATTGTCCTTATCCGCTTCTTTTGCCTTGCTAGCTGCAATGTTTGTTATCACTTGCTCCACTTGCGATTCATACAATAATTCTTTCTGTTCCTTGAACCATATTTGCCCGGACACCGTATCCTCTTTGAAACAACTGTCTACAAAACCGTGTAGATGTTCACAGGCATGGAAATAGTCCAAAATAGCGTAGGCATCCGAATAACTGTCTTCTATCCAATTCTTTATCCATGTGGCTCCATCCGTCAGAAATACCAAACGGTTTTTCAACTGCCCATAAGAATCTATGACATCTTCTGCTTTGGAACAAAAATCCTTGCTGTTGCCAAAATGGGCTATGTACTGCGATTGGCTCAGGTAAGATACGTTCGTATTGGGATTCATGCAATCGCTGCTCCGGAACAGACGGGCTAATTTCACTTCCTTCCAGCCCTCTTCCCTTGTACTTATCATTGACCCGTCAACACCTGCATAAAGAACCTCTGTTGAACT
>BNWW01000011.1 GCA_025999115.1 Bacteroidia bacterium
TGTTATAGTTTTATCGTTGAGGCACAATATATTCCAAATCAAGAGGATTTATTTGTCAATGATATAGACGGATCAGATACTATCAGCACACTACTTCGATCATCAAGAGTTGGCTCTTCCGAAGTTTATTATAGAAATTTAAATACGTGGATTCCGTATGCAAATCTTGCTCCAAATGATCCTCTTAAAAATCCTCCGATAACTACCATTGAGTTATCTTTCCATGTTTTTTTAGATGATAATGGCGACCATAATGCATACACTAATACAACGGAAGGACGGAATAGATTGTTATGGTTGTTAAACCGAGTAAATGAAATCTATTCCGGAAATAATGGAGTTGGTTCATCCGACCCTATTGCAGGAGTTGTAGAATTACCTGATTATGATACACGGATTAGAGTGTCCTTGGGTGATAACAATGAGCGTATTTATTTTTACAATAATACTTCTTTGAACGAACAGGCGGCAAGCGCTACGCCATTTCTTAATTTTATTCAAACAAACTATCCTGAAAGAAGTGAAAAATTGAATGTTTTTTTTACCGCAGGTTATTATCTAGCGAGTGTTAGGCAATCAAATATTGTAATTGACAATATGGGTTCCGGTTATACATCTCATCCTACAATTACATTCATACCCTCTGGGTCATATAGTATGAATGCTACTGCTACCGATTCAATTGTTAATGGACAATTAGTAGCAATTAAAGTAACTTCCGGAGGACAGTATTATGATACAACTCCGCCTCAAATTATTATAAGTGGTGGTGGAGGAAGTGGTGCAGTTGCTCATGTTACAACATTATATGGTGGTGCCAGTGGGTATGCAAATCTTGGCAGTACCATCGTAAGTGCTATTGATCGTATCGTGATGTGCCATTGTCATTTAGATGATTATCCTGATTATCAGCATGGTATGACATTAGCTCATGAGTTGGCTCATACTCTTTATTTAAAGCATACGTTTGACAATAGTCTTTGCAATACAGCTTCAACAGAGTATTTGTCAGATGTATTTGGTCCTGCTAATAATACTCTTTGTCCTCATATTAATCTATGGCACGACCCTTTTGACAATACGATTCCAAATGCAGCCAGGAATACAAATAATTTAATGAGCTACTCTCCGGGGCAAGCATATATTTCCCCCCAACAAGCAGGAATCATGCATCGTTCATTAGCTCTATATTCCACCCGCAAATACGTCAAAAAAGAAACCTATTCGCCTATTCCGTTAGTGATTGATACAAATCAAATCTGGGATTTTAATCTGAAATTATATCGAAATATCGAAATAAATTCCGGTGCCGTATTAACTCTGGCAAGCACCTTTGATTTTCCCTACAACGGAACAATAACTGTTCATAATGGAGCGGCATTGGTAATTGAAAAGAACGTAAATTTATCCAATAACAATAAAATTGTTGTTGAAACCGGCGGCGCCATACAATTTATATCCGGTTCTTCCACTAAAATTACAAGTAATGGATATATCGAAATACAAAGAGGCGCCTATATTTGCATTCAAACCGGTAGTACGATTAACTTACAGGATGCTCAATGTTCAATCAAATTAAAATCAGGATATATTACCGGTGTAAATTCCAATCTGCTACCGGCAAGTGCTTGTGTTGCTTCTCCTGCAAATTATGCGATTCTCGGTAATGGTAGAATCAAAGATTATTCCAATGATTTATACATTCAAAACCAAACCATCACAACCAACCAATATTTCGCCGGTAAAAACATCTACGTTGGCCACCACGTAACCAACACCCTCTCGCAAGGCAATGTCTTGATTACCAACAACGCCAACGTAATTTTCGATGCCGCCGAAAATGTAGTTTTTGAACCGGATTTCGAATGTGCATTGGGCGCCACTTTTGAAGTGGTGAAATAACAAGACAAAAAGCTTTCATAAACTCGCAATTATCTCATAAAAGTAATTGCGAGTTTATTTTATCAATCCGTTTAAATTATCCATTCTAAATAGGATTAAATTCCAATTAATATGAAAAAAATTAAAACCAAAGACAATATTAATTATATTCTAAGCCTATTTTAACTACCTTGACATATATTTGCACTCAAAATTAAAAGATAATATCATGAAGCTACAAAAACTCCTCCTCTTGTTATTCGTGTCTTTGATGACATTTTCCTGCTCCGTAAAAAACACCGATTACGCAAGTTTAGTCAATCCGTTTATCGGAACAGGCGGCCACGGTCATACCTATCCCGGCGCTACACTTCCGCACGGATTAGTTCAGTTAAGTCCCGATACGCGCACGAGTGGTTGGGACGCTTGTGCCGGTTATCATTACGATGACACCACATTAATAGGTTTCAGTCATACGCATTTGAGCGGAACGGGAATCGGCGATTTGGGCGACGTGCTTTTCCTGCCTTTTACCAACGAACTGCAAACCATCGCCCCCAATGGTGAAGGCACGGAACCGACGTTTGGCTCCGCTTTTTCGCATCAAAACGAAACGGCTACTCCGGGTTATTACCGCGTTTATCTCAACAGTTACAATATTGAGGCGGAACTGACGGCTGCTTTGCACACCGGATTTCATCGTTATACCTTCCCCAAAAACGAAAAAGCCGGATTGTATATCGATTTAACACAGACTATCCACGATCGTCGCTTGCTGGCTTCGGAATTGACGGTCATCAGCGATACCGAAATACAAGGCATGAAACACGTGAGCGGATGGGCGCCCAACCGGTCTATTTATTTTTACGCACAGTTTTCGGAACCTTTTACCGCTTCGGTGGATAACGATCAAAAGGCAATTCTCTCCTTTAATAATCAGGTGGAACAAGTGTTGGTGAAAGTAGGCATCTCGTTGGTGGATTACGACGGCGCCAAACACAACTTGTTTTCCGAAATCGTCGATTGGAATTTCGACGCCGTCAAAAATCAAGCGTACGACATTTGGAACAACGAATTAGCCAAAATTCAAATCAAAACCGGTGATAAAAAAAACCAACGTATTTTTTACACAGCTTTGTATCACACGGCTTTGGAACCGGTTATTATTTCCGATGTGGACGGACGATACCGTACCATAGACAATCAAGTGGCGCAGGACGAAAATTATACTAATTATTCGATCTTCTCGCTTTGGGATACTTTCCGCGCATTACACCCACTGAATACCATTATCTCGCCCAACGAAAATCAAGCCATGATTCGTTCGCTGATTCGCAAATACGACGAAGGCGGTTTGTTGCCCGTTTGGGAACTCCATTCCAACGAAACCGGCTGTATGATCGGCTATCATTCCGTATCGGTCATTGTGGATTCGTACAACAAAGGTCAGCGCGATTTCGATGTGGAAAAAGCCTATTTGGCCTCCAAAAAATCGTCGGCTTACGATACGACAAATATCTCGCCGGCCATCGATCGCGATATTTTACACACCAAGTTGATGCCATTCGGCAAATATTACAAAAATACAACCGGTTATATTCCTGCCGATACGGAACGGCAATCGGTGGCGCAAGGCTTGGAATTTGCCTACAACGATTGGTTGATCGCTCAATTCGCCAAGTCCTTGGGAAATGAAGCCGATTTTGAGCATTACGCCAAATTAGGGAATAACTACAAAAATTATTACGATGCATCCACCGGATTTATGCGTGGCAAATTGTTGGACGGCTCGTGGCGCACGCCTTTCGATCCCCGTCATTCCGATCATAATAACGATGATTATTGCGAAGGCAATGCTTGGCAATGGTTGTGGTTTGTGATTCAGGATGTGGACGGCTTGGCCGAATTGATGGGCGGCCGGGAACAATTTATTACCAAATTAGATTCGTTGTTTTCCATCTCATCGGAATTGCACGGGGAAAAAGTTTCGGCCGATATTACCGGCTTGATCGGTCAATATGCACACGGAAACGAACCCAGCCATCAAACGATTCATTTATATAATCAGGTCAATCAACCCGAAAAAACACAGGAATTAGTCGACCAAGTCTTGCAAACCCTTTATTTCGACGATCCGAACGGTTTGTCGGGCAACGAAGACTGCGGCGAAATGTCGGCTTGGTACGTTCTCAACAGTATGGGATTTTATTCTTATTGTCCCGGAAAACCCGAATATTCGATCGGTCGTCCTCTGTTCGATGAAGTGAAAATCAATCTCGAAAACGGGAATGTGTTCACAATCAAAGTGATAAACAATGCTCCCGATCATAAATACGTTCAATCGGTCAAACTGAACGGCCAACCTTTGGATAAACTTTTCTTCTCTCACGAAGACTTGGAAAAAGGCGGCTTGCTTGAAATCACAATGAAATGACTTTAAATTATAAATGATGAAACGACTCAATTTATTAGGCTTACTTTCGATATTTTTGCCGGTAGCCATGAATGCCCAACAAACTATTTCATTGAAATGGGAACTTGTAACGCCGAAATATGCAACCGCCGATGCTTTTGTCGCCGGATTGAACGTAATGGATTACGGCGCCGATCCAACCGGAACAACCGATCAAACCGAATTATTTCAGCAATTATTGGATGAACTCGGTTCGCGTACCAACAATAGCGGACGAAAAAGCGACGGCGCTCCCAACGGAGGCGTTTTATACATTCCCGAAGGAAAATATTTACTCAAAGGAACGCTGTTTATCCCCAAAGGCATCACTCTTCGCGGTGATTGGAAAAAACCCGTCAAAGGACAAGCCATCCAAGGCACTATTTTAATGGCGGCCACTACCAATGCCAAAGGCAAAGACTGTACTCAATTGGCGAACGGAACGATTGCTACGGCTTACGAACAACTGTCGCTCATTACCATGCAACCCTCATCTGCCGTGAGGGATATTAATATATGGTATCCCGAACAAGATCCGAATAATATTACCGCTTTTCCGCCGGCTATTTTATTCGGACAACAAGGCTATTGGGGAAACGAATATACATTAGCTTCCAATATCACTTTGGTAAACGCTTTCGACGGGATTATTTTTTCTCGGCGTGCAGGCGGCGGCGCTCCCAACTGTTACGGCATTTACGGAACACCCTTGCGCAGAGGCATCGAAATTGACAATATTGCCGAAGTAGGTCGTATTGATAATGTGGATTTCTCGCCCGATTATTGGGCAGGTTCGGGTTTGCCGGGTTCTCCTGCCCTCGACGGTGCGCACAAAGAATACATCCGTAAAAATGGGACGGCTGTTGTGATGCGTCGCAACGATTGGTCGTATATCTGCAAGGTAAAAGCCGAAGGTTATAAAATTGGTTATCATCTGGGACTATCATATAATTCGGAAAAGGCTGATAATGAAAATTATACCTCCCCAAATGGTCATAATTACGGAATGGAATTTACCGATTGTAAATACGGCGTTTTCATTGAAGCCGTTTCGGGTTCCGGTATGATGTTTTACGAATACAAATTCGATGATTGCGATTACGGCTTCTTCTTTTCCAAAACTAATAAAGCGCCTAACGGAAAAACGCCCGCCAATTCGCCTTACTATGGAGTGATTCAAATTCAAGGCTGCGAGTTCAATACAAAAACAGCATCGATTTACGCGCCGGAAGAAAATGGCACGAAAATTATCATGAGTCAAAATACCATCGAAAAAGGAATCGTGGATATTCGCGGCGGATTAGCAACGATTACCAATTGCGATTTCAACAACGAAGCCGACCAAATTCGTTTGGGCGTTAATGCACGGGCAATCATCACAGGTAATCGTTTTGCGGAACCGTTTTCCATTAAAAATGCCTCGCTTTATCCGGCGATTATCGACCATAATCCGATAGAAATGACGGAATTACCGCATTTCCCGTATAAGAATCAATACGATTTTGTACAAAAGCCAAGTCGAAATGCTTATTATTTGGCGACTTCACAAGGTGTTAGCGAAAGCGCCGACGATAATTCTACGGCCTTACAAACCATTCTGAATCAAGCGAGTAGCGAAGGCGGCGGCATAGTTTTCTTGCCTCCCGGACATTATAATTTCCGCCAACCGCTCACGATTCCCGCCGGCGTAGAACTGAAAGGTTCGGTAGATGTTCCGAGTTTGCCCACCGGCCCCGGTTCGGTCATGGAAATTTATGCCGGCAAAGACGATGAAAACGGAACGCCGTTTATCACGATGGAGCAGGGTAGCGGTATTCGCGGATTAGTTATGAATTATCCCGAACAAGTCGTGCAATTGCTTACCGAACCCGAACTAAACGGTGGCGACGTTTATCATTATCCTTATACGATTCGCGGAAATAAAGACGTATATATTGTTAATGTAGCTTTGCGTACATGTTATCATGGACTTGATTTATTTACAAATAAATGCGACAACCATTTTGTGGATTACCTTTCCGGTCACGTTTTCAAAACAGGTATTCGCATAGGCGGAAATTCTGACGGTGGGCATATCTATAATGCGCAATTCAATCAAATAGCCTACGGTTCCGGCGGTGAAACCAAATTTGGCGCTTGGGCTAACTCGCCCAACAACAACAATCCTAACCGGGCAGTCTATGCGAAAGAACACGCTTATGCCTACGGATATTGCTGGAACAATCTCTATTTCATGGTAATAGAAAACTGTACTAATCAGGTTTTGTACAATAATTTTGATTTCGGTTCCAATCGCGGATTTACTTTGGGAGCAGGCGCCAACGGCATTTGTCTGGGACAAGGCATCGACCAAGGGATGAACTCCTTTTATATAGATGGTGTTGGAAATGAAGGTTTCCACTTTATCAATACACAGATAGTTACTACCGCTCCCGGACAGGGCGCCTCTGACCCCGGTACGTCAGGCGCATCGGACACATACTATGACCAGTTGCACAACTGGCTGATGAGAAATTATTTAAATCAGACTTATCGCGACAATAACCGTTATTTCCAAACTTCAGCCAATCTCAACGGCAAAGTAACGTTCTTCGGAGCCGATTTTTGGGGACAGCCGCAAAATATTTCCAACGACATTTTGGGCGGGACGCTCGAATTGCAAGCCGGTAATTACTCCAATTCGGGACAAAAAGCATTTACATCGGTCGCTTCCGGAGCAAAATTCAATATTATAGCCGGCAACGTTAATAATATTGCCTCATTAATAACTTCCGGAACGGCGCCGCAACTTTACGCCCAATCGTCGTTTATCAATCCGGGAAATGCTGCGATTGCCGATTGCGGTTTATGGCTCAACAATCTTTCTCAAACCGGAACGGCCGGACCTCCCGCAGGTGCATTCGGTGCCGACCGCACCGGTTGGATCGCTACCGCTTCCACATCCAACGCCGATGCCCAAAAGAGTTTGGACGGCGATATATCTACCCGCTGGTCAACATTGAGCGAAAAACAGAAAAACGGACAATGGTTTATGGTCGATATGCTTGCCTCTCAATCCTTTAACGGAATTTATATGGAAGTCGACGGCAACGATTACCGTCCATACAACTGTACGGTATCGGTTTCAAACGATGGCGTGGAATGGGCGATAGTCGCTTCGGCCAATAACGCATCTTCCATTATTTTTGCACCGCAAAACGCCCGTTATGTCAAGATAACGCAAACGGGAAGCAAATCTACCGCTTGGCGAATTGCCGAATTTTACATTATCAACACAGAATTGCCGCCGATCAGTAATATTCGCGCGGTAAACAAGGATGATATTGACTTGTGGTTCGATAATTCCGGCAATTTGAATCTGCAAAATATCACGGGAAGCGCAACGATTTCTCTCTATTCATTGTCGGGACAATTGGCAATCGCTCCGTTCCAAATGGAGAATACAACCAATATTTCTCTTCCGAAAGGAATTTACATTGCCGTTGTGAACAACAATGGGAAAATTTTCCGGAAAAAGATAATAAAACCCTAAAATATTCGAATTTTCCTTAAATTTTAATTCGATTTTAAGCAATATTTAAGCGCCATCGAGTAATTTTGGTGGCGTATCTAAAAGAAGTTTATATAATAAAAAAGGTACAAACTGTTAATACTCTAATTTGAAAGTTATATGAAAAAACTGTTCTTATTTATGGTTTTGTGTTGTTGTTGCACTTCTATATTTGCACAGCAGACAATTACCGGTACAGTACGCGACGCATCAGACGCCCTGCCGGGCGCTTCCATTCAAGTAAAAGGTGCTAAACGGGGTGTTGTTACCGACATCGACGGAAATTTTTCCATTCAAATTCAACCGGGCGACAAGGATTTGGTTTTTTCTTTCCTTGGTATGAAGCCGAAAACGGTATCTATCGGAAACAAAACCCGTATTGATGTGGTGCTGGAACCCGATGCTACCGTATTAAATGAAGTGGTAGTTTCCGCCTTGGGTATTAAGCGCGAAAACAAGTCGCTGACCGTAGCCCAACAGCGGGTCGATGCCGAAACCATCGCCGAAGTGAAAGACCCGAATATTGTATCTTCGTTGGCCGGTAAAATAGCGGGCGTGATGGTAACGCCTCCGCCAAGTTCTACCGGTTCGGCGCGTATTGTGATTCGCGGTAACAGCTCGTTTACCGGCAATAACCAACCGCTTTTTGTAGTCGATGGGATGGCGATTGATAACCAAGACGGTAGTGACGGTATTAACAAACACGAACTTCGTTTGGATATGGGTAACGGCGCCGCCGACATCAATCCCGAAGATGTGGAATCAATTGATGTTTTGAAAGGCCCTAACGCCGCGGCTTTGTACGGTTCGCGTGCGGCCAACGGTGTTATTATCATTACCACCAAAAAAGCAAAGGAAGGCCGTTTCAAAGTTTCGGTCAATTCCAATACCATGTTCCGCTACATAACCCAATGGCCTGTATTTCAAAATGCGTTCGGAATGGGACACACGGAACGTATTCAGGGAGATACAGGTTTGGATGTATTATTACATACAACGGATGCAAACGGAAACCTTCATCCCTATCCGGGGATGCCTTACGAGGAAGGAATCTATCAAGGCTCGCAAGATGGCCGTTCCAACGGAGGGCCGATGATTGGCATCCCTTATATCGGATTCGACGGACAGATGCACACCTATTCTCCTCAACCCGACAATGTGTACGGCTTCTATCAAAAAGCATCTACCTATACCAATAATATTGCGGTGGAAGGCGGAAATGCAGATAACAATTACCGCTTGTCGCTAACCAATATGAATGCCGACGACGTGGTGGAACGGCAGAATCTGGTAAACAAAAATACCTTAACGATGCGGTTTTTCAATACATTGATGAAAAATCTGACCTTGGATTCTAAAGTAACGCTGATCGACGACGATACGCAAAACCGCCGTTATCCGGGAGAAACCTCTTTCAATCCGTTGTATATGTATGCGAAACTCGCGCGTTCGATGAGTTTGGATGAAATCAAAAATTATAAAACGCCGGAAGGATCGGAAATAATGTTGGTGGGCGATACGCATAATCCTTATTGGATAATTAATGAAACAGGCAATCGAGACACGAAATTACGTTTGATGGCGAATTTCGATCTTTCGTATCAAATATTACCTTCGTTGAAAGCGACTTTAAAATACGGACGGGAATATATCGGTACCAATAGTTCGGAATACCGGAACAAAGGCGCTTATGGCAGTGGTTCGGATGCGCAGGGATATTACCGCCGGCAATACAATATTACCGACAATACGCATGCCGAATGGTTGTTGGTCTACAATAACCGTTTCCTGAATGATAAAATTTCAGTGATGGGAACGTTGGGGGGCAGTCAGTTGGATTTCAAAGGCTCGTGGATCAATGCTTCCATCTCCACGCTGAAACAACCGGGTTTTGACCATATTTCCAACAGCGACGACTTTCCCAAGTCGGACGAAGATATACTCAGCCGGAAACGCATCCGCGGTATCTACGGTTCGGTGTCGGTCGGTTATAACGATTTCATTTATTTGGATGTAACGGGACGTAACGATTGGAGTTCGACGTTGCCGATTGAAAATTGCTCCTATTTTTATCCTTCCGTGGGTGTATCGTGGTTGCCGACCGAGTTGTTCGGTATTCCGTCCAATAAATTCTATGGAAAACTTCGCGCTTCCTACGCTCAAGTGGGGAATGATACCTATCCGTATCGTTTATTGCCTTATTTCGATTTGGGAAGCAACAATACCTACGGCGGCTACAAATACGTTTCGTTGCCGGGAACGGTTGCTAACAACCACCTGAAACCCGAACGTACCCGGTCGGTGGAGATTGGCGCCGACCTGCGTTTTTTCGACAGCCGTTTGAACTTCGACATTACTTACTATCAATCCAATTCGTTCGACCAGATCGTAGAAGCCGATATGTCGATGTCTTCGGGATATTCGAGAAGAGTGTTTAATGCGGGAGAAATCGAAAACAGAGGATGGGAAGTTTCAATGAATGTGATTCCTATCAAACTGAAGGATTTTCAATGGAATATGGATTTCAACTTTACGAAAAACGAATCCGAAGTCGTCAGTATGGTAGCAGGCCTTGACCAGATTCAACTTGGCGAGGTTTACGATTGCATCAATGTTCTCCGGGTGGGATTGCCTTACGGATCCATGTATGGAAGAAAATGGCTGACCGACCAACAAGGGCGCAGAATGGTAGATGAAAATGGTGATCAAATTGTCCAAAAAGACGTTTATCTGGGTAATTTCAATCCTGATTTTATGTTCAGTGTCGGACAGCGTTTCCGGTATAAAAACTTCGATGCTTACCTCTTGTTTGACATGAAAAAAGGAGGAAAACTTTTTTCCGGCTCCATGAAGAAAACCATGAAGAACGGTGTTTTAAGCGGATACGAACAAAACAGGGAAGATTATTGGAAACGAACGGTCATTATGGGAGATTCGGGTCAAGATATGTGGGGCGGCGTTGCCGGCAATATTTTCGGCGATACTTATGTTTATGATCCCACTCAATATGATAATCAAAACAATATGAATCCGGTCGATCCGAATTATGTGCCTCGAAAATATAGTGGTTATCTGTGGCCGGGCAATATAGCTTATTGGGTAGATAATTGCGAAGATTTGGTGCTTTACGACGCTTCTTTCATCAAATTACGGGAATTGAGCGTGGGTTATAATTTGCCTAAATCCTTGATTTCAAAAATCAAAATGAGCAATGTACGCATCTCTTTGGTAGGACGTAATTTATGGATACTCTATCAAAACACGCCGAAAGGTATCGACCCCGAAGCGGCCATCAATGCCGGTAACGGACAAGGTTTGGAAATGGGATCGTTACCGCCCTCTACTACTTTTGGATTTGATATTAAAGTCGAATTTTAATTTTTCAAGAAAATATGAAAATGAAAAAACAATATTTATCAATTATCGCAGGCCTGATCGCATTATTGGCCATGAATGCCTGTACGGACGGTTTTGAGGAAATCAACACTAACCCCAATCGTTTGACTACAACCGAGCCTGAATTTATATTCGGTTTAAGTCCGGTCAGTACGCTTCGGACAATCGGTGGTGCAGGCAATGGAGCAGTCCGCGCCAACAATTGGTTTATTTTTGGTAATTACAGCCAAATGTGGTCGGTAGTCGGTGGCGGCGGGCCGGCATTTAATGCGGAAGGAGCCGCCGACGACTTGTGGAACAATCTTTATGGCAATGCATTGAAACCGCTGTTCAATATTGTTAATAATTACGACAACAACCCCGGTTACACCAATCGCGTGGCGATGGCTAAAATATGGCGTTCCTATGTATTTTCCCTGTTGGTAGGAATGTATGGCCCTCTGCCGTATGTTGAAGCGTGCAATGGAGAAGTAGAAACTCGATTCGACAAGGAAGAAGATGTTTATTTGGGTATTTTGGCGGAATTGAAAGCCGCTTATCAAGCCCTCAACGAGAATAATACAGTTGATAAATATCCGGCGGCAGCGGAACCGTTCCTGAAATCCGATTTAACTCGATGGTCGCAATTTGCTCACTGTATCCGTTTACGTACCGCTATGCGAATTGCCGATTGCGATGTGAAAAATCCCGATAAACCTTGGTTAGTCAATTTGGCCAATACGGCCAAAGCCGTCGTCGCCGAAGAATTGGAGAATGCCGAAAACAATTTGCTTATCAAAGATAATACCGGTAATTTCTCTATGGCTTTCGTTCCCGGTGAAGCTGATAATACGCAAAACCCTTTGTTTTTCATCGTCAATCAGAGTACGGAAAAAGATCAAAAATTAGGAGACTTTCCGATAATTCACGAATCTTTAATGATGTGGATGAAACCGGCCACCTACGACGATCCTGTTTTATCGTACTATATTACGGAAGCAAATGTAGGTTCTGGCCAAACCAGAGGAATGGATAAATATCGCGGACGCCCCAATTCCATGAGCCGTCCGACGGATTATAACCGTCCCGGTTGGTCGAATCCGTATGATAAAACAAATAAATATGAGCATTTCGCTACCATCGGCAGCGCTTTCCAAAAATCCAATGCCGTGTATTATTTCTTTTCCTATCCCGAACTTTGCTTCCTGCGTGCCGAAGCCAAATTGAAAGGGTATTGGACCGGTGGCAGTAAAACCGCCGAAGAATGTTATTACGAAGGCATCGACGCCCGCTGTTTGAAATACGGCATTACGCAAGCAAAAATTAACCCCTATAAAAATTTCCCCGGTATCAAATGGAGTACACCTACTGATACCGTGAGCGCGAGCGTGATTCCCGACGAATTTTTCGATTATCTGGGCGGTTTTACCAACAGTTTATTGGGTGGCGAAGAAGACAACCTCAAGCGCATTATCGTGCAGCATTGGATCTCCCTCTTCGGTCAGAATATTGATGCATGGACATTGATTCGCCGTACACAATTGATTCCTTTCAAACCGAATTTCAGTACCAGTTTGAACGACGGTTATATCAAATTAGATACACATGGACAGTGGGGATATATTCCCGAACGCTTGGTTTATCCCGGCGGGGAACGGAGAATCAATACGAAAGAGGCTCAAAACGCCATTCAGAATTATCTGTACGACAATACTTTGCACGATGTGCTGGATCGCGTAACTTTCCGCTTGATTTTTGCAGCCGATAATTCCGGCTTGCCCGAACCTCCGATAGGAACCGCAGCTTACAGCGCATTTCCTTATGCGCTTCCGAATCTTGCAATCAATCGCATTAATAAATAATTGAAAGAATATGAAAAAGTTAATCATTATAATAAATATTTTGATCGTATCGGCAGCCTTTTTCGTTGCTTGTGAAGACCGGCCGGATGTATATGAGTTTCCGGTAGATGAATACGTTTATGAAATTCCGGATGTTCCCGTAACGGACGATTATGTAGTGGGCGTTCCCTACGATACAAAATTTCGCGATACCCTTTACACTGATATGTGGTACGATGCCGGCAAAAAAGCGCAACAACTTTATACGGGACATCCCACCTTGGGCGAATACGACATCAAGAAAGACGAGGATGTATTGCGCCAACATCTGGATTGGGGAAAAGAAGCGGGCATCGATTTCTTTGTTTTGAGTTGGGGCGGACATGGCTACAACGATACTATTTTGACCCGTTGGGAAGCATTGTATGCGCAGGATAATGCCCGTCCGAAAGTAGTGATTCGTTTCAATCCGGATTATCGTTTCAAAGGAAAAGGTGATACATTGCAATGGATGCCTTTGGTTATGGATTCCTTGCGTTTCGATTTCGATTCGCTTTATACGCACGTAATGAAACACGATTTCGCTTATAAGAAAACAGACGGAAAGCCGGTAATGGTCTTCTGTAACTTTATCAATCAGGAAGCTCATATACCAAATTTGAACGATTTTATTACTTTTCTCAAAACTTCTCCGGTAATCAATAATAATCTATGGATGATGGCGGAATTAGGCGGTGGATGGACGTCGCCCGAACGCTACGGATATAATGCCACAAACGGTTATAACGGCCCGAAAGAGGGTTATGTACGCCCCGATTTCATCAAACCTTTCGATGCGTTCTTTACGACCGATATTACGCACAACAATTACGACCGGTATTATTCGCAATATTCCTATTTGGATTATAACTACCGGTATTGGCAGGAACGAATGCGTCCGCTGGGCAAAGAATTTATTCCAACCATACATCCCGGTTACGACAACCGGATCAATGAGCCGGACGCGACTAATTTCTTGATTCCGCGATGGAAAGACGGAGCGGGCGCTTATGCCGTCAGCGATGCAGGCAATCAGTATAATTTCAGCAGTTTTACCGAAAATCCGTATAAAAAATGGGCGAATGTGGCTAAACGCAATGTGGGTGAAAGCCGTATCGTCATGGTTTATAATTGGAACGACTTTGCCATCGGCAAAAATTTAGAACCGACGGAAGAATTTGGGACGGATTATCTACGATATACAAGAGAATTTTTTAAAAAACAATAGTGTTTAATTTTTAAATTTTAAGATTCATGAAAAAGAATTACATTTTAAAATCGTTGGCGCTGACGGCGTTGATGATGGTGGGAACAAACGTGAAAGCGGCTGAATTTCATGTGGCGAACGGAGCTTCGGATACCGAATTGGCTGCCGTTTTGGAACAAGCGCAAACCGGAGACATTATTTGGATTGATGGTATTGTAACCATCGCCGCTCCTGTTGAAATTACGAAAAACGTAACCATTAAAGGTAACGACGATGGTGACGATATGCCGATATTCGACGGAGGTAAAGCTACCCGCTTGTTTGAAATTCATCCCGAAGCGATTGACGGTGCTAAATTGGTTTTTGAAAATCTCGGCTTTAGCGAAGGGAACGGCGCTGCCAGCGATCCTACCGATGGTGGTGTGGCTCGTATTTATGACAACGGAATTACCGAATTTATTCTCTGCTGGTTTGATAATAACACAGCCTTTCGTGGAGGCGCTTTCTTTATCACTCCGGGCGATACAGGCGCTCCTACGGTAACATTCAAGGGCTGCGAAGCCACCAATAACATTGCAAAAGGCGGCGACGCCCGTGGCGGTTATTTGTTTACGGATGGCGCCGATGTGCAAATCAATCATGAATATTGCAAAATTCAAAACAATCAATCCATTGGCGGTCGCGGTGGCGCCTTGTGTTTATTTGGCGAAAATACTCGCCATTTCTATTACTGTATCATCAGTAACAACAAAGGTGGTAGCTGGATGCCGGATCCGGATGGCATTGTATCCGAAGGCATTGTATTAAAACCCGACGGAACGCCCGGCGAAGTTGGCGAATATGAAGGCGGTGCTGCTTTTATTACCGCTGGAGCAACCACTTTTGAATCGTGCGCACTGGTTTCTAATCAATCATGGAGCCACTCCGGTTTGATTCGCCATTTGGATGGCGGCGATGTAACTTTCATCAATTGTACGCTGGCTAAAAATAGAAGCATACATAACAAACCTGTTTTGTGGGTAGGTGGCCAAGCCAATTACACTTTTGTAAACAGTTCTTTTGTTGAAAACGTAGGACAAAATGTAGGCAATGGCGCCGGTTTCGAGTTCGATGGCCCCAATGCAAAATTGAATATCTTTAATTCCGTATTTACCCGCAATGTGGCTGGTGGCGACGGCGCTGTGGATTTGAGTGGTGGCGGTACTTATGCCAATTTGACGGTTAAAAACTCCATGATCGGTTTAATTAAGGGTAATCCCACAGCCATGGTAGTGGATGATAAATCCAATACGGCCATGTATAAAGTAGCAGGGGAAGAATCACAATTAGACTATGTTACGCTTGAAAATGGCGGCGCCGGTTGCGGTATTGATTTTATCGAAGGCTTCAAATTCAGCAAATCGTTCAAAATGCCTTATTATCTTTTGAAGGCCGGAAGTGATGTTACGAAATTGGGCGACCCGGCTTTGTTGGCCGATTACGATTTGAATACCGATTTATTCGGAAGAACACATATTCCTGCCGGCGATGGTTCTATTCCCGCGGCTCCCTCGATCGTATCGACCGACGAGCAATTCGACGATACGGGTTGGGAAGAAAACGTAACAACCGTAGGAATCCTTTCTCCGAAATCAGTCGCTCCCGGCGTGAATTTGATTAACAACTTGGTAGATCGCAACGGCGTGATCGGCATCGACTTCGGTACTTTGCGAGGCGCTGCAAAAGCCGAATTGTATTCCATAACGGGACAAAAAATGGAAAATGTATTTTCGGGAATGGTAGTCGGAAAAGGTTATTACAACTTGAAAACCGCTACTCCGGGTATGTATCTCTTGAAAGTTACGGTAGAAGGCAAAACTTCTACACAGCGTTTGATTGTTAAATAAAATAAAAAATAAGAGGCTATTGGTGTCATTCCCGCAAAAGCGGGAATCTCATCAACAGCCTCTCTTTTGCCTCTTGGAATGAAAACACGGAATTTATCCTATATAGTATTGATTATCGCTTGTTTGACGGCTTGTAATAATATTCCCGCCTACAAAGATGCATCGTTACCTATCGAAAAGCGGGTAAACGACCTGCTTTCCCGTATGACACCGGAAGAAAAAGCCGCACAATTGGATATGCTTTCGGCCAATGATATTCTTTTGGATTCCAAAACGCTGAATGGCGACCGTGTTTATTCTTTTATCGATTCGATGAATATCGGTTCGATTCACGATTTATATCCTTACTCGGCTTCTTTAGCGAATGAATTGCAACGCCACGCCATCGAAAAGTCGCGTTTGGGTATTCCGCTCCTTTTTATCGAAGAAGCGTTGCATGGCTATCAAGGGGAAGGCGCTACGTGTTTTCCCATTCCACAAGGCAATGCCTCTACTTGGGACACTACCTTGATTTACAACATCGGACGAGTGATCGCTACCGAAGCTCGCGCCCACGGTGTTCATTTTGTATTAGGCCCCAATCTCGACCTTGCCCGCGATATTCGTTGGGGTAGGGTAGAAGAAACTTTCAGCGAAGATGTTTACCTCACTTCCCGTTACGCAGTGAATTTAATCAAAGGTTTGCAGGGCGAAAAATTATCGGATAATAACGCTGTGGTATCCGAACCCAAACATTTTGCCATGCACGGAGCGCCTGAAAACGGCAGCAACGAAGGCCCTGTTTCGGTTGGCGAGCGCGAGGCGCGTTCCACCGGATTGTATGTTTTTGAAAAAGCAGTGAAAGAAGCGAAAGCCGGAGGCATTATGGCAGCCTACCACGAAATAGAAGGAATACCTTGTGTTTCAAGCAAATGGTTGCTTACGGACATTCTCCGTAACGAATGGGGATTCGATGGATTGGTGGTTACCGATTTAGGCGCCATCAAAAAACAAATAACCACGCATCATACGGCGGCCAACGATGAAGAAGCCATTGTAAAATCCATTACAGCCGGCTTGGATATGCAATTTTATGATTTTCCGCACAACGATTTCCAACGAATGATTGTGGAATCGGTTCAAAACGGAAAATTGCCGGAAGAAGATTTAGACCGCGCCGTAAAAGATGTTTTGCGGACTAAATTCCAACTCGGTTTGTTTGATCATCCTTATACCGACGAAACACTGGCCGAAAAAGTGTTTCATACTCAAGAAAATCAAAATTTAGCTTTGGATGCAGCCCGGCAATCCATTGTTTTACTAAAAAATGATAACAATATTTTGCCCTTGGTACCCTCCGTCATTCCTGCGAAAGCAGGAATCCCCTCACCGACGTTAAACACCATTACCCTCACCGGCAATTTAGCCGCCGCCACCTACACCGGAGGTTATTCTCCCGCCGGCGCGCAAGCCGTCAGCGTGAACGACGCATTGCATAAAAAATTTGACAATAGACTGAAAATCAATTATATAAATACTGAAATATCCGACCGTTTTTCGATTATTTTGCCTTCCTTCCTTTCTCCCGGCAAACAATCGCCGGAAAAAGGTTTGAAAGCGGAATTTTTCAACAACCGGGATTTGAGCGGCAAACCGGCATATACAAACATCGACGCCAATTTAAATCCGTATTGGCATAATTTAAGTCCTGCGCCCGGCATCAATCCTGAAAACTTTTCGGCTCGCTGGTCGGGTTATCTAACGGTTCCTGTTTCGGGCAACTACGAAATGGATTTCCGCGCCGACGATTACGGAAAAATGTATATCGACAATCAACTTTTTTTCGACCATTGGAACGATGAATGGCAAAATCGCGGTGAACGAAAAACCATTCGCTTGGAAGCGGGACATCCAATTCCTTTCCGCTTGGAATTTTTGAAATTGGCCGACAATGCCGGAATTTGGTTGAAATGGCGATTGACCGACACGGAAAAATTAAATTTATATGCCGATATTACTCGTGCGGCCGCACAATCCGACGCAGTCATCGTGGTCATGGGTGAAGCGCAGGAAGAAGTGGGCGAAAGTCGCGACAAGCACGATTTGTATCCGAATGCGATGGATATGAAAATTTTACAAGCGGCCGCCAAATCGGGAAAACCGGTGATTACGGTCATGATAACCGGTCGTCCGTTGATTCTGACCGAAGTTTGTAACCTTTCCGATGCCGTATTGCAAGCTTGGTTTGGAGGTGAAGCCGCCGGTACGGCCATCGCCGATATTCTGCACGGCGATTATAATCCTTCGGGACGATTGGCGGTTACGTTTCCCGAAAATCAAGGACAATTGCCGATGTATTATTCCAAAAAGCCGTCGGCGCATCGCCGCTATATCGACGGACAGGCCCAACCGCTTTTCCCTTTCGGTTACGGATTGAGTTATGCTGCATTTGAATATTCAAACTTAAAAATAACGCCCGAAAATCCGGCCGTTCGGGATAATATCCGAATCAGTTTTGATGTGAAAAATACAAGTGCAGTGGACGGCGCCGAAGTTTCACAATTGTATATCAATGATAAAGTGAGCAGTGTGGAAATTCCCGAAAAACAATTGAAAGGTTTTTCAAAGAATTTCATCAAAACGGGCGAAACGAAAAACATTACGATCATGCTATCACCCGAACATCTTTCGCTCATCAATGCAGAAATGAAGCGAGTGGTGGAACCCGGTGAATTTGAGATGATGGTCGGCGCTTCGTCGGACGACATCCGGTTGCGTAAAATATTGACAGTGAAATAAATAAGAATAAATATATGGATTATTTTTTAATTTTTTAATTATTGTATCATGAAAAAGTTAACTTTATCACTTTGGGCAATTCTTTTATTGTCCTTATTGGGTTGGCAAAACGCTAATGCCCAATTTTTGGAAAACACCGACAAGGTGGATATTGTGTCAATTCGCGGCTTCGATGGCGACGGTGTAGGCAACTGGTATCTTGCCGATATAGGCGTTGATACCGATTCGCTCGTTTGGAGCCAAGCAGCAACCGATGTTATTAAATGGTATCGCATCCCAGCAGGCGGCGTTTCCGACGGAACAGCAGATGTTCAGGCTTATTATTACAAAAATGTTGCTTCCGGACGTTATCTTTACCTAACCGGCGACCAACTTGCCGAGTTGGCAGGCGATGATGGCGACTGGCCAACTAAACGCGCTTATGCTACAGCCCAAAATGCGAAAACTGCTAATTTCAAATGGTTTGAACGCAATACGAATGGCGATTGGGGCTGGGCAAGTAACTTGCACAACGCAGCAGCCTATTATCCCGAAAAACGCGACGGAAACAAGTATAATATTCTTTCGGGTATTATCATGCAGAAAATAAAAGATGGCGGTATCAATGGCGAAGAATTTTTCGGAGTTTACGAACCGAATGCTTCCGTTGGCGGTCATGCAGGCGGACTTGGAAATGTTTGGTACGCAACAAAAATAGATGTTGTAGCAGCCAATGTTGAAAATCCCGATATACCACATTTCTTGGCAAATACCGAAAAAGCCGATATTATTACCATTCGCGGTTTCGATGGCGACGGTGTAGGCAATTGGTACCTTGCTGATATAGGTGTTGATACCGATTCGCTCGTTTGGAGCCAAGAAACAACCGGCGTTATTAAATGGTATCGCATCCCGGCAGGCAGCGCATCCGACGGAACAGCAGATGTTCAGGCTTATTATTATAAAAACGTTGCTTCCGGACGTTATCTTTATATAACTGACGGACAACTTACCGAATTGGCAGGCGATGACGGCGACTGGCCGAGTAAACGCGCTTATGCAACTTCAACCTACGGAACGACCGCCAATTACAAATGGTTTGAACGCAACACGAATGCCGCTTGGGGCTGGGCAAGCAATCTTCACAACGCTGCCGCCTATTATCCCGAAAAGAGAGATGGAAACCATTATAATATTCTTTCGGGTATCCTCATGGAGAAAATAAAAGATGGCGGTATCAACGGCGAAGAATTTTTCGGAGTTTACGAACCGAATGCCTCGGTTGGAGGTTATGCCGGCGGACTTGGAAACGTTTGGTATGCAACCAAAATTGATGTTGCCGGAGCTAATGCAGCTAATCCCGACTACCGTCCCGACAACTCGCCCAGCGCCGATATTATTACCATTCGCGGTTTCGATGGCGACGGTGTAGGACTTTGGTACCTTGCCGATATAGGCGTTGATACCGATTCGCTCGTTTGGAGTCAAGAAGCAACCGACGTTATTAAATGGTATCGTATTCCGGCAGGTGCTGCATTCGATAACGTACAAGCCTATTATTACAAAAACGTAGAAACAGGACGTTATCTTTATATAACCAGCGAACAACTTGCCGAGTTGGCAGGCGACGATGGCGATTGGCCAATCAAACGCGCTTATGCGACAAGCGAAAATGCTAAAACCGATAATTTCCGTTGGTTTGAACGCAATACGAATGCCGAATGGGGTTGGGCAAGCAATCTTCACAGCGCTGCCGCATATTATCCCGAAAAACGCGACGGAAACCATTATAATATTCTTTCGGGTATTGTCATGCAGAAAATAAAAGATGGCGGTATCGACGGCGAAGAATTTTTCGGAGTTTACGAACCGAATGCCTCGGTTGGAGGTTATGCCGGCGGACTTGGAAATGCTTGGCACGCAACAAAAATTGATGTTACAGCAACAGGCGCCAACCCCGATTATGTATCCGACGGCTTGGCATACAGCATCGAAGAACTGAATTTCTTCGCAACCGATGATGGCGAAAATGCAGATGCCGCTTCCTACGCTGTCGATACTCATACCATTACCTATAAAAACGGCGGATGGCACAGAGCCGGTTGGAACTGGGAAGCCGAAGGCGGTATTGATGTTGCAGGCTACAATCAGGTTTGGATTAAATTTGATGCTTCGGCGCTTCCTAAAACCGGCGACGGCGAAGGTGGTGCTACCAAACTTCAATTTGACGTTGTTTATACGGACGATTCAAATGCGCAATCCGAAACAGGGAAAAATAACGAATTTTTCGCAAACAATACAGAATATTTCTACAATCTAACCCCCGGCAAAAAAATCAAACGAATTACGTTGAAAAGTCAAGCCGAAGGCGATGTGGTTTTGACCGGCGCTTATTTCTTCACTAAAGGTATTGATAAGGTGGATTTGATTGTTACCGACATCACTTGGACTCCGGTAAATCCTGTATTAGGCGATTCAATCCTCTTCAGCGCGACCATTAAAAACATTAGCGAATTTGCTTCGCCCAATGTCAAACACGGCGTTTCGTTCGCAATAAAGGGATCTACCGGAAACAATATAGTAGTTGCTTTTAGCGATACACATCTTACCTCTCTGGCTCCGGGCGAAGAAGTTACTCTGACGGCTAACGGTAACCCCAACGGTAAAACGGACGGTGGAAAATGGATACCCGGTTTGGCAAGAACCTATACCGTTGTGGCTCAAGTGAACGACCAAAATGATATTCCGGAAACCGATATAGCCAACAATTTCTTGGAAAAAGAGATTATCATTGCTACATCCGGTATCAATGCAATGGCTTCCGAAGGACAAATCTATACATCGAAAGGTAAAATCTATTTTGAAAACTTCCCCGAAAACACGGTCGTAAGCATTTACAACCTGCAAGCGCAGAAAATCGGAGATTATAAAGCAAGTGAAGTTTCAAATCAGACTTTCCCGACGAATTTGTATATCGTAAAAGTTCAATCGGGGAATATTTCGTCTAATTGTAAGATTTTAGTTAAATAGACGTTATTATGTTGTGTAGGTAGAGACGTTGCGCGCAACGTCTCTACTTTTTTCAATTTTCAGAAACAGAATATTCAAAATACAATGAAATTTCATAAATTACTTTTCGTCCCGACCTTGTTCTTGTGTCAATTAATGCTTGCACAAAGCGGAAATCCTTTCATCCGCGATATTTATACCGCCGACCCATCGGCTCATGTTTGGGCAGACGGCCGTTTGTACGTTTATCCTTCGCACGACATCGACCCGCCGGCTGGTTGCGACCGGATGGATAAATATCATGTCTATTCCACCGATGATATGGTCAATTGGACCGACCACGGCCAAATCCTCGAAGCCGCCGATGTGCCTTGGGATGTGCCGGTTACGAATGCAAGTACTAATGCCACTTTTATGTGGGCGCCCGATTGTGCATATAAAAACGGGAAATATTATTTCTATTTTCCGCATCCCGAAGGCCCTACTTGGAACAATACATGGAAAATAGGTATTGCAGTAAGCGATTATCCTGCAAAGGATTTTACCGTATTGCCCGAGCCGCTGAAAGGCACGGAAGTAACGTGGATCGAAAACGGACAAATTGTTACCTCGCCCGGATTAATCGATCCTTGCGTTTTTATCGACGACGACGGTCAAGTTTATCTGTATATCGGCGGCGGCGCTCGTTGTTACGGTGGAAGATTGAAAGACAATATGATTGAAGTGGAGGGCGAGTTACAACAAATGACCGGTTTGACCGATTTTCACGAAGGTACTTGGGTGTTCAAGCGCAACGGCATTTATTACCTCACGTATGCCGATAATAAAGACGGCGCCAATCAGCTACGTTATGCCATCGGCAACAGTCCGTTAGGCCCTTGGACATACAAAGGCATTTATCTCAATTCTACTACTTGCTATACCAGCCACGGTTCGGTAGTGGAATACAAAGGACAATGGTGGGCGTTTTATCATACGGCCGACCTTTCGGGAATCGGCGAATTGCGCAGCATCTGTGTCGATCCGCTGTTTTTCAATGAAAACGAAACGATTCAAGTCGTAAAACAAACCAAAGACCAAGGCTCGCCTTATCAAGGAAGTCCGAAAACCGTTCCGGGAACCATCGAAGCCGAAGATTTCAATACCGGCGGACAAGGGATTGCTTATTGGGATAACACACCGGGAAACGGTACGTTGGAATATCGTCCGGGCGACGATGTGGATATTGCGCGATACCGGCAGAAAAATATCTACTACGTTACTGATATATCACAAGGTGAATATATTAACTATACGTTTGAAGTGCAAAAAACCGATGTGTATTCCATTGATTTTGTGATTGGAACTCTACAAGCCGGACAAACGGCCAATTTCTATTTGGAGTTCGACTATGTCAAGACAAGTAATCCGAAAAACTATACCGTAACGTATAATCCCATTTCCGCATTGGGAACCGTTACCGTACCCAATATCTCCCTTACACAAGGCATACATACCATGCGTTTTGTTCCGAAAGGCAATTTCAATTTTGATAAATTTACGTTTAAAGGCTCAACTTCGGCTATCGAAACCGTCAACACGCTTCCGGCGCTTATTTGGCCGAATCCGGCGGCTGACGGCATTTTTCATGTTCAAAATATTGAAACCCAAGCTTTTGCAAGCGTTTCGGATTTAAATGGGAAAATTGTATTGGAAAAAACAATTAATCAACACGATAACTTATTGGATTTATCGCGATATGCGCAAGGAATCTATTTCTTGAAATTGCAAACCAACGAAACAATCTATACAAGCAAACTGATTAATTCATGATTTTATACCGTTTTTTCGTCGTTTGCCTTTGTTGTTTCGGAACGATATTAGGTCATGCACAAATCAAATACGATTCCTACAAAGGCTTGGCCATGGCCGGCTATCAGGGATGGTTCAGTTGTCCGGGCGATGGTTCCGAACGGGGATGGTATCATTATTGGGGCCGCGATGGCGGATTTTACCCCGGCAGTTGCAAAATAGATATGTGGCCGGATGTTTCGGAATACGAAAAAACCTACAAAACCGAGTTTGTTTTTGCCGATGGAAGTCCGGCTTATACTTTCAGTTCTTGGGACGAATCGACCGTCGAAACGCATTTTCGTTGGATGCGCGAATACGGTATTGACGGCGTTTTTGTGCAACGTTTTGTGGCCGAAATCAAACGGCCGGCCAGTTACCGCCAACTGAATAAAGTGTGGCATTCGGCGATCAACTCGGCGAATGCCAACAATCGTGCTATCAGCATTATGTACGATTTTAGCGGGATGGCGCCGGGCGACGAAAAACTCGTCTTAACGGACATCGATTCGATTACGAAACAGTACGATATTTTTGAACGGAAAAACAATCCCTCCTATCTTTTTCATAATGGAAAACCCTTGATTGCCCTTTGGGGTGTGGGTTTCAACGATAACCGGAAATACGGATTTAAGGAAGTCGAAATTCTGATAGACGCCCTCACCGCCCGCGGATTCAGCCTCTTAATCGGCGTTCCCACTTATTGGCGCACATTGAAAGATGATACACTCAACGATCCCGAATTGCATCGTTTAATCCGAAAATGCGATATTGTCATGCCTTGGTTCGTAGGCCGTTTTAGAGAAAAAAACTTGCCGGAAATGCAAAAAATAGTCGAAGGCGATTTGCAATGGTGTAAAGAAAACAAAATCGATTACGCCCCTTTGGCTTATCCCGGATTTTCGTGGAAAAATATGGCGAAAAATTCACAGCCGATTCCGCGCAATCGTGGCGGTTTTTATAAGAAACAACTCTCCAATCACATCCGGCAAGGCGCTGAAATGCTCTATTTAGCCATGTTTGATGAAATAGACGAGGGGACGGCGATTTTCAAGTGTGCCACGCAAGTGCCCGTTGGGAAAAGTTATTTTTTGCCTTTGGATGAGGATTTGGGGAGTGATTATTATTTGATATTGGCTGGACAGGCTGCGAAGGAGTTAAAGAGAGATTCCTCGCCTACGGCTTCGGAATGACTACGCTCCCTTTTGGGAAAAACGGGGAAATCATCCTGTTGCTACAATAATGAAATCGCTCCGCGATAAACTAAATTAATGTTTAACCTGAACACAAAGTATTATTGCAGCAAATGCCCCGATGTGAATAAACGATTAAATTATTTGATAAATAC
Organism: Bacteroidia bacterium; assembly: GCA_025999115.1. Next base: position 25,176 of record BNWW01000011.1, read on the forward strand.
AGTTTTCCCTGTTTGAGCAGATTTCCGAGCCGCCTCCAAAATCCTCTATTTTGGTTATCTTGGGTAATGATATAGCCTTTGTCGCCGTATATTTCCATGTCTTTCCGGTTGAAAGTCCAATTCCACGACGCTTGAATAATGCACTCACTGTTCGGATAATTCACGATAATGGTGGCGTCGTCATCTACTTTCGGATAAATAGCAGGTTTGTATTGCTTGGTAACCGCTGTAACGGAAACCGGTTTTTCGCCGCGCATCAAGGCGGTCATTAAATTAGCGCCGTAACAACCGAAATCAATTAATGCGCCGCCACCGTTTTGTACCGGATCGGTCAGCCATTCGAGAAAATATTGGTCGCAACCGATTTCGACCGGTCCGCTGTGTCCATCGTGGATAACCACTTTTTTCATTTTTCCGACAAAATTACTATCGTTTACCAATTCGATCGATTTTGCCGTTGTCGGATACCACGAAGTTTCGTAATCGGTAAGTAATTGAATATTATGTTTTTGTGCAAGTTCTTGCATCTTTTCGGCATGTTTTACATTGGTTGCCAAGGGTTTTTCTACCATCACATCTATGTTTCGCGGGGCGCACGCTTCCACCACGGCCAAATGTTCGTAAACCGAGCCAAAAGCCACGGCCGCTTCCGGTTTGGTTTCGTCCAACATTTTATTTAAATCGTTGTAAAACAGGTTTATATCCACTCCATATCGTTTGGATAACGAGGATACCAATTCGTTGTTTGGCTCGTAAATTCCCGTCAAAACGAAATCGCCTTTGTCTTTTCTTCCGAGTATAAAGGAAATGTGTCCGTGCGTGGCGCCGATAACGGCAAGTCGAATAGGTTTATCTTTTTGAATTTTAATTTCTTCGCCGCTGTATTCCACGGTTTGATCCACAGTTTTGGATAATTGATCGCCAATGCCCCGGTTTTCGTTTATAAATACAATATTAAAAATCCGTTTTTGCAACATTCCGGGAAAGCTGCCGCTGGATTTGCCGATGGTCAGCGTTTGTTCTTTTTCATTCCAACGGAATTGTACCGTCGAATAGGCTCCTTTTTCATAATTGTAATTATCGTTTTCATCTTCGTAGAGCGTAAATTCGGCATCTTTGCCCGTATACACACGAATTTCGAGCGTATCGGCCGGATGTTGAGTAGCATATTGCATGGATTTTCCCATCGCAATGATCGAACCTTCGCAGATATAAAGCGGAAGAATATCCATCGGCGTTTGTTTGGTTATATAACGTCCGCCGCTGATTTTTTCGCCCGTCCAAAAATCGTAAAAATTAGTATATGGCAGATAGATTTTACTTTCTTTTGTCTGTGCTTCGGTAACGGGCGCCACTAAAATCGATTTTCCGAAAAAGTATTGATTATTAATGTTTTGTGCGATTGTATCATTTGGAAAATCCATAAATATTCCGCGCATCAAACTTGCATTTTCAGACGAAACCTGCCAAGATAAGGAATAAATGTAAGGCAACAAACGATAACGCAAATTCAAGTATTTTTCCTGAATGTCGTAAGCCCAATCGCCTTGTTTTCCAAAATTGAAAATCTCGCGCGGAGTAGAGGATCCGTGTGCGCGGAATAGCGGACAAAACGCTCCAAACTGAAACCAGCGCACGTAAAGTTCCTGATATTGAGGATTTTGATTGCCGCCCGGAAACTGATCCTGCGGTACGGTAAAGGCGCCGATGTCGGTAGTCCAATACGGAATGCCCGACAAACTGAAATTCACTCCGCCCGAAATCTGATTACGGAAGACCAGCCAATCGGCGACAACATCGCCCGACCAAACGGCTGTGGCATACCGTTGTTGCCCTGCGAAAGCCGAGCGCGTGAGAATCATGACTCGTTTACCGGATGTGACGGCCCGCTGATGTTCGTAAACTCCTCTGTTTGTGAATAATGGATAGGCGTTTGCAACTTGTTTATAACTGCCCAAAGCGGTTTGGTTGGCGTCGATTTGGGTAAGCGGACTTGATTGTTCGGGTTCGGTTGCATCGAGCCACCAAGCATCCATTCCGAGCGAGAAAATGTTGTCATTCAAGTATTTCCAATAAATATCCCGGCCTTCGGCGCTAAAAGCATCGTACACTTTTTCTTTTCCCGTGTTGGGAAAGGTGCCGAAATCGAAAAGTAAATTTTTTGTGTCCAATTCTTGGTAAATCTTAGACGTGTTTCCAAACGAGGGCCAGACGGAAATCATTGCATGGGCGTTTAACGCATGAATATTATCAATCATCTGTTGGGGATGCGGAAAATTGACCGGCTCAAATTCGGTGGAATTCCATTGTCCTTCGTCGAACCCCCAATAGCGCCAATCCTGAATGATGCCGTCGAGCGGCAGATTCAATTCGCGGTATTTCTTTACTATATCAACTATCTCATTTTCATTGGTATAGCGTTCTCGGCTTTGCGAAAATCCGAAAGTCCAACGGGGAAACATCGGCGCTTTGCCGGTCAATTCGCGATAAGCGGCGATGGTTTCGTCCATGGTATTACCCGTAACAAAGTAATAATCAATACAGTCGCCGGTTTCCGATTCAAAAACGGCGCCGCCGGCATTGTCCGAAAAATTGGATATGGAAGTATTATCCCACAAAATTCCGTAAGCTTTGGATGAAATCAGAAAAGGCACAGCCACGTACATATTTCGTTGTTTGAGCCAGACCGATTGTCCGCGAAAATTCATGATGCCGCGTTGGTCTTGCCCCAATCCGTAAATGGCTTCGTTGTCGGACAAAGCAAAGGATTGTTTGATTTGAAAGGGGACATTGGGCGCTTTTTCTGTCAGCAGAAGTTTGCCGTTTGTGTCTGTAAAACGAATAATGCCAGTAGTTTTATCAATCGAAATGCGGATTTTTGAAGTGGATAAAAGAATATCGTTATCATTTTCTTTTACTGTAAACGATTCTCCTCCGGGCTTTTGTACAACAGAATATGAAGTTTTACTTACAATCGCATGTTGCGGATATTTTAAAATACGCAAACTCTGTGATCCATACGTTTCGATTTGAATTTTTTGTTTGCCGGTTTCCGTTGTAAAAATAGTGGAATTGTTGTTTAAAGAATACGGTTGCGCCGATAATGTAGCTGTAAAAAACGCTAAAACAGAGAGGATTGAGATTTGTCTTTTCATTGTATTATCATTAAAATAGAGAACAAAGATAGGTTGGATAGCATAATAAAACGATTAAAAAAGGCTTAAAATTTGTGATTCCGGATTTTTATGTAAAATAATTCTACGGTCTAATATAAAAATCCGAAGAGCCATGTAGAGCCTTGTTTTCCTGACTTTATCGCGAATGAATAGTTATCTCACCTGCCTTGAGCAAACCACCCAATGCCCTGATTTTTATTTCTCCCGATTGATGAAACGATTGCACCGCCGCCATTAATTTTCCACTGAAAAGCGGCATATAATTTGACGAAAAAGGGATTTGACAAGTAGCATCGCCGTTGCACAGAAATTTGAGTTTTCCTGCGCCTTCCACTTCAAAAAACAAATAGGAATTGGCTGTCTGACAAGGATTTCCGTCTTTGTCGAGCACTTCGGCTGTGATGAATGCCATATCTTTTCCGCCGGCTGCAATTGCCGGGCGATCGACCGTGAGGCGAATTTGCGTCGCTTGTCCTGCTGTTTGGATGATTTCGGTTTGTACCGCTTCGCCTTTTTCGTTGTAAGCCACGGCTTTTAGTTCGCCCGGAGCATACGTTACATTATTCCAAATCAAGCGATAGCGCGTGAATGTATTCGATGGGTCGTGTGTTTGAACACCGTAACTTTGGCCATTGACAAACAACTCTACTTTCGGAAAATTAGTATAACACATTACCGGAATGTTTTTCTCTTCGAATCCTTCCCAATTCCAGTGGGGCAGAAGATGTAGCACCGGTTGATCGCTCCAATGCGATTGATAAAGATAGAAAATATCTTTTTTCAGTCCGGCCAAATCGACCATGCCGAAATAGGAACTTCGCGCCGGCGTGCCTTCATTGTAAGGAGTCGGTTCGCCAAGATAATCAAACCCCGTCCATACAAATTCGCCGAAAACATAATCGAGGCTGTCTTGTTTGGCAAATTCTTCGTCGGGGAAGCAGCCCCAAGGCACACAATCGGTCGCATAAGATGATACTTGATAATCGCTGTGCCATGCGTGTTTATCCCATTTCAGCGGAAATTTGTAAATGCCGCGTGAACTGACCGTAGAGGCAGTTTCGCTACCGTACAAGATATATTCGGGATGTTTTTCGTGAACCGGCTCGTAAGCAAAAAATTTGTAATTGAAACCGACCACGTCTATTTCGTCGCTCAATTGATTGTCGATAGCCGCCGGATATTGGTCGAATGCGGCGGTAACCAAGCGTGTAGGATCTTCGCGCCGGCAAATTTCGGTCAGACGGCGAGCCACAAGATAACCGCCGGCTTGCCGTTGTTCGCGTATTTCATTGCCAATGCTCCAAAGGATAACACAGGGATGATTGCGGTCGCGATGAATCAGCGCCACCAAATCACGTTCGCACCATTGATCGAAATAGCGATTGTATCCATTGGTCATTTTGCCGGTTTGCCATTCGTCGAACGCCTCGTCGATGACCACAAAACCCAGACTGTCGCACAAATTCAGCAATTCAAGCGATGGTGGATTGTGTGCCGTTCGAATGGCATTGCAACCCATTTCTTTCATGAGTTGTAATTGGCGTTCGGTAGCGCGACGATTAACGGCAGCGCCCAAAGGTCCCAAATCGTGATGCAGGCAAACGCCTTTCAGTTTGATGTTTTCTCCATTCAGGAAAAAGCCTTTTTGAGCGTCGAAACGGATTTCTCGAAAGCCGAAAACGGTTTCATATTCATCCAATAACACATTTCCGGCGTAGATTTTACTGATTGCCTTGTATGTTTTCGGATTTTCGATGCTCCATCGTTCCGGTTTCGCGATACTTGTTTTCTGATCGATCAGCGTATTTGTTGCCGCGAGATTTTGAGCAGTCGTCGCTTTGCCTACCATTTTCCCGTCAGGAGAAATAATTTCGGTAACTAATTGAATTTTAACATTTTCGGCGGAATTATTTTCAATGTTGGTTTGAATCCGTAATTCGCCTTTTTGTGCGGAAACCTGCGGTGTGGTAATATACGTTCCCCAATGGGCAATATGCACTTTGTTCTTGATAATCAGATTGACGGGGCGAAAAAGTCCGGCGCCGGTATAGAACCGGGAAGATTCGTCGGGATTATCCAAGCGGACGGACAAGACATTTTTTTGACCGAAAATGCAATAACCGGTAATATCAACCACAAATGAAGTATATCCGTAATGCCATTCACCTGCTTTCCGGCCGTTCACAAAAATTTGCGGATTACTCATAGCGCCTTGAAATTCAACCAAAATTTGTTTGTCGCTGTCGTTTGCATCGATCGTAAAATTTTTACGATACCACGCAATGCCGAACATGGGCAAGGCTCCGGTACGCCCGGTGCGCAGTTGCGGTTGCCGGTCGCCGTCTTCAAGCACTTGCACCGTTTGCCGGTCGATATTCATATCGAAATGCCGATCGATAGCCCAATCATGCGGAACGGCAACCACTTCCCATGCAGAATCGTCGAAATTACTTTTTTCGCCGTCTTCGGCCTCTCCAATTTGAAAGCGCCAATCATTTTCGAGCGCAATTGTTTTTCCCGGATTTCCGGCATGACATACAAGCGCCGAAAGCCAAATGATAACCGGTAAGACTGTTGTTTTCTTCATATTTCAATTTTCAAATTTTGTTCAAAAAACAGATTTTCCGCGTTGGTTCCCAAATAGATTTTATAATCGCCGGCGCCGTTTTGCCATCCGGTTTGTCCATAATATTTCAAATTTTCGTATGGAACGGACAAAGTGATTTTGCGCGATTCGCCTTTTTTCAAGAACACGTTTTCCACCGCTTTGAGTTCTTTGATTGGACGGGTGGATTCGCCCCACAGTTTACGCAGATAGACTTGTACCAGTTCTTTTCCATCGTAATTGCCGGTGTTTTTCAGTGTAACATCCACAAAAACGCTATCTTTTTCGTTCCGAATACGGATGTTTTCGTATTGGAAAGCGGTATAGGAAAGTCCGTAACCGAAAGGATATTGCGGTTTGTAATCGATGTCGATATAGCGGCTCGAATAGTTACCTTCCTGATCCACAGGCGGGCGACCGGTGTTGTGGCGGTTGTAGTAAACGGGAATTTGTCCGATATGCTTGGGAAAACTCATCGGCACACGCGCCGAAGGATTGTGCTTGCCCTCGATGAGGTCTAAAATGGCGTTTCCACTTTCGCTGCCCAAATACCAAGCGTAAAGAATGGCGGGTGCTTTGGCCGCTATTTCATTAAAAATCAGCGGCCGGCCGGCCATTAAAACGGTAATGGAATGCGGATTGGTTTCATAAATTTTGCACGCCAATTCTTCCTGTACGCCGGGCAAATGAATATCGCCGCGCGAACGAGCTTCACCCGACATTCCGAATTGTTCGCCTAAAGCCAAAATAACCAAATCGGCGTTTTGGGCTGCGTGGATGGCTTCTTCAAATTGGCTGCGGTCGTCGCCCTTCAATTCACATCCTTTAGAATAAGTAATTGTTGCATTGGGATAACGTTTTTTCAACGCATCTAACAATGTTACCGCGACATTGCTTTCAAACGCCACCGTCCAATTGCCGTCCATATCCGCCTTTGAATCGGCCAAAGGCCCGATAAGCGCAATTTTATCCGGCAATGTTGCGATGGGTAGAGTAGGGATATGCAAGGCCTCCGGGTCGTTTTTCAACAAAATAATGGATTTCCGCGCTACATCCAGCGCTTCCGCCCGATTTTCTTCCGATAAAATTTCGGCGTTTTCTTTTTCCGGAACACAATATTTATAGGGATCATCAAATAATCCGAGTTTGAATTTTTGTACCAAAACACGCTTTACTTCCCGGTTGACCGTTTCTTCGGAAACGGTATTTTCTTCCACTAATTGTTTCAGAAAATCAGGATAACAACGACTTTCCATATCTATGGTAACACCTGCGTTAATAGCTTGTGCTGCAGCCGTTTTTCGATCGTTGCTGTAGCCGTGAGCCACCATCTCGCCAATCGAACCCCAATCGGAAACGACTAAGCCGTCGAAGCCCCATTCATTATATAAAGTATTATATAAAAATGTGTTGGCAGATGCCGGAACGCCATTAATATCGTTGAATGAACACATAAAGGAAGCGATTTTTTCGTCCGAAGCCGCTTTGAACGGCGGTAAAATAACGTTTTGCAACGTTTGGAGCGACATATCAACGGTATTGTAGTCGCGCCCGCCGATAGCCGCCGCATAAGCGGCAAAATGTTTAGCGCATGCCATCAGTTCCAAACCGTCGGAGAAAGGGTTTTGGTAACCGTGCACCATGGTGCGGGCTACTTCGGTTGCCCAAAAAGTATCTTCGCCCGGGCCTTCCATCACACGTCCCCAACGCGGGTCGCGGCTCACATCCAACATCGGCGAAAACGTCCAGTGAACACCCGAAACGACCGACTCGCGAGCGGAAACACGCGCTGCCGTTTCAATTGCTGCACGGTCGAACGAAGACGCCTGCGCCAACGGAATAGGGAAAACGGTGCGGTAGCCGTGAATGACATCCAAACCAAACAATAACGGAATTTTCAGACGCGATTGCATGGCCAATTCCTGAATTTCGCGCGTGTTTTTGCTGCCTTTGATATTGAGCATGGAGCCGATTTGTCCGGTTTTGAGCAATTCTATTTTGTTTTGGTCGCCACGCAAGATGGGACCGGTTTGCCAATTGCCTGAAAGTTGATTGAGTTGTCCGATTTTTTCGTCCAACGTCATTAAAGCAAGAACGGAATCGGCTTTTTCTTCTATGGTTTTCGATTTATTTTCAGATACTTGCGGTTTGGGTTCAGTTTTTCCTTGCCAATTGTCGGTGCGGAAAGGCGTTACGGGCAATCCTTCGGTATTAAACAAGTTGGCGTCGGGATTGTTTGCCCAAGCGTATCGCACGGCTACGGGATTCGGAATACCGGGACTGAAAACCGCTACTTTATCGCCGTCTAATTCGGCTTTTGCCCAAACAAATTTTTTGTCTTTTCCGGCAATGGCGAAACCGCGTAAATAACCGAAAGTATCCTTGATTTTTAATTTTGAGCCGTAAAGATTGAATGAAATAACCATCTTATTACCAACGATTTCAGATGATTTGTAGCTTGGACTTTCGGGATTGAAAGTTGAATTTTCAAGATTTCGATACTCTTTTTTGAAAGCATGAAGAGCCAGGCGTTTTCCCACATCCTGTTTATTTAACGGATGAATGGAATGAGCATCGCCAATATCATAAATCACCGCCTGCCCGGTTTTCGGTAAACTCAAGGTCATGGTTTGCGCTTCGCGAAGTTCGGCCCAGTCACTTTCGGGCGGAGTGGCGGGATGCGGATAGAGATTGGCCAACTGCACCCAATAGAACGGAAAACCGTAGCCCCAATGGGTCCGCCAATCGTTAATCATGGCAGGAAAAAGCGTGCGATAAGCATAAGCGCGACCCACATTGTTTTCGCCCTGATACCAAATAGCGCCTTTGATGCGGAATTTTGTAATCGGATTAATCATGGTGTTGAACAGACAGGAATATAGCATATTCGGGCTGATTTCCAACACTTTGTATTGGGTATTCGTAACCGATTCCTTGTATTTCCATTGGCCTGCCAACGAAATAGTATGCGATTTTTCGCCGTCAATGATTTTCAAGAAAATATCTTCGGACGGACTCCACATTCCGCCGCCACCGCCGTTGTCGGTAATGCGGACGGTAATCACGTTTCTGCCTGCGCGGAGTTTCCCTTTTTTTATGGGATACAGACGCGGCGTATCCCAACCTGCGTTTTCGCCTAAAAATTCGCCGTTGAACCATGTTTTATCCAAATCGTCGATCGTGCCGAGCGATAGGATAGCGGGCAAGTTTTCGTATGCCGGGGGAATATCCACTTCATATTTAAACCAGACTTGTCCATCGACTAATGCGAGCGGTGTTCCGCCCCATTCGGCAGGCACTGTAATTTCGCTCCAACCGGAAAAATCGAAATTGCCGGCAAACCATTTTTCATCCAAAGCAGGGTCGGCGGCCATCGCCTGATTGAATGCTTCGCGACTACCTTTGTTTTCGTTGATGTAGGTTTCGATATTATTCATTACTTCCGCGCTATACGGTTTCATCGGCAGGGAGGTGGCGCGCAAGCTTTCGATGGTTTTGCCGTCCATCCAAGTTTCGATATCCGTTCCGCCCCACGAAGCGTTGATGATGCCGATGGGAACGCCGAGTTGCTTATACAACTCGCGGGCGTAAAAATAGGCGACACCCGAAAAATTGCCTGCGGTTTCAGGCGAACAAACTTCCCATTTGCCTGAAAGATTTTTTTGCGGTGTATTTTTTATGCCTTTCGGCACACGAAACGAGCGAATTTCGGGATAACCGGCGGCGGCAATTTCTTTTTCGGAGTTGGCCGATTGCTTCACTGTCCATTCCATATTCGACTGTCCGGCGCAAAGCCACACTTCGCCGATGAGGATATTTTGAAATTTCAATACTTCTTTTTTCGTTTTAATTTCCAAAATAAATGGAGTGGATGCGGTTTTTTGAGCAGGTAAAACGATTTCCCACGCGCCGTCTTTTTGGGTTTTGGTGGTGGCGGTTTTTCCTGCAAATTTTACGGTAATGTTTTCGCCGGCATCCGCCCATCCCCAAATTTTGACAGGCTCGTTTTGCTGAATAACCATATTGTCGGCAAAAATGCCCGCCACACGCAATTGCGCCTGAATGTGAACGAAACAAAAAACAAAAAGATACAAACTAAAAATTGTTTTTTTCATGTGATTTATTTGAACTTAAAAATTTATTTTTCCGGTATCAACAATACTGCATCGGCCGTTACCGTACCGTTGGCGCCTTTGTTGGAAATTTCGATAAACGATTGATTTCCTTTGGAAAAGCGGAATTTTCCAAGCGCATACCATTCGCCCGATGTCTGTCCTTCGACAATCATTTCGGCATTGTTGGCCGAAATTTCACGGGTTTGTTTTCCGTCAAAAACTTCGATGTGCGTATGGCTTGTGCCGTCTGTTTTTAAAAACGGGAAAAATACATAAACATTGTAATTCCCCGATTGCATAATTTCCGGTTGAAAACGCACCGATTTCGGTTCATTGCCATTCGATTTATCGCATAAATAATTGGCGCCGTAGGCCTTCCACGAATCGTTTATCAGTTCCCAATCGCCTGTAAGTTTTACATTTTCAGCATTGTTGTCGATCAAAATTTCGGGTAAGCTACCGTCTGCCAAGGGATTTTGGCGGAAAATTTCGTTGATTTTCTCTGCCGGAATATTTTGTACGATTTCATTCTTGTCAATACTTTGGCAGGCGGCAATAGCTGCCATTTGCCCCAGCACCATAAATACCGGTTCCATACGAATAGAACCATAAGCGATATGCGAAGCGGAAATGCAGACAGGCACCAAGAGATTGGTACATTCTTCGCGGTGCGGCGTAATGGCATGATAAGCAATCGGATAGGGACTGAAACCGCCGACTTCGACATTTCCTTCGTTTTTGACCATTCCATCCACAACGTGGCGGTCGCAGTTGTGCGAATCCATCGTGTAAGCGGCATAAGCGATGCCGTCCGATACCTTTTCGCGCCCCTGACAGTGATGTTGAGTCATGATGGTTTCGCCGAGCAAACGTCGCGCTTCCCGTACATACAATTGCGGCGACCAGTGTCCGTTGTCGGTGTATTCGTCTTTCGGATAGCCCCATTGCAGCATCCCTTTGCGAATTTCGGCGGGAATACGCTCGTCGTGTCCTACGAAATAGAGCAAGCCTTTGGTGTAATCTTCATGAAATTTCAGAATTTTAGAGCGTTCTTCATAACTTGCTTCGGGGTAGTTCCAATTTTCGCCGACTACATCGGTTGAAAAACCTCCGTAATTGTTAATATCGGTTTTGCCGTTGGGCATTCGTGTCCAAATGAAAACATCCGTGAATTTTTTCCACTCATATACTTCTTTCAAACGTAACATTAACTCGTAGCGCGTAGAATCGTAATTGTCGGGACGAGTGATGGGAATTTGGTTTTCCGGTACATCCGTCAAGCAAATCCGGTAATTGTAGGCTTGTAGCTTTTTATCGCCTGTACCGTTAGCTTGCAAAGGTTCCGGGTTGATGCCGTACAGTAAACCGCTCGTCGAATCGCCTTTGATTTGGTAGGGGTCGATGCCGTCGGGCAATTGGTGTCCGTGCATTTTTTGAACGCCGTTGTACGTTTCGCCGTAAAGCGTATTGTCTTCCCGTCCAACGGTATAAGAAACGCCGGCTTGTGCCATCAGGTCGCCTTCGTAAGTACAATCAATCCATATTTTAGCACGGATGGAAAGGTTGGTAACTGTTTCGGGGTTGGACGATTTTTCCAATGTAATTTTTTCAATTTTTTTGTTCTTTACATTGGCATTGATAATTCTGTAATCATACAAAACCTTGATTTTTCCCTGTTGGATGTATTCGTTAAAAATGCTTTCGGCCACATGCGGCTCAAAAATCCATTGTTCGAGTTTGCCGTAATGCGTTCCGAGGCGACGGTAGAAATCAAGCGCAAGTCCCTGCACCACATATTTGTTGCCGATGTCGGTAAAGCCCAATCCACCCGAACTCATTCCGCCCAGATGGAGACCCGGCTCAACGAGTAACACGTTTTTTCCTGACTGTGCGGCGGTATAGGCGGTGATTACGCCGGCAGAAGTGCCGCCGTAAATACATATATCCACTTGCTTTTCGGCAGTTTTGGCCGAAAGTTGAAAGCAGAAAAGAAATGTGAAAACTACAATAAATGGAATCTTCATTTTTTCCACTTTGTTATAAAAAATTACCATAATAAAAGAAATTAAAAAAGTTTATTAATAAAATCACTTGCCTTCTCAATATCTCCACGAAAGATAGCTGTCCCGTTTTTATCAAAAATCAATACGGTAGGATACTTATTCACACCTAACTCCATTAAAATAGAATCTTTCATATTCAAACGATATACAGGAAATGAATAACCTCTCTTTTGAATTGTTTCAAAAGCTGCACTTTCCGTATCCTGTTCTATTTTTGCATTCATCGAAAATATGGAAATGGAAGGATTGTCTTTATACTTATCATATAAATCTTGTACTTTAGGGAATTTTTTGAAACAAATGCCACAGCCTGTGAACCAAAAATCAACCACTACATACTTGCCGGAAAAATCACTTATAGAACACATTTCTCCTTTTTCGTCTGTGAATTGAAAATTTGGCGTAACAACCATTTCTATTTTACCACTAAATGTTCCAAAATTTAATTTATGTATCCACATATCATAGCCCTTGAAATAAATAAAAAAACAACCGATAAGGGAAAATGTGAGTACAATCGTTTTACCTGTTTTGTTTGATTTATAAAACAAGTAACCCATAATAATTCCGAATAAATGAAATAAAAAATCAGGCAGAGAAATTAATGTGCCCGGCATCCACCATATCCGCAATGGTATTTGCAAAAGAGAACATCCAATTAAAGCACTTATAAGGATATATTCAATCTTCAATTCGGTAGAATATTTTCTGAATAAAATATTCATGAACAGAAAGAATAGAATAAATGTAACAACAGAGCAAAGCATAAAAGAGATTGCTCTTAATGGACATGTTGCCAACTCAAGAAGACAAGCACAAAGCATTATTAAAAAAAATCGTTTCATTATCTTTTAATATAAAAGAAATTATCTCTTTTAGACTTACCGATATCGTATAGATATTTTTGAAATTTCAAAGAGATAATTTCAAGTAAATAGTTAATATTTTTTACATAATCCATTACATGGAGACAACAGAAGCAAACCGCTACCGTAAGTTCAGCATCAAGGATATTGTCGGCATAAGCATAATACTCCAAAATTTTATCATCTGCATACAAATAATGGCCGGGCATATTTTCTATCAGGAATATAGCTGCATGGCTGCTCCGCACTGCCGCGGAGCAGCCATTCTCAAACTTTTTGCCTTCAATAATTATTGCGCTGTTAACGAGAAATTGGTAAATTTCCAGTCTTGCGTGTTACCTGCATTTGCACTTGACGTTTTGTGTAAATAAATTCCGAATTTCACTGCGCCATCGGTTGTCTTTGTATAAGTAAATGACTGTACACCGCTACCCCACGATGCAGAAAAACTAAGCGGAGTAGTTGAAGGTGTTTTTACCTCGTTTTCTTCTGCATACAAATACGCAAAATTTCCATAACTTTCGCCCGAATATCCCGTTACCACCACTGAAAAAATATAAGTTCCTTTCGGTAAATATAGAATTTCCTGAGAAAACCATACATCTAATACTGCACCGTATAAATTTCGGGGACGTACATAATAAGCGCCTTCAGGTGCATTAGAGGGAAGATATGCATCTGTTTGCCTTTGAAACGCCGGATCTGTAATTGCTGCGCCTCCATCAAATCTTTGCGAAACTTCTGTCCAACTTCCACTCAATCCGCCAAAAAACCAAGTGTTTTTCAACTTTACCTCAATCGGCGTAATGGTAGCCGCTTCGGGAAATGTTGCATTTGCAAGCGCCGAGCCGTTTTCATTAATCGTAAACTGTGGCGCCGGCGTTTTCGAGTGCGTGATGGTATAAGGTACATCGGGTGTAAGCGTAAACAAACCGGTTTCGCCTCCATTATCAACCAGTAAATGACGTGCGAGAACTGCGCCGTCTTGCGCAGAAGCAGTAAGAACTGCTGTAAACATTACTATTGAAACTATTACTCTTTTCATATTTGTATTTTTTAAATTGTTTGTTTTTAATTTTAATTCTTAATGTTTAATTACTTTAACTGTTTTATTTCCCGTTTTTACAAGGAAGATTGAATTGGGACAGGCGGAAAGGTCGTATTGCGCCTGATTTTCCGTTGCTGTAAACCTTGCAATTTTCGCTCCCGTAATACTGAAAATTTCAACCGGACTTCCTGCCGAATGAATATGCAGGATTCCTCGATTATCAACGAATGGCGGTACGTTTTCATCCGTTTCGAGCGCGACTATGGCGTTCGGTATGGCCGTTATTAACGAGAGGGAAAGCACATCGCCGAAAGCATAAACTTTGTTGAGTGCTTCGTTGGCATAACCGGCGGTAATATCGCCATTGAGAATCGTCAATGTGCCACCTTCGAACGAAAACCGGTCGAGAACATCTTCACCGGCAACTTTGTGGGTTACTTCGAGCGAAGTGATTTTTTGCGCCGAAAGTCCGGCGCCGAATAGCAGAAATGCTATTGCTGTGATGAATAATCTGTTTTTCATTTGATTGATTTTTAACGTTTTTACTGGAATGTAAAGCCCATTACTTTGAAGTCCATAGTGGAATTATCGCCGCCAACTGCTTTTGCATAGATACCTACGGTAACTTCGCCGCCGGTTACGTTGAACGAGAACGAGCCGAGCTTCCAACCGCCATTGGGCAATGTTACCGCACTTTGCTGTTCGTTGCCGTTTTTGTCGATGGCAATCAAATACACGCCGTCTGTTGCGGGCGATGCGCCCGGCCGGCCTGCAAACTGCGCCGAAAGCGTATAGTTGCCATCCGGAACATTGCTCAGTTTTTGAGTCAAACGACCTTCAAAACCGGTCATTGCCAACAGGTTGTTTTTCACGTAATAAGCGCCTGCGGGCGCTCCGGCTACAATATATTGGTCGGTGGCGGTCGAGTACAATCCGGCAGTGCCGTTGGCCGTCCAATTGTTTAATAAACCGCCGGTAAACCATCCATTGAGTAGAATTTCGCCGCCGGCCTGTTTCACATTGATGGTTACGGCGGGAAATCCCACCGGTTTAACGAGCAAACTTGCCGTGCGTTGCGTAATACCGTTGGCAGGCGCCGTGATTTTGAAACTTTCCAATGTAATATCGCTGACCACACACCATGCCTGCGACGACTCTACGGTGTATTCTACGTTGCCGCTGACCAATACAGTCAAATCTCCGCCTGCTTGAGAGAATGTTTTCGAACGTTCTTCAATTTCGATGGAGAAATTCGGTTCGCCGGCCGCCTGTGTGATTTTGATGCGATAGAAATCGAACCCGACAGCCGCTACTACCACATCGAACTTGCGCTCGCCCGCCAAGGTGTTGGGCAAAACGGTAAACGAAAAGCCTTCTTCTGTTTTTTCACCGATGCTACACCATGCAGGATTTTCCGACATCGGTATATATTCAACCGTTGCCGTTATCGGCACGAAACAGGTTTCGCCTGCATTGCCGACGGCTTTTGTCTGTTCAAAATCGACTTTGAATACGCCGTTAATGCCTTGTTCGGGTTCACTGCAAGCAAAGAAAGAGCTTGCCAGCAAGAGGAAACAAGCCGTCCGGAGTTTTCCAAGCGAATGTCTGTATTTGTATCCGGCATACGCTGCGCCTAAAATTACGACTATCCAGAGGGTATTGCCCACCGGAATGGAGGGGTCGTTTTCATCTGTTTGCTGAGTGTCGTATCCGCTACCGCCTCCGGGACGGTTGCTTGTACTTCTTAAATCGCCGGACGAAGTATCGCTATTGCTCGTTTGCAACCAATTATCCGTGCGATCTTTGATGTTGCTGCGGTTGGCGAAGAGGGCGCCTGCTGAAAATATCATGGCGATTGCTAAAATTATTGTTTGTTTCATTGTTGTTTGTTGTTTTTTACCTCACCCCCGGCCCCTCTCCAAAAGGAGAGGGGCCGGGGGTGAGGTAGTAATTATTTAATTATTTTGCTCACTTCACTCTTACCCGATGCGTAAATCGTTTTCACGATGTAGATGCCCGGTTGTAGGGGCGTTGCGCGCAACGCCCCTACGGGGATTTGCACACCTTGCAAATTATAATATTGCGTCGCCACCACCTTTTCTTTTTCAACTACTGGTAATGCGGTAACCACATCAATGGATAAAGAACTGAGCAAAATAGCCGGGTTGCTTGAACGGATAGCAACAAATGCTTCAAACGGTGCAAAAGTGATCGGGTCCGTTTCCGGGCGCTCAAACTTGTTTTGACCGTTGTTGTATTGATAATAATAAATATCACCTGCTCCTTCTCCTTGCGTTACCTCATACTCCTTCAATGTCGGATTTGCCAATAAATAATAGATGTTTTCGCTTGCTATTTCCAAATCGCTTTCGCTAACCGTAACCGATGTGCCGGCAGAAAAGAAAGAAATTTTATTCGCTTCCGAATTGCTTCCGTAATAATCCGGTTGGAATTGATAAATATAACCGGTTTGCGCCGGCGCCGGTGTTTGCGTAAAATCAAACGCAGTTCCGTTGTAAGACTTTGCGATATAATCGCCGTAATAACCGGCTTGATAAGGAGTGTCGCTGTATGGCAACATCCCGGGATTGTATCCGTCTGCGGCATATCCGTAACCGTATAATGCGCCAATTGAATAGGGAAAACCAATCGGATACCAAGTGCCGGCTGCTACTGTAAAACCGGTAATGATTTTAGCCGTAATGGAAAAATCATTCAAATCGATACTTGCGCCGTTTTCGATAAACAGCATACCTACAGTTTCGTTTTCCGACAAAACAGGAATGGACGTTCCGGCGGGGATAATCACATAATCGCCTGCACCGGGCATCCGGTTTTTGTCCCAATTACTTGTCGTTTTCCAATCGGTTGTTCCCCCCACCCAAGTTATGATTGGCGTTTGAAAAGCAAGTGAACTTACATTGCCGAAAACATACGGTTGGGGAGGCGTTGCGTCTGAGTACTCTACGCTAATATTGCCGTTGAGAATGGTTATTGTGCCATTTTCAAACGAAAAACCGGATGCGCCGTTTACGCTAAGCGAGGTCGCCGGTTGCGCCGAAAGCGTTGCTCCGAACAGCAATAAGGCTATTGCCGATAATAGAAATTTGTTTTTCATTGTGTATCTGTATTTTAAAATGAATATTGATAGAAAATTATGCATTATTTCCCGATGGCTCCCAGATACTTGACGTTGATCACGTCGCTACCGAGAATATCTTTCGCTGCCGCGCCGTTGAACAGCAGTCCGTTTTTGAAAACATTGGGTGCTCCGGGTTTGAACGACGAAACCTTGCTGAATCCGTCGGCCGCCGAAGGCATTTTTATTTTCGGATCGTAGCGCAAAGCCGTTTCATCGATGGTATAGACACTGCCGAGTTGAAACCAGAGATTGTTTTCAAAGACAACCGGTTCCATGTTGTGCTTGTCGATAACACCCGTACAAGGGACGTCGCTCATAAAGATGTTGTTGTAATAATGGAAATCGTGCGATTTGCCGGCATTGGCCCAGTCGTCGGTAAAAAGGATTTTTGGCGTTGCCGAATTGATGACAATCAGGTTGTTATACACTTCGGTTTTACCTACGCTACTCGAAACGGTCATCAACGAACCGCGATAGGCGCCTTCGTTTTTGTGGAAAATATTGTTGCGGATAACCGTTCCCGAATGGTCGCCTTCTTTGATGTTGCAAAGCAAAATGCCGCCGCCTTTGTTGTGATGAACGTAATTATATTGAACCACGGTGTTTTTGCAGGCAATATCCACGTCAAGTCCTTGTCCGTCGGCGCTGCCGTGAGCCAGCCAAGTATAGGCCGCTTCGTTGAATTGCATCGTGATGTTGGTGCAGCTGTAAGGCCACAATCCGGCGCTGGCCTGCCCGTTTCTACCTAGGAAATTGGCGTGATAGCAGCGGTTGTGGTCGATGTAGGAATCGGTGCAACCCATCATGATTAAACCGTCGCCGCCGGCGTAGCTGATGTCGTTTCCTTGAATAATCACGTTACGGTTCGGCCACCAGTTTTGCGTATCACTAATATAGCCGTTCAAGCCGTTGCCCGGTTTGTCGCGTTGTCCCCATTTGGCCGTAATCAAGATGGCGCTACGGCATACTTGCTTGATTTCATTATTGGTAATAAACAGGTTTTCGTACCAACTCGCACCTTGTTCGACGGTGGTATTTGTTTCCAAAATAATTCCGCCGTATTCTTTGTTGGAGAAACGGGCGCCGGGAGCGATCGCTTCCACGTTCAGATTCGCAGGATCTGCGCCTTCAAACGCAGCATCGCCCGCCCAATTGACTGCTTCTATTTTGCAGCCGGTAATTTCTACATTGCGGAACGCGCCTTTGCTTTTTCCGTTTTCATCCAATCTCATACCTGTTTGTATGCGGATGCCGCGCGTTCCGGAAGGGTTGGTAACGCGAATATTACGGAAGCGAATGTTATCGTCTTGAATCAACACGGCCTGGTCGCTGTTGCCGTTGATGGAAGCGCGTTCGATACCGCCGTAAATATCAAAAATAAACGGTTTTTCAGGCGTTCCCGCAAGGTTTTTCAGCACGATATTTTCGTTGAAAACGGCGCCGGCTTTGAGCAGCACTTTGCATTTCGGCGGAAAGAGTGCATCGCGCGAGAAAGTAGTGATTTTCCAGAGCGTTTTATACGCCGTACTTTCCGAAAGTCCGTTGTTTTCGTCGTTTCCATTCACCGGATCGACGTAATATGCGGTGTAATCGCTTTCGTCAATCGTTGCGATGGTAGGAACGATCACCGCGTTATCGTAATTTACGAGCGGCGTTTCAGGCTGTGTGCCGCCACTACCGGTATTGTTGCCATTTCCATTCCCGTTATCATCGGGTGTAACCACAGGGTCGCTACAAGCAAACAATAGCGCCATTATCGGTAAAAAAAGCATATTTTTCATTTTAATTTGTATTATTTTAATTTACAACTCTTAATTCTGCCGGTCGGTATAACCCGGATTTTGTTGCACTACACCTTCGGATTCGAGAATGTATTTTGCAGGAATCGGCAGACGTGTTTTATACCAGTCGCTTTGACTGTTGGGATAGTCGCGTTTGGAATCAGACACGAATACACCATGACGGATTTTGTCCTGTCGCGCCAAACCTTCAGCCATAAACTCGTGCAGGCGTTCGCGTAAAATCGCGTTGTTGAAGGACGCTTTGCCGGCTGTTTCGGCGGCGGTAAGCGCGGGTAAATTCACACGGTCGCGCACTTCATTGACCAAACCGATAGCTTCGGAAGTAGGTGCGCCTGTGTTTTCGTTGATACATTCGGCGAGCGAAAGCATCACATCCGTAAAACGATAAATGATGTAATCGACCGAGGCATATTCGCCGCTTGTACGCGAATCATAACTCGAATCATCCACCTTGATGATGGCGGCGGCATTGGCTAAAAAGCCCTGTCCGCGTTGCGCTTCTTCGTTCGTAATACTGGTGTAGTGGGTAACGATATAATTCAAGCGATCGTCGCCCGACTCAAAGGTATCGTAGAAATGCCAACTCATTCCGAACGTGAACCAGCATTGGCGATCGTCGCGGTAGCGCACCGGCCAAAATTGAATCATCGTGCGATTTTGCATACCGTCGGCCAATCCGCAAGGGATAGCGTGGATTATTTCCTTGTTACGCACGTGCTTGTCATCGAAAATCTCGCCGTATTTACCGGTGTAGAAATCGAAATTTCCGCCGCGTTCGGCATACAATTCACGGGCTACTTTTTCCGCTTCCGTAAAATTCTTATCCACCATATAAAATTTGAGTTTGAGCATCAAGGCCAATCCTTTCGACACACGTCCCCAATCGCCGTCCTGGCGCATCGGCAAACCACTTTCGAGTGCATCGTCCAAGTAGCGGTGCATAATGGTTGTGTATTCTTGGTCGGAAAGGCGAGGAATCAACACTTTTTCGTAAGGATGCGCCAAAGCATCTTCGGTAATGAGCGGAACGGGGCCGAACAAATCGTAAAGGATAAAGCCTACCCATGCGTAAACCACCTTTGCCTCCGCTACCGCTTTTGATTTCAAAGCATCGGAAACAGGCGCCGCTTCAATTCGCTTGATTGTTTCCAGAATCGAAGTCAGGCGATTGTATTGCGCATATACCTGTTCGCAGAAATTTTTTGCATAACCGTTGCTCATGGTTTCACTCCACCGGTGTTCCTGATATTGCGGATAACCGGTAGCATCGACCCAGCGGCTGCCCATTGTGCCGGCCATCGCATCCGAAACCACGGCGTAACTGTATTGATCAACGCCATAGAAACTGCCGTAACCCATACGGAAAGGGCCGTAATAAAGTCCCGTCAAAGCTTTCTCAACATCGGCTTCGTTGCGGAAAAATTGGTCGGGGTAAATTTCTTCGTAGCTTTCGCGTTCCAATTCACAAGAGGAAAACGATACGAGAATGACCGAAATGATTGCTGATATTAAAAATTTGTTTTTCATTTTCTTATTAATTATTGAATTAGAATTTAACGTCCAAACCTATCGTAAATGCCGCTGTGGAAGGATACATATACACATC